>NZ_JAHKRK010000006.1 GCF_019396355.1 Pseudonocardia nigra
TCATCTCAAGACGTGGCGGATGCTCAGCGAAGAAGGCGGCCGATACCGCGCACCGATCAGCAAGTACCCGAGCGCAGTCAAAGCCATTGTCGGACTATTCTTCTTCGCGGCTTATGAATAAGGCCCCCGCAGGCCGACATCACGCTCTACATCAATTCGCCCGGCGGTTCCGTGTTCGCCGGAATGGCGATCTACGACACGATGCAGGCGATCGAGCCCGACGTCTCCACGGTCGCGTCCGGGATGGCGGCGTCGATGGGGCAGGTCCTGCTCACCGCGGGCGCACCGGGCAAGCGGCTCGCACTGCCGCACGCCGAGGTGATGATGCACCAGCCCTCGGGCGGGGCGGGCGGCACGGAGTCCGACATCGTCATCCGGGCGGAGGCGCTGCGTCGGCTCAAGGGGCGAATCGCCGAGGTGACCGCGCGGCACACCGGGCAGCCCGTGGATCGGGTGGTCGCCGACTTCGACCGGGACCGCTGGTTCACACCCGCCGAAGCCGCCGAGTACGGGCTGATCGACCGGGTCGTGTCGAGACGCTGACGCACGCCGCCGCGGCGCGGGGCGGGTCAGCCGTGGATGAGCGGGAAGCCTGCCAGGCCACGCCAGGCGAGGCTGGACATCAGCGCCACGGCCTCGTCCCGCGGGACGACCTGGTCGGCGTCGAGCCAATACTGCGCGGCCACCTGGCTCAGCCCCACCAGGCCGACGGCGAGCAGTCGCGCGCGGGCGGAGTCCAGTCCGGCGTCGGTGGTGACGGCGGCGGCCACGCTGTCGATGCAGCGGCGGGTGGCGCCGTCGACCACCGCGGCCGCCTCCGGCTCGCCCCGCAGGTCCGACTCGAAGACCAACCGGTAGGCCTTGCCCTCACCGGCGACGAAGTCGAAGTACGCGGCCACGGCGGCGTGGACCCGCTCCTCGTTGTCGGTGGTCCGGGCGATCGCCTGCTCGACGCGGTCGACCAGTTCGTCCGCGTAGGTGGTGAGCAGCGCCCGGTACAGCTCGAGCTTGCCGGGGAAGTGCTGGTACAGCACCGGCTTGCTCACGCCTGCCCGCTCCGCGATGTCGTCCATCGCGGCGGCGTGGTATCCGTGCGCCGCGAACACGTCCCGAGCCGCCAGGAGCAGCTGGGCGCGGCGTGCGCTGCGCGACAGCCGGGTGCCGCGGTGTACCGGTGCGGATGCCTCGGTCATGCGGTCGCCCCTCCCTTCGCCCACCCGATCGGGCGGGAAGCACACCTTACCCGTGGGTAGGACGACGTGCGGGCGTCCGGGACCCGGTCGTGGTCACCTCGTCGGCCGGAACAGCCACAGCCGCGTGCTGTCGAGCAGCGCGAACACCGGGACCAGCGCGACGGCGGCCGCGGCGAGCACCGGGTCGAGCAGGCCCGCCGCGGCCGGGGGCAGCGCGGCGACGGCGACGGCGAGACCGCAGCCGCGGACGTCCCGGGCCACCGCGGCCGTGCGGCGGACGAGCCGGATCGCGTCGAGCGCAGCCGGCAGGTCGTCGCGGGGCAGAGCGAGCAGGGGCGACCCGGTGGCAGGGTCGGTTCCGCGGCCGGCGACCAGGACGAGGTCGGCGTCGACGGGCGCGGCATCCTCACCGCCGACGAGCACCGCCACCGTCCGGCCCTCGGCCTGCAGCCGCCGGACCACGGACGTCCGCCCGCCGGGCGGCACGTCGGCGACAACCGCGTCCGCGTCGATGCCGGCCTGTTCCGCGACCGACCGCGCCGCGGCCGGGGAACCGGTGGTGACCAGCACGGACGCGAGGCCGAGCGACCGCAGCCTGCGCACCGCACGCGCGGCGGTGTGCGGCACGGCGTGACCGACCGCGAGCAGCCCGCGCGCCACCCCGTCCCACGCGACCGCCACGGGGGTGTGACCGGCTGCCGTCGCGGCGGCCTGCGCGGCGGAGAGGTCGGGGGGCAGCGCGACGTCGTGCTCGGCCAGGAACGCCGGATGCCCGACGAGTACGGCGTGCGCGACGACCGTGTCGCCGTGGACCTCGGCGACCACGCCGCGGACGCCGCGGCCGGGCACCTCGTCGAAGTCGGCCACGCCCGGCAGCCGCCCGTCGGCATCCGCGGCGCGCACGACCGCGCGTGCCAGCGGGTGCGCGGACTCCTGCTCGACGGCCGCGGCGAGGCGCAGCACCTCGCCGGCGTCCGCGTCCTCGGCGACGGCCGTCTCGACGAGAGTGCGCTCACCGCTGGTCAGGATCCCCGGGCCGAGCACGACCGTGTCCGCGCGCCGCGCCGCCGCCGGCGTCCGCCGGTCCCCGATGCCGATGCCGAGGCGGGCTGCGCGACCGGTGCCTGCCAGCAGCGGCACGGACGTGGCCGGTCCGACCGCGCACCCGACGACCAGCACCGCGATCGCGGCCGAGGTGGCAGACGAGCCGTCCGCGCCCGCGCCGAGCGCGAACCCCAGCGCTCCCACAGCGAGCACGACGACGACGTGCGGGACGACGGCGCGGGCCGCGGGCCCGTCGTCGGGACCCAGCCGGCTCCCGACCCGGGCCGCGCCGTGGCGGGCGGCCAGCACGAGCACCGTGACCCCGGCGGCCACGGCCAGCAGGCGGGCGGGGCCGAAACCGTCGCCGGACAGCAGCGCGGCCAGCGACCAGCCCAGCGCCGCGACGACGGCCGGCGAGGCCACCGAGTCCGCGGTGACCGCGCCGCGGCGCAGGGCCGCCCAGGCGCCGCGGTGGAACGGCAGGCCGCCCCACACGACGACGGGCGCGGTCAGCACGAGACAGACCCACGGCCAGTCGGGGAACCGGAGGGCGGGCACCGCCGCCATCGCGACGACCGGCGCGGCGAGCGCGCCGCAGACGGCCACGCGTTCCCGCAGCGGCTCGCTCGCCACGGACATCGCGGCGGCCGGCACCTCGGCCCGGGTCACGCGCCGTCCCGGGTGTCGACGGTGAACTCGGCCGTCCGCACGGTTCCGCCGTGCCGGAACTCGAGGAAGAGCCGGTAGTGCCCCGGCGAGGGCACCTCCACCGGGAACGCGATGCCCGGGCCCGCCTGCGCGGCGGGCGAGGGGGGCGCCGCGGCGGGATGCGCGTGCAGGTACGCGAGGTCGGTCCGGCGCAGCGCGACGAGGTGGCCGAACGCGCCCAGGTGCGGCTCCAGGTCGGTGACCGGCGCGTCGCCGCGGCTGATCGTCGCGAAGACCTGGGAGGCCGCGCCCGCCACGAGCTCGCCGTCGAGGCGGACCTGGTAGCCGTCCACCTGCGCCACGCGCGACGGGGCGAACTCGATCGGGGCGAAGTGGCCCGGTGCGAACACGTCGGTGCCGAGCACGAGCGGCGGTCCGCCGACGGGGACGAAGTCGGCGTAGACGCGGTAGACGCCCGCGGCGGGCAGCACGAGCGGAACGCGCCACCCGCCGTCGGCTCCGAGTGTGGGGTGCAGGCGCTGGTATCCCGCCGCGTCGCGGCGCACGACGACGAGGTGCATCGGGTGTCCGTGGACGACGGCGAAGGCGGTGACCGGGCGACCGCCGGGGCCGGTGACGGTGAACGCGAACTCGCCCGCCTTTCCCGGGGTGAACGTGGTGGCGTGCGGCACGAGCGCGTACCCGGCCGCGGTCGCGGCGAGACCACGCACCGCGAGCGCACCGGCATCCGGTGTCCTGCGGTCGTCCACCGTGGCGGGGAGGACCGGGGCGACGTCCGCGGCGGGCGGGGGCGGGTCGGGAACTCGCCCGGCCGCGCCGGCGGTCCACGTCACCGCGAAGACGAGCGCCAGGACCGCGAGAAGGCGCGCCGAGCGGGCAGCGCCGTCCATACCGCCCTCCTCGCGCGTCCATCTCTTCCGGTACAACGCGCGCGACACGTGATGGATCCGCCACGGTGCGCGACCGGCCCGCCGCATGCGCAGGGATCGCCCGACTCGTGCACCTTCAGGCCCCGACTCGCGGGCACGGGTCGCCCGACTCGCGGGCACCGCGGTCCCGGCTCGCCGAGGTGCCCGTCGGGGCGAGCCTCGCCACGGGAAGTGGCGACGAGCGGGCCCGGCGAGTCATCCTCGACGGATGTCCTCGGCCGTCCCGTCGTTCGCGCGCCCGTTCGTCGGCAGCCGGGCCGCGTCGGTGCCCGCTGAGCAGCCCGACGTCCCGCTCGCCGATCCGGCGACGCTGCCCGTCCGCGACCCGCACCGCACCCCGTGGCCGGGGCGCGAGGTCACCTCGGGCGGGGTGGCCCTGCACGTGCGGGAGACCCCAGGCCCGGACGACGTGCCCGCCGTCTACGTCCACGGGCTGTCCGGGTCGGCCACGAACTGGACCGACCTCGCCGCGCTGCTCTCGACGCGGGCCGCGGGCACGGCCGTCGACCTGCCCGGGTTCGGGCTGTCGCGGCCGCTCGCGTCGCGCGACTACTCGCCCGCGGGCCACGCCGACGCGCTCCTGTGCTTCCTGGCCGGGCGCGGCAGGCCGGTGCACCTGGTCGGCAACTCGTTCGGCGGGGCGGTGGCGATGTCGGTGGCCGCCCGGCGTCCGGAGCTCGTCCGCACCCTCACCCTCGTCTCGCCGGCGATGCCGGACCGGCGGCCCGATCCGCGGCGGGTGTCCGACCCGCGGCTGCTGCTGGCGCTGCTGCCCGTCGTCGGCAAGCGGTTCCGCGCCGAGCTGGCCGCCATGGACCCCCGCGCCCGCGTCGAGCAGGTGGTGCGGCTGTGCTTCGCCGATCCGAGCCTGGTGCCCGAGCACCGGCTGGCGGAGGCGGCGGCCGAGTTCGCCGAGCGGGGCAAGCTGGAGTGGGCCCGTGAGGCCGCCGAGCGCACCGGCCGGGCGATGGTGTCGAGCTGGTGGCGCCGCGAGTCGCTGTGGTCGGTGGCGGCCAGGGTGCAGGCGCCCACCCTCGTGGCCTGGGGGGAGCGGGACCGGCTCGTGGCACCCCGCCTGGCCCGCCGGACCGCGTCGGCGCTGCGTGCGCGACTGCTGATGCTGCCCGACGTGGGACACACCGCCCAGATGGAGGCCCCGGACCTCGTGGCACGCGCCGTCGCCGGCCTCTGGGACGACGTCGCCGTGGGGCGCTGGGCCACATAGGGGCCACCGCGGGAAGAACGGGCCGGTGGCCGACGTTGGCACCGGCAGAGCCAGCCAGTCGAACGATTCGAGGAGCTAGCAAATGGCGCTACCGCCGCTCGTGGAGCCGGCCGCCGAGCTGACGAAGGAAGAGGTGGAGCGCTACAGCCGCCACCTCATCATCCCGGACGTCGGCATGGCGGGTCAGAAGCGGCTCAAGAACGCGAAGGTGCTGGTCGTCGGCGCCGGTGGGCTCGGCAGCCCGGCGCTGCTGTACCTGGCGGCGGCGGGTGTGGGCACGCTCGGCATCGTCGAGTTCGACGTCGTTGACGAGTCGAACCTGCAGCGACAGGTGATCCACGGCCAGTCCGACGTCGGCAAGCCGAAGGCCGAGTCGGCGCGTGACTCGATCAAGGAGATCAACCCGTTCGTCGAGGTGCGGCTGCATCAGACGCGGCTGGACTCGAGCAACGTGCTCGACGTCTTCCGCGACTACGACCTGATCCTCGACGGCACCGACAACTTCGCCACGCGCTACCTGGTGAACGACGCCGCGGTGCTGCTCGGCAAGCCCTACGTCTGGGGCTCGATCTTCCGCTTCGAGGGCCAGGCGTCGGTGTTCTGGGAGGACGCGCCGAACGGCAAGGGCCTCAACTACCGCGACCTCTACCCCGAGCCGCCGCCCCCCGGGATGGTGCCGTCGTGCGCCGAGGGTGGCGTGCTGGGCGTCCTGTGCGCGTCGATCGGCTCGATCATGGTGAACGAGGCGATCAAGCTGATCACCGGCATCGGCGAGCCGCTGCTGGGTCGGCTGATGGTCTACGACGCCCTGGAGATGAGCTACCGGACCATCAAGATCCGCAAGGACCCGAACACGCCGAAGATCACCGAGCTCATCGACTACGAGGCGTTCTGCGGTGTGGTGTCCGACGACGCGCAGAATGCCGCGGCGGGCAGCACGATCACGGCGCTCGAGCTCAAGGAGATGATCGACGCGGGCAAGGACTTCGCGCTGATAGACGTCCGCGAGCAGAACGAGTACGAGATCGTCAACATTCCGGGTGCGGTGCTGATCCCCAAGGACCGGATCCTCTCGGGTGAGGCGCTGGCGGAGATTCCTCAGGACAAGCCGGTGGTGCTGCACTGCAAGTCCGGTGTCCGCTCCGCCGAGGCGCTCGCCGCGCTGCACAAGGCCGGTTTCTCCGACGCCGTGCACGTGGGCGGCGGCGTGCTCGCCTGGGTGAAGCAGGTCGACCCCTCGCAGCCCGTGTACTGACACCTCTTCGACCGCAGACGGCGCTCGCCGGGAGACGATTCCCGGCGGGCGCCGTCTGCGTATGTGACGACGACATGTGCACCAGCGACCGTCGCCACCGGAAACGTATACGCAGTGTCACGTCGGCCTGTGGATGGCGCTCCTATTGGAGCAGTGACAAGCATTCACCCGTCCGAGTAGCGTTCCCTCTCCGGAAGATCAAGACGGAGCTGCGGCGCCGTGGTGGTGGGATGCGTTCGCGGCGCAGCCACGGTGACCGGACGGAGCACCGCCGTACTCGGCGTGTCTTCGTCCCCCGGCGATGGGGGTCGCATTGGTGGACGAGAACGCGAGACGCTGCGCCCTGCCCGGGTGCGACGCGGTGATTGAGGACATCCCGGGGCGGCCGCCCCGGCGATACTGCACTGCGGCACATCGGGCGGCGGCCCGGCAGGCGCGCCGGGCGCTGGCACAGGCGGCGCAGGACGCGCGTCTCGCGGAGACCCTTCCGTGGCTGCAGGAGCCCGCGGAGGAGGCGTCTACCGGTTCCCGTCCTGCGACGTCCGAGCCCGCACCCCGTCCCGAACCGGCCCGTGCGGCGTTGCGGCGGGAGCGCGCGTCGGCCCGGGCCCGGCCGGACCGGCCGCGCAGCCCGCGGCTGAACGAACCGCTGCCGCGTAGGCGGCGGGCTGTCGCCGTGCTCGGTGCGGTGGGGATCCTGGCCGGCAGCTACGCGGTGACCGCATCGGAACCGGTGTCGCCGCCCGCCGCGGCGCCCGCGCAGGCCGCGCCGCGCCCGGGTGCCGAGGAGCAGTGGGTGGCCCGCGCCCAGGTCACGCTGACCTCGCTCAACCGCCAGCTGGACACCATCGCGCAGGCCGAGGAGGCGTGGAACCGGCTGCCGGAGGAGCGCCGCGCCACGCCGCCCCCGCCGGTGGAGGCCATGGTGGAGCGCAAGGAGCTGCTCGAGCGACGGAAGGCGACGATCCAGTCCCAGATCGACACCTACCGGTCGCTGGACCGCACGAAGAACGAGCTGAAGGCCACCGAACAGCACCTCGAGGCCGTCGAGGAGGCACTCGAGGACGTGCCGCCGGAGCCGGACCGGTCCCCGGAGCAGGCGTCCGTGATCGCCGCCCTCGACGAGCAGCGCGACCTGCGCCTGCGCCAGCGCGAGGCGAAGCGCGCGGAGGTGGAGAGCCTCGAGAAGGGCGTGGAGAGCGCGATGCGCGCCCCGCTTCCCGACGACGGCGAGGAGACCGCCGAGGTCAGCAACCGGGTGCTGGAGGTCGTCCGCGGCGACGGCGGCCCGAATAAGGAGCAGGAGCGCAGCGCCATCCCGCCGCGCCCGGACGCGCTCGCGCGTGAGGAGCAGCAGGACGAGGAGCGCCAGGACACCGACACGGGCGCGCCGCCGGATCCCCGCGGCCCCGGGGACGAGTCGGCGGAGCGCCCCGACGTCCCCGACGTCCGAGCCGACGGCGACCGGGACGAGCAGCCGCCGACGGCGCTCGCGGCGGGCCCCTCGAGGCGGACACCCGCGGCCGGGCGGGGCCGCCCGGACGTGGCCGAACCGGCCGCGCCCGCGGAGCGCCGGCCCGGGCAGCGCGCGGATGAACGGCAGCGCCCGGAGGCGGGGGGTCCGGTCGGGGACATCGCCGATGCCGTCGGCGGGGTGCTGGGCGGCGACGCCGGGCGGGACCGCGATGCGGACGGGCCCGGCGAGCCGGTCGGGCCACCGGATGCGGAGGAGGGCCGCGGCCCGGTCGGGGAGGTGGTCGGCGCGGTCGGTGGGGCGCTGACCGGGGACCGCGACCGGGACACCGACGGTGATCCGCGCGAGCAGCAGCGGCAGGTGGCGGAGAAGGCGTCGGACGAGGCATCCGACAAGGCGGCGGAGAAGGCCGCGCGGGCGGGCGAGGGTGAGAAGGAGTCGGAGCGGCGTCGGGGCCCGGTCGGCGGGGTGGTCGAGGTCGTGGGCGGGGTGCTGTCGGGCGGCGGGGAGGCGGAGGACTCGGACCGGAAGGGCTCGGACTCGGAGCGTCCGGACCGCGAGGAGCAGGACCGCGAGGAGTCCGACCGGACGGGTGACCGGGCCGCGAAGGCGGCCGAGGCAGCGGAGAAGGAGTCGGAGCGGCGTCGGGGCCCGGTCGGCGACGTGGTCGAGGTCGTGGGCGGGGTGCTCTCGGGCGGTGGCGAGGCGGAGGACTCGGACCGGAAAAGCTCGGGTTTGGAGCGTCTGGACCGCGAGGAGCAGGACCGGGAGGACTCCGACCGGAAGGACGACCGGGACGCGAAGGCGGCTGGGGCAGCCGAGAAGGTGGCGGAGAAGAAGACGGAGAAGGCCGGACGCGCGGGCGAGGGGGAGGAGGAGTCCGAGCGGCGCGGGAATCCGGTCGGCGGTGTCGTCGAGGTCGTGGGCGGAGTGCTGTCGGGCGGTGGCGGGGCGGAGGACTCGGACCGGAAGCGCTCCGACTCGAAGGAGTCGGAGCGCAAGGAGTCGGACCGCAAGGCCGCCGAGGACCGCAAGGAAGCGGACCGGAAAAAGCCGGACCCCAAGGAAACTGACCGCAAGGAAGGCGACCGCAAGGAAGCCCGCGGCAAGGCCGACGAGGACCGCAAGGAAGTGGACCGGAGGTCCGGAGACCGGGCCGAGGACCGCTCCGGGTCACGGGGCGACGACGGCGGCGACGCGTCCGAGCGCGGCGAGGAGCGCGCGGACGAGAAGCAGGGCGACCGGAAGGGCGGCGACCGCTCCCGCACGGAGGAGGCCGCGGCCGAGTTCGTGCTGGCCGCTGTGAAATCGGTGCCCGGGGGGAAGCTCGCGGCTCCGGAGGTCGAGGCGGCGCTGCGCGAGGCGGGGCATCTGTCCGGCTCGGGGACGTCGGGCGACAGCGAAGAGCAGCCGGACCGGTCCTCGGGCGCGAAGAAGGCGGACGCGAAGAAGAAGGCGGATGCGGACGGGTCGGACGAGAAGTCCGAGAAGCGGCGGCCGAGCGGATCGGGCTCGGACCACGCCGACGAGAAGAAGAAGGACGCGAAGTCGGGCTCGAACTCCGGGAAGAAGGACGGGGAGAAATCCGGCTCCGACCGGTCCGACCACGAGACGAAGAGCTCAGAGCGGTCGGGTTCCGGTGGGTCGTCGGAGGCGAAGAAGTCGGAGTCGGGCAAGTCGGAGTCGTCCAAGTCGGGCTCGGACCGGTCCGAGGAGGGGAAGAAGGGGTCCGAGCGGTCGGGTTCGGACGGGTCGTCGGGCGCGAAGAAGGCGGACTCGGCCACGTCGGACTCATCCACGTCCGACCGGCCCGAGTCGAAGAAGCAGCGCGAGTCGAGGAAGAAGGCGGAATCGGGCAAGTCGGAATCCGGCAAGTCGGACTCGTCCAAGTCGGGCTCGGAGCGGTCCGACGACGAGAAGAAGGACTCCGGGCGGTCGGGTGCGGACAAGTCCTCGGAGGCGAAGAGGACCGACGCCGGCAAGTCGGGCTCGGACAAGTCGGGCTCGGACAAGTCGGGCTCGGACAAGTCGGGCTCGGACAAGTCGGGCTCGGACAAGTCGGGCTCGGACAAGTCGGGCTCGGACAAGTCGGGCTCGGACAAGTCGGGCTCGAGCCGATCCGAGGACGACAAGAAGGACTCGCAGCGGTCGGCGGACCGGTCGTCGGGGTCGAAGAAGCCGGACGCGGCCCCGTCGGACGCGAAGAAGGCGGACTCGGGCAAGCGCGACTCGAACGGGTCGAGCGCGGGCAAGGACGGATCGGACGGCGGCTCGAAGGACATCACCGTCCGGCGGGACGGCGACAGCACCACCATCACCCGCAAGGACGACTCCGGCACGCGCAGCCTGACCACCTCGAAGGACGGGTTCACCGCATCGCGCGAATCCTCGGACGGCTCGTCGAGGAAATCGGTGACCGTCAGCTCCGGATCGTCGGATTCCGACGACTGACTCGACCCGGTCGGGGCTGCCCGGTGCTCCGCGTGGCAGCCCCGTTCCGTCGGCGCGCGCCGGTAGCGTGCCGATCGTGACCGCAGCGCCCGTCCTCCCGCCTGCCGGCCCGGCCGGGGCGATCCTGCCGCCGCACGTCCGGATGGCCTTCGGTGTTGCCGATGTCGAACCGAGGCCGGTGGAGTGGGCCGGTCGACGCGCCTGGCACTGCGCCGACGTGTTGATCCGGCCGGTGCCGGACAACGCCGTCGCCGCGTGGTCGGCGAGCGTGCTCGACACGCTCGAGGTCGACGGGCTGCGGCTCGCGCGCCCGGTCCGGTCGTCGGACGGACGGTGGGTGGTGGCCGGTTGGGCGGCGTGCCGTTTCGTGCCCGGCGTGCTGGAGCCGCGCTACGACGGCGTGATCGGCGCGGCCACCCGGCTGCACGCGGCCACCGCCACGCTGCCGCGGCCGCGGCTGCTGGACGACCGCGACGATCTGCTCACGCGGTCGGCCGCCGGCGCATTCGGGGAGCGCAGGCTCGCGCTCGACCCGCACAAGGGCGGTGAGCTGTACGCGCAGCTCGCGCAGTACCGCAGGCCGGTCCGGGCGATGTCGCAGGTGGTGCACCCGGAGCTGTTCGGGGCCGTGCTGTTCGACGAGGTCGGCGTGCCCGCGCTGATCGACCTGGTGCCGTGCTGGCGGCCGAAGGAGTGGGCGGCGGCGGTCGTGGTGGTCGACGCGCTCGCCTGGGGTGGGGCGGAGGAGAGCCTGCTGCAGCGGTGGGCGCACCTCGAGGAGTGGCCGCAGATGATGTTGCGTGCCGTGCTGCACCGGCTCGCCCTGCACGCGCAGCACCCGGAGGGCTCGCCGCAGACCCTCGCGGGGCTGGAGCGCGCTGCGCGGCTCGTCACCGCGGTGCTCTGACCCCGCCGCTCACCCCACGAACCACCGCACCGCCTCCTCGGCGATCTCGGTCGGCACGATGTGCGGCCCGTCGAACTCGTGGACGTCGACCGGGACGTCCGCGGCTCGCAGCCGTGGCACGATCCGCCGGGTCGTGCGGTCGATCGGCAGCACGGTGTCGGAGCGGCCGTGCGAGATGTACACCTGTGGCGCGCCGACGCGGTCCACGGGCGCGACGAACCCCGGCGAGAACGCGATGACGTGGGTGAACAGGTCCCCGTTGGCGAGTCCGACGGACAGCGCGTACGAGGCGCCGTCGGAGAAGCCGCTGGCACAGACCCGGGTGGGGTCGACCGGGTAGCCGGTGAACACCTGCTCGAGGGCGTCGTCGATCCGTCGGACGTCCGGTCCCCAGCCGCCGCGGATGACGTCCCAGGTGCTGTCGTGTGAGCTGGGGGACAGCAGCAGGAGCCGGTGGGCGTCGGCCAGTGGGAGGAGCGGGCCCAGTCCGGCGCGGGCATCGCCGCCTGCGCCGTGGAGGGTGAGCACGAGGCGGGCGGGTGCCGCGTCCAGCCCGGGTGGGACGTGCAGCAGCACTTCCGGCCCCGGTCCCAGGTCCAGGGCGTGGGTGCCCGGTGGCGCGGCGGGTGCGGGTGCGGTGGCGGGCGGGCGCGCGTCGATCCGGGCGGGTCCGTCGGCGGATCGGGGGAACGCGCTCACCTGGTCCGGGCCTCCTCGGTCGGTACAAGCGGTCGTGGTCAGGGCGGCGAGCAGGACGCTCCGCCTGCGCACCGGATGCACGCCCGACCACCCGCCTGCGGTCCGACCTGGCCCGCTCCCGCCGCGGATACCCCGTCACCTCGGTGCCTCACACCGCCCCCCGCATCCGGTGAGTGCGGGTTTTCGTCCCCGTCACACGGAGCCGACCGTGCGGTAACGGGCCCTTCCTAGCGTCACGCCCGACGACAGCGACCACCCCTCGGAGGCCCGGCGTGACGACGACCGCACCTGACGCACCCCCCGCACGATCCCGGCTCGCGGGCCGCTGGATCGAGGACTGGAACCCCGAGGACAAGGGCTTCTGGGAGCGCGCCGGTGCGACGATCGCCAACCGGAACCTGTGGTTCTCGATCTTCGTCGAGCACGTCGGGTTCTCGGTCTGGACGCTGTGGTCGGTCTTCGTGCTGTTCATGGGCCCGGAGTACGGCGTCGACGCGGCGGGCAAGTTCTTCCTCGGCGCGACCGCGACGCTCGTCGGCGCGGTCCTGCGGGTGCCTTACACGTTCGCGGTGGCCCGGTTCGGCGGCCGCAACTGGACGGTGGTCAGCGGGCTGCTGCTGCTGATCCCGACCGTGGCGGCGGCGATCGTGCTGCAGCCCGGCACCCCGTACTGGGTGTTCGTGCTGATGGCCGCGCTCGCCGGGTTCGGCGGCGGCAACTTCGCGTCGTCAATGACGAACATCAACACGTTCTTCCCGGACCACCGCAAGGGCGCAGCGCTCGGGCTCAACGCGGGCGGCGGGAACCTCGGCGTCGCGGTCATCCAGCTCATCGCGCTCTTCGTCATCGCGACGATCGGGGCGGGGGAGCCGCGCCTGCTGCTCGCGATCTACATCCCGCTCATCGTGATCTGCTCGGTCTGCGCGGCGCTGTACATGGACAACATCGCGAGCGTTCGCAACGACACCGGCGCGTTCCGGCTGGCGGTCGCCGACAAGCACACGGCGATCATGTCGGTGCTCTACATCGGGACGTTCGGTTCGTTCATCGGCTACAGCTTCGCGTTCGGGCTGGTGCTGCAGACGCAGTTCGGACGCACACCGCTGCAGGCCGCCGCCGTGACGTTCATCGGCCCGCTGCTCGGCTCGTTCATCCGCCCGGTCGGGGGGTGGCTGGCCGACCGCGTCGGGGGCGCCCGCGTCACCACCGTGAACTTCCTGGCGATGGCGGCGAGCACGTTGGTCTGCATCCTCGCGTCGGGGGCGGGTTCGCTGGCGCTGTTCACCGTCGGCTTCATCGCCCTGTTCGTCTTCTCCGGGCTGGGCAACGGCTCGACGTACAAGATGATCCCCGCGATCTTCCGCGCCCACGCGCTGGAGAAGGTCGCCGCCGGTGCCGCCGAGGAGCAGGCGCTACTGGAGGCTCGCCGGATCTCGGGCGCCGCGATCGGCCTGATCTCCGCGGTCGGGGCGCTCGGCGGGCTGCTGATCAACCTCGCGTTCCGGCAGTCGTTCGCGACCACGCAGTCGGGGGCACCGGCGTTCTGGGCGTTCCTGGCGTTCTACCTGGTCTGCACGGTCGTGACGGTGCTCTGCTACGGGCGCGCAGAGGCGGCGCGGCCGGCGGCCGTCCCGGCGCGGGTGTAGGCGTGGGCGCGATCGTGGAAGCCCGGGCGGCGACCCACTGCCCGTACTGCGCACTGCAGTGCGGGCAGTGGGTGGACCGCTCCGGGCGGGTGGACGCCCGCGAGTTCCCCGCGAACCGGGGCGGGCTGTGCCAGAAGGGCTGGACGTCCGGGTCGCTGCTCGCGCACCCGGAACGCCTGACGACGCCGCTGCTGCGGGCGTCGCGGGACGCCGAGCTCACGCCCGTCGGATGGGACACCGCACTCGCCCACGTGGCGCAGCGGCTGGCCGCGGTGCGCGCCGAGCACGGGCCCGACGCCGTGGCCGTGTTCGGCGCGGGCGGTCTGACCAACGAGAAGGCCTACCTGCTCGGCAAGTTCGCGCGGGTGGCGCTCGGGACCTCCCAGATCGACTACAACGGCCGGTTCTGCATGTCCTCGGCTGCGGCCGCGGGGAACCGGGCCTTCGGGATCGACCGCGGGCTGCCGTTCCCGGTCACCGACCTCGACGACGCCGACGTCGTGGTGCTGGCCGGGGCGAACGTCGCGGAGACGATGCCGCCGCTGATGGGTCACCTCGGCGGCGCCCGGCTGGTCGTGATCGACCCGCGGCGGACGCCCACGGCCGAGCGGGCGATCGCCTCCGGTGGTCTGCACCTGCAGCCCGTTCCCGGCACCGACCTGGTGCTGGCGCTCGGGATGCTGCACGCCGCGGTCGTGGACGGGCACCTCGACGCCGACTACCTCGCCGAGCGCACCACCGGCTTCGACGACGCCTGGCGCGTCGCGGCGCAGTGGTGGCCGGAGCGGGCCGAACGGGTCTGCGGCGTGCCCGCCACGGACATGCGCACCGTCGTCACCTGGCTGGCCGAGGCGTCCCGGCGGTACGTGCTCACCGCGCGCGGCGCCGAGCAGCACGCCCACGGCGTCGACACCGTCAGCTCCTGGATCAACCTGGCACTCGCGCTGGGGCTGCCCGGCCGTCCCGGATCCGGCTTCGGGACGATCACCGGCCAGGGCAACGGGCAGGGCGGGCGCGAGCACGGGCAGAAGTCCGACCAGCTCCCCGGCTACCGGCCGATCACCGATCCCGCCGCCCGCGAGCACGTCGCGGGCGTGTGGGGCGTGGACCCGGACGCGCTCCCCGGGCCGGGGCGCAGCGCCACCGAGCTGCTCGCCGCGCTGGGCCGCCCCGACGGGCCGAAGGCACTGCTGGTCTTCGGTTCCAACGTGCTGGTCTCCGCGCCGAACGCCACCGCCGTGGCCGAGCGGCTGGCCGCGCTCGACCTCCTCGTCGTGGCCGACGTCCTCCCCGGCGAGACGGCGATGGCCGCCGACGTCGTCCTGCCCGTCGCCCAGTGGGCCGAGGAGGAGGGCACGATGACCAACCTCGAGGGCCGGGTGCTGCGGCGCAGGCGGGCGCTCGACCCGCCGTCCGGGGTGCGCACCGACCTCGAGGTGATTGCCGGGCTCGCCGCCGAGCTCGGGGTGGGCGGGTTCCCGGCCGAACCCGAGAAGGTCTTCGAGGAGCTGCGTGCGGCCTCGGCGGGCGGTCTCGCCGACTACGCCGGGATCAGCTACGACCGGCTCGACGCGGGTGAGGCGCTGCACTGGCCGTGCCCGGCCGAGGAGCACCCCGGCACGCCGCGGCTGTTCACCGAGCGGTTCGCGCACGCGGACGGCCGGGCGCGGCTGGTCCCGGTCGACCACACGCCGGCCGCCGAGTTGCCCGACGTCGAGTACCCGCTGCGCGCCACCACCGGCCGCGTGCTCGTGCACTACCAGTCCGGGGCGCAGACGCGGCGGGTCACCGAGCTGGCCGGGGTCGTGCCCGAGGCGTTCGTCGAGGTGCACCCCGACACCGCCGCGCGGGCCGGGCTCGCCGACGGCGACCTCGCGCGGGTCGTCTCCCGGCGCGGGACGGCGCAGGCGCGCGTCCGCTGCGTGGCGAGCCTGCGTCCGGACACGGTGTTCCTGCCGTTCCACTTCGGCGGCGACCAGGCCGCCAACAACCTCACCAACCCCGCGCTGGACCCGATCAGCCGGATGCCGGAGTTCAAGGTGGCCGCGGTACGGCTGGAGCGGCCGTAGCCCGAGGCGGCAGCACGAGCGGCGCGTTCGTCGGGACCTTCCGGTGAACGCGCCGTTCGTCGTACCCGGGGCGAGGTGCGCGCGCCCGTGATCGTCGTGAGAGTGCGGTTCCTGTCGTCGTGGCAGCGCGGATGCGCATCTCGCAGCGATCATGGTGCGCGAGTGTGCGGTTTCTGTCGTGCCGGCAGCGCAAATGCTCATCTCGCGGTGATCGTCGGGCTCGGTCGCTTCGGGGCGGGCACTGCGGGCCGCGGGCCGGTGATCGTCGTGAGAGTGCTGTTGCTGTCGTCGTGGCAGCGCGGATGCGCATCTCGCAGCGATCATGGTGCGCGAGTGTGCGGTTTCTGTCGTGCCGGCAGCGCAACGTATCTCGCCGCGACCTTGCAGGCGGTGGCTACCGCCGCCGGTCCCGGTCGCGGCGCTCACGGCTGTCGCCCACCGCTGTGCGAGCGCCGTTACCTACCCGTCACAGCGAGCCCCACGGCTGTAACTGCGGCTACCTACCGTCATCGCCGTGAGCAGGCGAGTGGTCGTGGTGGGGCACGGGATGGTGGGTGCCCGGTTCGTGGAGGAGGTGCGGCGCCGGGACCAGGGCGGCAGGCGGGTGCGCCTGACCGTCCTCGGGGCCGAGCCGCGTCCGGCCTACAACCGGGTGCTGCTGTCCACCGTCCTCGCGGGCGGGCTGTCGGCGCGGGCGGTGGAGCTGCACCCGAGCGGGTGGGCGGCGCGGCAGCGGGTGGACCTGCGCACGGGTGTCACCGTCAGCGCCGTCGATCGGGCGGAGCGGGTGGTGCACTGCTCGGACGGTTCCGTCGAACGCTACGACGAGCTGGTGCTCGCGACCGGGAGCCGGTCGTGGCTGCCGCCGCTGGACGGCATCGACGACGAGCGGGTGGTGGGGTTCCGCGACCTCGCCGACTGCGAGCGGATCCTCGCCCTCGCCCGCCCCGGCGCGCGGTTCGCCGTGCTCGGCGGCGGCCTGCTGGGCTGTGAGGCGGCGCGCGGGCTCGCCGCCCGTGGCGTCCGCGTCACGGTCGTGCACCCGGCCACGCACCTGATGGAACGCCAGCTCGATCGGGGCGCGGGCGACGTGCTGGCGGGGACGTTGGAGCGGCTCGGGATCGATGTCCGGCTCGAGACCCAGGGCATGGCGTGGGAGCCGGAGAAGGGCCTCCGCTGTGGCGACGGCAGCCTGGTCGACGCCGACGCGCTCGTCGTGGCCGCAGGTGTCCGCGCCGAGACCGGCCTCGCCGCCGCCGCGGGCATCGCGGTCGACCGCGGGGTGCTCGTCGACGACCGGCTGGCCACCTCCGACGGCCGGGTGCACGCGATCGGCGACTGCGCCCAGCACGGCGGCACCGCCCCCGGCCTGGTCCAGCCCGGCTGGGAGCAGGCAACCGTCCTCGCCGACCTGATCACCGGCAGCGACCCGGCCGCCCGCTACGGCGGCACTCCCGTCGTCACCCGCCTCAAGGCCCGCGACGTCGACCTCGCGACGGTCGGCGACCCGGCGGTCCTCACTGGCGCCGACGCCGAGGTGCTGCGCTTCGCCGACCCCGTCGGCGGGCGCTACGCCGCCCTCGCGCTGCAGGGCGACCGCGTCGTCGGGGGCACGATGATCGGACTGCCGGACGCCGCCGCGTCCGTGATCCAGTTCTACGACACGGGTCAGCCCGCGCCCGCCGACCGGCTCGGGTTGCTGCTGGGCCGCGCGCTGCCCGGCGCCCCCGAGACGGCCGATCCCGGGCGCCTGCCCGCGTCGGCCGTCGTGTGCCGCTGCAACACGGTCACGAAGGGTGCGCTCGTCACGGCGTGGCGCGCCGGTGCCACCGACGTCGCCGCCCTGGGCCGCGCCACCCGTGCCGGCACCGGCTGCGGCGGCTGCGGCGATGCGGTGCGCGGCATCTGCTCCTGGCTGGCCGAGTCCGATCCCCCGTCGTTGTCCCCCGTCCCGGAGGAGGGAGCCGCATGAAGGAGCTCGTCGTCATCGGCAACGGAATGGTCGGGCACCGGCTCGTCCAGGCGGTGCGGGACCGCGACACCGCGGGGGACTGGCGGATCACCGTCCTCGGCGAGGAGTCCCGCTCGGCCTACGACCGCGTGGCGCTCTCGTCCTACGTGGACGGCAGGAGCGCCGAGGAGCTGACGCTGCCGGCCACCCCGGACCCGCTGGTGGAGCTGCACCTGGGCGACCCGGCAGTCGCGCTCGACCGCGACACCCGGACCGTGCGCACGGCGTCGGGTCGGGAGCTGTCCTACGACGCGCTGGTGCTCGCGACCGGCTCGGTGCCGTTCGTGCCGCCGGTGCCCGGGCGTGACCTGCCGGGCTGCTTCGTCTACCGCACCCTCGACGACCTCGACGCGATCATGGCGGCCGCCGAGCGGGCCGTCGCGGCGCCCCGGGCGGGCCGTCGCTCGGCGGTGGTGGTCGGCGGTGGGCTGCTCGGGCTGGAGGCGGCGCGGGCGCTGCGGCTGCTCGGCCTCTCCCCGCAGGTCGTGGAGATCGCGCCGCGCCTGATGCCGGTGCAGGTCGACGAGGGCGGCGGAGCGCTGCTGCGGCGGCTCGTGGAGTCCGAGGACCTCGCGGTGCGCTGCGGGGTGTCGGTCACCGGGATCGCCGAGGACCGGGGTCGCTTGATCGCGAGCCTCTCGGACGGGCTCGAGCTCGACGCCGACCTCGTCGTGTTCTCCGCGGGCATCCGCCCCGCCGACGCGCTCGCCCGCGCGGCCGGGTTCCCGGTGGGGGAGCGCGGCGGGGTGCTGGTGGACGATCGCTGCCGCACCGCCGACGAGAACATCTGGGCGATCGGCGAGGTCGCCGCGCTGGAGGGACGCACGTACGGGCTGGTCGCGCCCGGCTACGCGATGGCCGAGGTCGTCGCCGACCGGCTGCTCGGCGGTGCCGCCACGATGACGCCCGCCGAGCTGGACATGTCCACCCAGCTCAAGATGCTCGGCGTCGACGTCGCGAGCTTCGGCGACGCGCTCGCGACCACGCCGGGCGCGCTCGAGGTCGTGGTCAACGACCCGGTCGCGGGCACCTACGCCAAGCTCGTGGTGAGCGACGACGCGCAGACGCTGCTGGGTGGCGTGCTCGTCGGCGACGCGTCGAAGTACGCGGTGCTGCGCCCGCTCGTCGGCTCGGCGCTTCCGGCCGACCCGGTCGCGATGATCGCTCCCGGTGCCGTCGAGCTCGGGGCCGACGCGCTGCCCGACTCCGCCCAGATCTGTTCCTGCAACGCGGTGACGAAGGGCGACCTGCGCGAGGCCATCTGCGGCGGCGCCCACGACGTCCCGGCGCTCAAGGCCTGCACCCGGGCCGGGACGAGCTGCGGGTCGTGCGTCCCGATGCTCAAGAACCTGCTGGTGGCCGACGGCGTCGAGGTCTCCAAGGCGCTGTGCGAGCACTTCGCGTTCTCGCGCGCCGAGCTGTTCGAGATCGTCGCGGGCACCGGGATCCGGACGTTCTCGGAGCTCATCGCCGAGCACGGCACGGGCCGCGGCTGCGACATCTGCAAGCCTGCCGTCGCGTCGATCCTGGCGTCGCAAGGCAGTATCGACGGGCATGGGGGCCACGTCCTCGCGGGCGAGCAGGCGGCGCTGCAGGACACCAACGACGCGTTCCTGGCCAACATGCAGCGCAACGGCACCTACTCCGTGGTGCCGCGGATCCCCGGCGGGGAGATCACGCCGGACGGGCTGATCGTCATCGGCGAGGTGGCGCGCGACTTCGGGCTCTACACGAAGATCACCGGTGGGCAGCGGATCGACCTGTTCGGCGCTCGCGTCGAGCAGCTGCCCCAGATCTGGCGCCGGCTGGTCGACGCGGGGTTCGAGTCGGGGCACGCGTACGGCAAGGCGCTGCGGACCGTGAAGTCGTGCGTGGGCACCACCTGGTGCCGGTACGGCGTGCAGGACTCGGTGGGCCTGGCCGTCGAGCTGGAGCTGCGCTACCGCGGGCTGCGGGCCCCGCACAAGATCAAGTCCGGGGTCTCGGGGTGTGCGCGCGAGTGCGCCGAGGCCCGCTCGAAGGACTTCGGGATTCTCGCGACGGAGAACGGTTGGAACCTCTACGTCGGCGGCAACGGCGGGTTCACCCCGCGCCACGCCGAGCTGCTCGCGTCCGACCTCGACACCGCCACCCTGATCAGGGTCATCGACCGGTTCCTCATGTTCTACATCCGCACCGCCGACCGCCTGCAGCGCACCGCGGCCTGGATCGAGGCCATGGACGGCGGGCTCGACCACCTGCGCGCGGTGATCATCGACGACTCCCTCGGGATCTGCGCCGACCTGGAGGCCGCCATGGAGAAGCACGTGGAGTCCTACGCCGACGAATGGCGCGGCGTGCTGGAGGACCCGGCCAAGCTCGAGCGGTTCGTCTCCTTCGTCAACGCGCCCGGGACGCCGGACCCGACGATCGCGTTCGTGACGGAGCGGGGCCAGTCGGTGCCGCCGCCGCGCGGGCCGGTGTCGCTCGGCGTGCCCGGGGTGGTGGCCCGATGACGCGAACGGCACTTTCGCACGAACCCAGCGGACGAACGGGCCGTTCGCGCGAACGCGACCTGCGCTGGGAGACCGTGTGCCGCTACGAGCGGCTGCAGCCGGAGCGCGGTGTCGCGGCACTGCTGGGGGAGGTGCAGATCGCGCTGTTCCGCACGCACGACGGCGCCGTGCACGCCGTCGGCAACGTCGACCCGTTCTCCGGGGCCGCCGTGCTCTCCCGCGGCATCGTCGGCGACCGGGCGGGAGTGCCGATCGTCGCCTCTCCCGTCTACAAGCAGGCGTTCAGCCTGCTCACCGGGCAGTGCCAGGACGACCCGGCGGTCGCCGTGCCGGTGTACCCGGTCCGGTTGGCGGACGGATGGCTGCAGATCGGACTACCGTGACCGCCGTGGTGAGCACCCATCCCGCCCCCGCGACGGTGCCCCCGCTGGCCGGCTTCACCGTCGGGATCACCGCCGCCCGGCGGGCCGACGAGCTCGCCACCATGCTGGAACGGCGCGGCGCCGCCGTGCTGCAGGGCGCCGCGCTGCGGATCGTCCCGCTGGCCGACGACGCGGAACTCGCCGACGCCACCCGCGGGCTCATCGCGCATCCCCCGGACGTCACCGTGGCCACCACCGGCATCGGGTTCCGCGGCTGGGTGGAGGCCGCCGACGGGTGGGGCCTGGGCGAGGACCTGATCGCCGCGCTCGGGCGGGGCAGGCTGATCGCGCGCGGGCCCAAGGCGCGCGGCGCCATCCGGGCGTCCGGGCTCGTCGACGCCTGGTCGCCCGCGTCCGAGTCGTCGGCCGAGGTGCTGGACCACCTGCTGGTGACGGGTGTCGGCGGGCTGCGCATCGCGGTCCAGCTGCACGGCGAGCCGCTGCCCGACGTCGTCGAGGCGCTCACGGTCGCGGGCGCCGAGGTGGTCGAGGTGCCGGTGTACCGGTGGCTGCCACCGGTCGACATCGGGCCCCTGGACCGGCTCACCGACGCCGCCCTCGCCGGCGCCGTCGACGTGCTCGCGTTCACCAGCGCCCCGGCCGCGGTGAGCCTGCTCGCCCGGGCCGCCGAGCGCGGCCTGCGGGACGACCTGCTCGCGGCCCTGCGCGGACCGGTGCTGGCGCTGTGCGTCGGCCCGGTCACCGCGGCTCCGCTGGAGGCCGTGGACGTGCCGACCGTGCAGCCGCAGCGCTCCCGGCTGGGCGCGATGGTCCGGCACCTGGAGGCCGAGCTGCCGGCCAGGGCGCGGCGGCTGCCGGTGGCCGGGCACCGGCTGGAGCTGCGCGGGCACGCCGCGCTCGTGGACGGCGAGCTGCGGTCGGTGCCCCCGGCCGGGATGGCCCTGCTGCGGGCGCTGGCCCGGCGACCCGGCCGGGTCGTCGCGCGCGGGGACCTGCTGCGGGCGCTGCCCGGCGGCAGCGGTGACGAGCACGCCGTCGAGACCGCGATGGCCCGCCTGCGCACCGCGCTGGGCGAGCCGAGGCTCGTGCAGACCGTGGTCAAGCGCGGGTACCGGCTCGCCCTCGACCCACCCGGCCACTGCGGGGACGCCGATGAGTGACCCCGCCGCCGCGCCGGCGCTGCTCCTCGTCGCGCACGGCACGCGGGACCCGGCGGGTGCGACCGTGACGGAGCAGGTGGCCGAGCAGGCCCGGCGCGCCCTGCCCGGCGTGCGCGTCGCCGCGTGCTACACCGACGTGCGCCGCCCGACCCCGGCCGACGCCCTCGCCGACCTGCCGGGGCCGTGCGTGGCCGTGCCGATGTTCCTCGCAGCCGGCTACCACGTCCGGGTGGACGTCCCGGAGCAGCTGACCGCCACCGGCCGCCGCGACGTGCTCCTCGCCGGGACATTCGGCCCCGACCCGGCACTGGTCGCCGCCGCCACCGACCGGCTCGCCGCGGCGGGCGCCCGTGCGGACGACGCCGTGGTGCTCGCCGTCGCGGGGTCGAGCGACCCGCACGCGCAGGCCGACGGGGCCCGCGCGGCCCGGCGGCTCGGGCGCCGGCTGGGCCGGCCGGTCGCCCTCGCGACGATCGCGACCGGCGGTCCCCGCGTCGCCGACGCGGTGGCCCGGCTCCGTGCCGACGGCGACCGCCGCGTGGCGGTGGCGTCCTGGCTGCTCGCGCCGGGGCTGTTCCAGCGACAGCTCGACGCGTGCGGGGCGGACGTGGTGGCGGCGCCGCTGGCCGATCACCCCGCGGTGCTCGACCTGGTACTCGACCGCTACCGCGCGGCGGACCGCGTCGCGGCGCGCTCGGCGTAGGGGGCGCGCTCGGCCTGACCGGCGCCCGGACGCCAGTAAGGTGGCAATACTGTCACCGGACGGCAGTATCGCCACCTTGCTGGCACTCGGGCGACGGCGGTGGGCGGCCTCAGCGGCGGCGTTCCCTCGGCAGCCGGCCGTCCACCATCAGCACGCCCTCGGCCCGCAGCCGCGCGGACTGCTCCGTCGCCAGGTGCGGCGCGCACGTCCCGTCGGCGCGCAACACCCGGTGCCACGGCAGGTCGTGCCCGTCCTCGGAGAGGATGCGCCCCACCAGCCGGGCCGAGCGCAGCCCGGCGCGCGCGGCCACCTCGCCGTAGCTGGCCGTCTCGCCCGGGGGGATCGCGAGCACCACGGCCCGCACCCGCTCGATGGTCGCGTCGTCCACGGCGGTCAGGCCGTCAGGAACGCGCGCATCTGCTCCGCCACGTCGGCGGTGCGCTCCAGGAACAGCATGTGGCCGGCGTCGATCTCGGCGACGGTGAGGTCGTCGCCCAGCTCGGCGCGGCAGGCGGCGACCCAGTCCGGGTGCACGTAGTTGGCCTTGCCCGCCGGCAGCAGCAGGGTGCGCGTGCCCGCGGGCGGGGTGACGGCGGGGCGCGCCATCTCGCTCCACGCCACGATGGCCGCCGACCGGCAGTAGCGGTAGCGCCAGCGGTCGCCGTCGGTGACGAGGTGGTCGGCGAGCTCGGCCTCGACCAGCGCGTCGGCGACACCCTCCCAGCGCCGTGCCCGGTCGGCGTGGGCCGCGCCCAGGTCCGGGTAGGACTCGTCGGCGCGGGTCTCCTCGGCCGTCTCCAGCATCTCCTGGGCGTCCATGCCGATCGCGGGGTCGAGCAGCACCAGCCGCTCGACGCGCTCCGGCGCGGTGCGGGCCAGGTGCACGGCGATCGCACCGCCGTAGGAGTGCCCGGCCAGCCGGACGCGGTCGAGCCCGAGGTGGTCGAGCGCGCCGAGCACGTCGGACACGTGCTGCTCGATGTGCCACGGCGGCGTCCACGGCGAGCGGCCGTGCCCGCGCAGGTCGACGGTGACGAACCGGAACTCCGGCAGCGCGTCGGCGAGCACCCGCCAGCGCGCGCCGTGCCCGGTGACGCCGTGCAGGGCGAGCACGGGCACCCCGTCCTCGGGCCCGAACGTGTGGACGTGGAGCAGCGCGTCGGTCACGCCGCCGATCGTGCCATCGCGGGTCCGCCCGGAGCCACACCGCGTACGGGCGGTGCCCGGAACTGTCGGTGGCCGTGGTTGCATCGCCGCATGTCCCGCTCCCTCCGTCAGCCGCCGGGCCGCGCCGCCCTCGCACCCGGCCTGGTGCGCACGCAGCGCGCCGTCGCACCGGAGCTGGTGTGGGACGACGCCGCCCGGCGCGTGCTCGCGCACGACGCGGGCCCGCTGCGTGTGATCGGCGGCCCGGGCACCGGCAAGACCACGCTGTTGCTGGCCACCGTGGCCGCGCGGATCCGGGCGGGCGAGGATCCGTCGCGCACGCTGGTGCTCGTCGGGAGCAGGCGGGCGGCGGCGGAGCTGCGTGAGCGGCTGGCCGACCTCGTGCACGGTGCCGAACAGGAGGCACCGGCGACGCCCCGCACGGCGCGCGAACCGCTGGTCCGCACCGTGCACTCCTACGCCTTCGGGGTGCTGCGCCTGCACGCGGCGCGCAACGACGACCCGCCGCCGCGGCTGCTCGCGAGCGCCGAGCAGGACGCCGTGGTGCGCGACCTGCTGGCGGGCGAGCTGTACGGGGAGGCGCCCGACTCGGGCTGGCCGCAGCGGGTGCGCCCGGCAATCGGGCTGCCCGGCTTCGCCGCCGAGCTGCGCGAGCTGCTGTTGCGGGCGGCCGAGCGGGGCCTGGGCCCCGACGAGCTCGTCGAGCTGGGCCGGCGCCACGACGTGCCCGAGTGGACGGCGGCGGGCCGGTTCTTCCGCACCTACGAGCACGTCATCCTGCTCCGCGGTGCCGCGGGCCGTGGGGCGCCGCAGGCCACCGCGCCCGCTCTCGACGCCGCGGAGCTGGTGGCCGCGTCCCTCGACGCGCTCGCGGCCGATCCCGAGCTGCTCGCCGCCGAGCGTGAGCGGGTGCGCCACCTCGTCGTCGACGACGCCCAGGACCTCGATCCCCAGCAGATGGAGCTGGTCCGGGCCCTCGGCGCCACCGCGTCCACCGTGCTGCTCGCCGGCGACCCCGACCAGGCCGTGCTGAACTTCCGCGGGGCCGACCCGGCCGGGCTGCGGGCGCTCGAGGCCCCCACCGTCGTGCTCACCACCGACCACCGCAGCGCCCCGGCCGTGCGGGCGGCGGCGACCCGGGTGGTGGCCCGCCTGCCCGGCTCCGGCGAGGGGCGCGAGCGCGTTCCGCCCCCGGGCGCGGCCGACGGCCCGGAGGGCAGTGTCCAGGTGCGCGTGTTCGGTTCCGCGGCGCAGGAGGCCGGATGGGTGGCCGACCAGCTGCGCCGGGCCAACCTCACCGAGGGTGTCCCCTGGTCGCGCATGGCGGTGCTCGCCCGGTCCACCCGCCTCTCGCTGCCCACGCTCCGGCGGGCGCTGCTCGCGGCGGGCGTCCCCATCGCCGCCCCTCCCGACGAGCTTCCGCTGGCCCGGCAGCCCGCCGTCGTCCCGCTGCTCATGGTGCTGCGCTACGCCACACGTCCCCACGAGCTCGATTCCGACGCGGCCACCGCGCTGCTCACCTCGCCGCTGGGCTCGGCCGACCCGATGCGCCTGCGCAGGCTGCGGCGGGGCCTGCTGCGGCTGCACGCCGCGCACGGCGGGTGGGCCGCCGCCCCGGAGCACGGTGGGGAGCAGGGGTCGGAGCCCGTCCGGCCCGCCGACGCCGAACGGGCCGGCAGCGCCCCCCTGCTGGTCGAGGCACTGCGGGAGGCGGCGGGTGGGCGACCCGACCCGCTGGCGGCGCTGCCGCCGGGCGACACGGCGCCGTTGCGCCGGGTCGGCACACTGCTGGCCGTCGCGGGCCACGCCGCGCGCGACGGGGAGAGCGCCGAGGAGGTGCTGTGGCGGGTCTGGGAGGCCTGCGGGCTGGGGCCGCGCCTCCGCGACGCGAGCGCGCGCGGGGGCCCCGTCGGCGCCGCGGCCGACCGGGATCTCGACGCCGTGCTGGCGCTCTTCGACGCCGCGGCCCGGTACGCCGACCGGCTCCCGGGCGCGAGCGTCGCGAGCTTCACCGAGTACCTCGCCGACCAGCAGCTGCCCGGCGACTCGCTGGCGCCGCGCGCCCCGCAGGGCGAGGCGGTCACCCTGCTCACCGCGCACGCGGCCCGCGGGCGGGAGTGGGACGTCGTCGCCGTGCCCGGCGTGCAGGAGGGCAGCTGGCCCGACCTGCGGCTGCGCGGCAGCCTGCTCGGCAACGAGCGGCTCGTCGACCTCGTCGCAGGAGTGGCCGAGCCGCGCGGGGCCACGGTCTCGCGGGTGGCCCCGCTGCTCGCCGAGGAGCGCAGGCTGTTCTACGTGGCGTGCACGCGGGCGCGCCACACCCTGCTCGTCAGCGCGGTGCAGGGCGAGGACGAGCAGCCGTCCCGGTTCCTCGACGAGCTCGACCCCGTGCCGGCGGGGCAGACCGACCGTCCCGTGCACCGCCCGGGCCGCTCGCTCGTGCTGGCCGAGCTCGTCGGTGAGCTGCGCCGGGCCGTCTGCGCACCCGACGAGCCGGGGGCCGGGAGCCCCGGGCGCGAGGCGCGCAGGCGGCGGGCCGCCGTGCAGCTGGCCCGGCTGGCCGAGGCCGGGGTCCCGGGCGCGCAGCCCGACGACTGGTACGGCCTGGCGCCGGTCTCCACCACCGCGCCGCTCCGCACACCTGGTGAGGTCGTCCCGGTGTCGCCCTCGGACGTCGAGAAGATCGTCCGGTGCCCGCTGCGGTGGGTGCTGGAACGGCACGGCGGTGGTGAGGCGGGGGCGCTGGCCGCGGTCACGGGCTCGCTGGTGCACGCGCTCGTGCAGGCCAAGGCCGCGGGTGCCGACGGGGCCGAGCTGGAGGGGGCGTTGCACTCGGCGTGGTCCCGGCTCGACGCCGGCGCGCCGTGGTTCGGCCGGCGCGAGCTGTCGCGGGTGCGCGGAATGCTCGCGGCCTTCGACGGGTGGCTGCGCTCGAGCCGGGCCGAGGGGCTGCGGCTGGTCGCCGTCGAACAGCCGGTGCAGCTCGACCTCGCGGGCGACGAGCCCGATGCCCCCGACGAGCAGGGTTCCGCCGGGGGAGGCCCGTGGCTGCGGCTTCGCGGCCGGGTCGACCGGCTGGAGGTCGACGCGGAGGGGCGCCCGGTCGTCGTCGACGTCAAGACCGGCAAGACGGCGGTGAGCGGGCGGGCGGCGGCCGAGCACCCGCAGCTGGCCGTCTACCAGCTCGCGGCCGCGCTCGGGGCGTTCGGAAAGCTCCTGGAGCCCGGCGCGCGTCCCGGCGGGGCCCGCCTGGTGTATCTCGCCGACCAGAAGGTGGGCGGGCAGGCGAAGGAACCCGCACAGCCGCCCCTCGACGACGACGACCTGGCCCACTGGGAGGGCGTGGTGCGCCGGTGCGGGGAGGAGACCTCCGGGGCCGAGTTCGTCGCCAGGGTCGGATCCGACTGCGACCGCTGCCCCGTGCGCACCAGCTGCCCGCTCAGCGAGTCCGGCCGCCCCGTCCCGGAGCCGTAGGCCGAAGGGGTGACGCGGGGCGAGAGATCCGGGTCAGCGCCCTGCGCCCGACACGCAGGGGGTGGGGCGGTTTGCCGCAATCGGGTGGCCCGGTACGGTCGGCGCCACGCCGGCGCTCCCCGAGCTCCCCCACCGGCGGGCACGCTAGGAGGCGCAATGTCGCGATTCTCGACCCGGGTGCGTTCGTCTGCCGTCTGTGCTGCCATCGGTCTGCTGCTCGCGGGCTGTGCCGGCGCTCCGGGCTCGAGCTCGGCCGCCCCCGACCCGGCACCCAATCTGTTCGAGGCGTTGCCGCCGCCGTCCAGCGCGACCGCCGAGACGACCTCGGCGGCGCCCGGCCCGGCGGCGGCGCCCACCACGTCGCAGCGCAGCAGGCCCACCGCCACTTCCGCGCCGCGGCCACGCGAGGCGGCCGAGCCGGCGCCGGTGCCGGTGGCGGCCGCTGCCCCGCTGGAGGAGCCACCGCCGCCCGTCGACCCGCAGTGGCGTCCGGTCGGCGGCGACGAGTTCAACGCACCCGCCCTCGACACCGCGGCGTGGAACCTCTACGACAGCGTCGGCGGGTTCGGCACGGGCTACCGCAAGCCCGAGGCGATCAGTCAGTCCGACGGCACGCTGAAGATCACCGCCAAGGGCGACGTGTCGGGCGGGATGGGCCACGAGTTCGGTCAGCTGTACGGGCGGTGGGAGTTCCGCGCCCGCACCGACGCCGGCCGCGGCTTCGGCTCGGCGATCCTGCTGTGGCCCGACTCGGAGCAGTGGCCCGAGGACGGAGAGCTCGACATCATGGAGGTGCCGGGCGAGAACCGCGACCTCGCGCACTTCGTGGTGCACTGGGGTGCGGAGAACCACGTGCACGGCACCGCGGTGCCCGGCGACTACACCCAGTGGCACACGTTCGCGGTCGAGTGGCTGCCCGACCGGATCACCTGGTACGTTGACGGCGCCAAGCAGTACGAGAACACCGACAAGGTCGCCATCCCCACCACGCCGATGCACCTGACGATCCAGCTGGACCAGGGGCCGAAGGCGAACTGGATCGAGGCGCGCGACGAGACCACCCCGGAAGAGGTCCGGCTCGAGGTGGACTGGGTGCGCATCTACGCCCAGCAGTGACCTCCGGCGCCGATCGGATCTTGTCGGACCCGTGAGGTAGAACGGGCGGCGTGGAGCTCACCCCCGGCGCCCTCGCCACCGCGCTCGGCCTCCCGCCGCCCACGGCGGAGCAGGCCGCGGTGATCTCCGCGCCCGCCCGGCCCGCCCTGGTCGTCGCCGGGGCGGGGGCGGGCAAGACCGAGACGATGGCCGCGCGCGTCGTCTGGCTCGTCGCCACCGGGCAGGCGCTGCCCGAGCAGGTGCTCGGTCTGACGTTCACCCGCAAGGCCGCGCAGCAGCTGGGCGCGCGTGTGCGTTCCCGGCTGCGCCGCCTCGCCGGGTCCCGCCTGCTCGACGAGCTCGACCCGAGCGGCCAGCGCCGGGCCGAGGTGCTGGCGGGCGAGCCCACCATCTCCACCTATCACGCCTACGCGGGCCGGCTGGTGGGGGAGCACGCGCTGCGGCTGCCTGCCGAGCCCGCGTCACGGCTGCTCGGGGGCACGGCGTCGTGGCAGCTCGCGCACCGGGTCGTCACGAGCTGGGCCGACGACCTCGAGATCGATCTCGTGCCCGCCACCGTCACCGAGCGGCTGCTCGCACTGGCCGGCGAGCTCGGCGAGCACCTCGTCGAGCCCGAGGCGGTCCGCAGGCACGCCGAGGAGCTCGTGGCGGTGCTGGCGAACGCCGTGCCCGGCAAGCGGCAGCGCGCCGAGCCGTCGCAGACCTATAAGAAATGGGTCGACGGGCAGCGGCAGCGCATCGCACTCCTTCCCCTCGTCGAGGCCTTCGCCGCGCGCAAGCGGGCCGAACGCGCCGTCGACTTCGCCGACCAGCTCACGATCGCCGCCGGGGTGGCGGCCGCGCACCCGGAGGTCGGGGCCACCGAACGGGCCACCTATCGGGCCGTGCTGCTCGACGAGTACCAGGACACCGGCCACTCGCAGCGGGTGCTGCTGCGGGCGCTGTTCGGCACGCCGCCGGGAGAGCCGGTCCGGGTCGACGGCCCGGCCGTCACAGCCGTGGGCGACCCGTGCCAGTCGATCTACGGGTGGCGCGGCGCCAGTGCGGGCAACCTCACGCGGTTCCGCACCGACTTCCCGACACCCGACGGCAGCCCGGCCGAGGAGTACGGCCTCCTCACCAGCTTCCGCAACCCGCCCGAGGTGCTCGCGCTGGCCAACACGGTGTCCGCGCCGCTGCGCGCGGCCCCCGGGGCGGTGGGGGTCGGCGAGCTGACGGCGGGGCCGGGCACGCAGGCCGGCGACGTCCGCGTCGCGCTGCTGCCGGACATCGCCGCCGAGATCGCCTGGATGGCCGACGCCATCGCGGAGCAGTGGCAGACGGCCGGGGACGAGCCGCCCACGTCGGCCGTTCTGGTGCGGCGGCGCGCCGACATGGATGCGATCGCCACCGCGCTGCGGGCCCGCGGGCTGCCGGTGGAGGTCGTCGGCCTCGGCGGGCTGCTCGACACCCCTGAGGTGCGCGACCTGGTGAGCGCACTGCGGCTCGTGGCCGACCCGCTCGCCGGCCCGGCCGCCGTCCGGCTGCTCATCGGAGCGCGGTGGCGGCTGGGCGTCGCCGATCTCGCAGCACTGTGGCAGCGGGCGCGCGAGCTCGTCCCGGCGCAACCGTCCCGCCCCGGCCCGCTCTCGCCGGCCGAGCTGGCGCTGGGGGCGCTGCCCGGGGAGCAGGCCGAGCAGGCCGGGCTCGTCGATGCGCTGGACGACCCCGGTCCCGCCGAGCGGTACTCGGCCGAGGGACACGAGCGGATCGTGCGGCTGGCCCGGGAGCTCGCCTGGCTGCGGTCCCGCGCGTCGGCGCCGCTCACCGACCTCGTGGCCGATGCCGAGCGGGTGCTGCTCCTGGACGCCGAGAGCGTCGCCCGGCCCGGCCCGATCGGCCGTGCGCACCTCGACGCGTTCGCCGACGTCGTGGCCGAGTTCGCCACCGGGGCCGAGGTGGCCACGCTGCCCGCGCTGCTCGACTACCTGGAGACCGCGGAGAAGGCCGAGGACGGCCTCACCCCCGGCGAGGTCGAGGTCGCGCCCGACCGGGTGCAGGTGCTCACGGTGCACGCTGCCAAGGGGCTGGAGTGGGAGGTCGTCGCCGTCCCGCACCTGGTCAACCAGGTGTTCCCCGGCCGGAAGATCAGCGGCACCTGGCTGACGAGCGCGGCCGAGCTGCCCGTCGCGCTGCGGGGCGACGCCGTCGACCTACCGGCGCTGCGCCTGCCGCCGGGGGGCGACCGCAAGCAGCTCGAGGACGCCCTGAAGGAGCACTCGGACGCGCTGGACGAGCGGCGGCTCACCGAGGAACGCCGGCTGTTCTACGTGGCGCTCACCCGCGCCGAGCGGATGCTGCTCGTATCCGGGCACCGGTGGGGTGCCGCGGGCGAGCGGCCGCGGCAGCCCTCGGAGTTCCTCGTGGAGATCGCCGCGGTCCGCCGGCCCGAGCAGTGGGCCGACGAGCCCGAGGCCGACGCGGTGAACCCCGCCACCGTCGATCTACCCACGGCGGCCTGGCCGGTCGATCCGCTGGGGGCCCGCTCGGCCCCGGTGCACCGCGGCGCCGAACTGGTGCGGTCGGCGCTGCGGGGGGAGCTCGACGCGGTGCGGGCCGCGCGCGCCGACGCCGCCGAACCCGGGTCCCAGCTGAAGCTGCTGGGAGCGACCGATGAGCCGTCATTCGGCGAGCCCCTGCCCGAGGAACCCCTGCCCGAGGAAGCGCTGCCCGAGGAAGCGCTGCCCGACGAACCGCCGCCCGAGGAACCCGAGGACGAGGACCCGGACCCGGAGGGCTGGGCCGCCGACGTCGATGTCCTGCTGGCCGAGCGGGCCGCGGCGCGCGCCCGGCCCACCGTGGCGCTGCCGCGGCAGCTGTCGGTGAGCCAGCTCGTGGAGCTCGCGGCCGATCCGGCCGCGCTGGCCGCCCGGCTGCGCCGTCCGGTGCCGCTACCGCCGAACCCGCACGCCCGCCGGGGCACGGCCTTCCACGCGTGGCTCGAGCAGCGGTTCGGGGCGGCGCAGCTGCTCGACCTCGACGAGCTGCCGGGCGCCGCCGACGAGGACGCCGCATCCGACGACGCGCTCACCGAGCTGCAGGACGCGTTCCTCGCCTCGGCGTGGGCCGACCGGCGGCCCGTCGACGTCGAGGTGCCGTTCGAGACCGTCGTGGCGGGCGTGGGCGTGCGCGGCCGGATGGACGCCGTGTTCGCCGACCCCGACGGCGACTGGACGGTGGTCGACTGGAAGACCGGTGCTCTGCCCGAGGAGTCCCGGATACCGGCGCTCGCCGTACAGCTCGCGGCGTACCGCCTGGCCTGGGCGGCGCTGGCCGGGTGCGAGCCGGAGCGGGTGCGGGCCGCGTTCCACTACGTGCGGCCCAACGTCACGCTGCGGCCCGCCGACCTGCTCGACGCGGCCGGGCTGCGCGACCTGCTGACCTCGGTGCCGGCGGCGAGCTGAGCGACACCGCCGGGTGGTTCAGAGGAACTCGGCGAGCTTGCTGATCGTGTTCCAGTTCCGCGCGGTCACGGCCACGCCGAGGTGCTTCTCGACGAACTCGCCCACCGGCGGGGCCTGGAGCACGCCGTCCGGGCACCACTGATAGATCACGCGGGAGCCGAGGCGCGCGTTCTGCGGGTCCAGGGCGATCGGGTCGTGGGCGGCGAGCAGCGCGGGGTCCAGCGGTGCGGCGAGCACGTTCGCCAGCATCCGCGAGCCGTTCGACGCGATCTCGGGGAGCGGGTGGCCGTCCACGATCGCGCGCAACTCGTCGGCGGTGAGGACGACACAGCGGACGTCTAGCCCGAGCCGGTCGAGGAGCCCGGTCGCGATGCGGGCGGCGTGCTCGGCGGGGTCCGCCTCGGCACCGGTGAACACGGCGTTGCCGCTGTTGAGGTGCGTGCGGACGTCGGAGTACCCGAGGTCGCCGAGCAGCGCGCGCAGGTCTGCCATCGCGATGCGCTTGGCGCGCCCGACGTTGATCCCGCGGAGCAGAGCGACGTAGCGGGGCACGCGGGCAGCCTACGCCCGGCGACGCGCCCGTCCGTCCCATTCGGGTCAGCGTCTACTCGTGGGTAGGGTGCCTGCCATGACCGCGCGGATCGTGCTGTTCGGGGCCACTGGATACACCGGCGGCCGTACCGCCGAGGCGATGGTGGGACGTGGGTTGCGACCGGTGCTCGCCGGGCGCAGCCCCGAGCGGCTTTCCGCGCTCGCCGAGCGGCTCGGTGGCCTGGAGACCGCGCGCGCCGACGTGGGCGACGCCGCCTCCGTGGCGGAGCTGGTCGGGCGTGGGGACGTGCTCGTCAGCACCGTCGGGCCGTTCCTGCGCCTGGGGCGGCCCGCCGTCACCGCGGCGATCGAGTCGGGGGCGGTCTACCTCGACTCCACGGGCGAGCCACCGTTCATCCGGCAGGTGTTCGAGCAGTACGGCCCGGCTGCGGAGCGCGCGGGAGCGGCACTGCTCACCGCGTTCGGCAACGACTACGTCCCCGGGGTGCTCGCGGGTGCACTGGCCCTGCGGTCGGCGGGCCCCGACGCCGTCCGGGTGGATGTGGGGTACTTCCTCAGCGGCGGCGGGAAGGGGCAGCCGTTCTCGCGGGGCACGTTCGACTCGCTGCTCGGGGTGGCGACCGAGCAGGGGTACGCATGGCGGGACGGCGAGCTGCGGATCGAGCCGGCCGGGGCCAGGCTGCGCTCGTTCGACGTGGCCGGGAAGCCGCGGCAGGGCGTCACGATCGGCGCGGTCGAGCAGTTCGCGCTCCCGCGGATCGCGCCGGGGTTGCGGACGGTGGACGTCTACCTGGGGTGGTTCGGCAAGGCGTCGCAGGCCGTGCACACGGGGTCCCGGCTCACGCCGTGGCTGTCCCGGGTGCCGGGCGCGGGCCGGGTCGTCGGGGCCGTGGGCGGGCTGGCGGCGCGGCGTACGTCGGCCGCCCCGTCGTCGTCGGTGCTCGGGGCGATGACCTCGCACTTCGTCGCCGAGGCCTTCGACGCCACGGGCACGCTGCTGGCGCGCACCCGGCTGACCGCGCCCGAGCCGTACGCGATCACCGCGGACCTCCTGGCGTGGGGTGCCGGGCGCGCGGCCGAGCACGGCGTGCGCGGCAGCGGCGCGCTGGACCCGGTGGCCGCGTTCGGGCTCGACGAGCTGTCCGCGGGCGCCGCCGAGGCCGGCATCGTGGAGACGGCCTGACCGTCACCCGGACCGGCGGGGCAGGGGGTCGTCCGGGGTGATCACCGGCTCGGTGAACCAGCGGTCGTCGGCGAAGGCGTCGGTGTCGTCGACGAGGTAGGCGGGGCGGCGGTGTTCCCGCTCGCTGCCCCCGGCTGCGCCGCCCATCCCGACGGGTGGGAAGTAGCCGTGCCCGAGGCCGGTGCGTGGCGTGCCTCCCGAACGCGCCGGCTCGCCCGACGCCGCGGTCGAGGTCGCCGGTCGCTCGGCGGGGGAGCCGGATGCGGGCGGGCGGAGCTCCGGCGAGGGGCGTGGAGCACCTCCGGCCGAGCCGGGAACGGCCGGCCCGCCGGCGCCGCCGCGGCCGCGCTCGGGCGGCGGCGTTCGGGAGTCGACGACGGCGGGCGCCGAGCGCCAGCCGGGCGTGGCCGAGCCGGGCTGGGGGACCGCGGGGACGACGGGCCGGAAGGGTGCGCCCGCCGGACCGGCCGAGCCGCCCTGCTGCCGGCCCGTCCCTGGTGCGGCCGACGATCCCGGTGCCCGCCCTGTTCCACCGCCGCTCGCTGTGAGGCCGCCGGGCACGGCCGCGACAGGCGTGCCGCTGCCCGTACCGATGCCGCTGCCGCCGTTCCCGGTGGGGACCGGTGCCCCGCGGCCGGGTGCGGCAGCGGGCCCCGGTCCCGTGGGGCCAACACCTGCGGCGCCGAACCCGCCGGGCGCGGCGGGAACGACGGGTGGAGCCGCGCCGGGCGCGCTGCCGGCGGCCGGGGAAGCGGGGGAAGCAGGGGGAGGCGGGGTGGCGAGGGACGCGCCGGGACCGGCGGCGCCGGGTGTGGCGACGCTTCCGGGCAGGTGGCCCGCGCCGCCGATTTCCGCCGGACCCCGACCGCCGGCGTCCCATCCGGGCGAGGACCCGACGCCCTCCCCGCCGGCGGGGGCCGCTGCGACGTCGACGGTGACCGCCAGCGGCCGGCCCATCGGGTACATGTGGGGCTTGTTCTGCGCGGAGCCGCTGCCGTAGTTCTCCATCGCGTCGACGGCCTGCTGGGCCAGCCGGTCGCGTTCGGCGTCGGCCGCCGCCCAGTCCGGATCGAGCGCAGCTCCGTCCTTGGGCGACAGTCCCGGCGACTCCTCCGGGACAGAATTCTGCGGAGGCGGCGGCACGCTGTTGCGCATGGTGGCGACGAGCTCCGCCTGGCGTTCGAGGGCCTGCGCCGTTCGCGCCGCGTGCCGCACCGCCTGCGTGGCCCAGTCGCCGAGCGGGGTGAGACCGGACCGCGTGGAGTCCGCCGCCGCACCTTCCCAGCTCCCCGCGAGCCGGGCGGTCGCGGCAGCGAGGTTCGTGTCGATCTCCCGGAGCCGGCGCTCGACGTCGAGCCAGAGCGTCTGCGCGTCGACGGAGGCGAGATGGCCCGGACCGGCGGTGACGAGTTGGTGGATCTCCTGGTGGCTGAAGCCCTTCCACCGGATGTCGCTCACAGCCGCCCCCACTGATCGGCCACGACGTCCTGGGTGTACACGTAGTCGTCCTCCATACGTTTGAGGGAATCGACGACCTTGATCAGCTCCTGCTCGTACAGGCGAAGTGCCTCGTAGGCCGAGTACGCGCCGTCCATGACCTCGTGGTTGTAGTGCTCCGTCATGGCGATGCTGATGTCGTCGGCGGCCCAAGGCTCCGGCAACCGCCCCCTGTTCCGGGCGTCCATCAGCAGGGGGCGGAAGTCCTGGAGCGCCCTTTCGTAGGCAGCACGGAGGATGGGAAGTGCGTGCGCCTCGATCCGGAGGGTGAGACTGGGTCGGTCGGACACGCGTGCCTCCGCTCGCCAGGCCGGGATTGTGTTCCCGACGCTACCGAGCGAAACGGGCGCGTACCCGGTTCCGCCGGAAACGCTTTGCGATCGTGAATGGTCAGATCAGCGGGAGAGCAGAGTGGTGAGGACCTGCTCTGCCACCTCGACGGCGTCGCGGCAGAGCTGGTCCTGCGGAATCGGGGGCAACCTACCTCCGTCGGCGAACTGCACGTCGAGGAACTGGCCATCGGCGACGTCGACGTCCACCGAGCAGAAGTCGGGGTTCTTGGGTCGAGCGAGGATTGCCGGGAACCCTGCGATGGTGATGGGGGTGATCTCGTCAGTGAGAGCGTCAGAGTTGGTGAGTACCTCGATGCCGTTGCCAGTGGCCAAGGCCAATCCGACGGCGACTGCCCGGGGCTCGAATCCGCTGATCGAGCAGGCCGGGCCGGCGAACCCGGGTGCGGTGCTCCTGTAGGGGACGGGATCGCCGTCCAGACCGAGCGATGCCCGCTGATCCGGGGTCAGCAGCGCGCACGGGTCGACGCCGTCGAGGGGGAGTTCGTGTGGCCGGGGCGGCAGGGCGAGCCCGGTCGGTTCGGGGGCGGGGGCGGGTTCGGCGCGTCCGGGGGTCTCTGCCGAACATGCCGCGAGCAGGGCCGCGGTGGCGATCAGCAGGAGGACACGGCGCACTGGACCGACGCTAGCGCAGCGCGGCGGTGCAGCGGTGGTCGTTCACAGGTGCTTCCACTGGTCGGCGACGGCCTGCTCGGTGTTGCGGTAGTCGTCTTCCATGCGCTTGAGGGTGTCGACGATGGTGAGTAGCTCCTGCTCGTAGGCACGCAGGGCGGCGTAGGTGGAGTGGGGGCCGTCCATGACCTCGCGGTTGTAGTGCTCCGTCATGGCGATGCTGATGTCATCGGCGGCCCATGGCTCCGGCAGCCGACCTCGTCGCCGAATGGTCGCCAGGAGATCTATCAGATCGACAGCTGCACGTTCGTAAGCGGCCCGGAGAGCGGGTAGGGCGTGAGGTTCGGTTCGGAGGGTGAGTGTTGCGTGGTACACCATGCCTCCATAGATCGAGAGGAACCTGTCCGAGGTTACTGACTGCGGGAGGCCGAGGCGCCGCTGAAGGCAAAACGCTTTGCAATCGCGAACTTCAACCAATTCCCAGTGTGGTGACGGCCTGTTCAGCGACTTCGATGGCGCCGCGGCACAACTCGTCCTGGGCGATCGGGGGTGTGCGGCCGCCGTCTGCGAACTGCACATCGATGAACTGACCCTCGGCGGTGTCGATGTCCACGGAGCAGAAGTCGGCGCTCGCAGGACGGGCGAGGAGCGCGGGGAAACCCGCAACGGTGATGGGCGTGATGTCGTCGGTCGTCGCGCCGGGACCGGTGAGCACGCCGATCCCACTGCCGGTCACGAGCGCGATGTTGATCGCCACAGCCCGGGGTTGGTAGCCGCGGATGGAACAGGCCGGGCCGACGAAACCGGGAGCAGTGCTTCTCGAACGTGAGGAATCGTCTGTCAACCCGAGGGTCTCCCGTTGCGTCGGTGTGAGCAGTGCGCACGGGTCGACGTCGTCGAGCGGGAGTTCGCGCGGCCGGGGCGGCAGCACGAGTCCCGTCGGTTCGGCGGCCGTGGGGGCGGGGGCGGGTTCGGCGCTTCCCGGCGTCCCCGCCGAGCAGGCCGTGAGCAGGACCGCGGCGGCGATCAGCGGCAGGGCGCGGCGCACCCGGCCGACGCTAGCGCAGTCGGGCCGGCTCCGAAGCGGATCGGTACACGCGCAGTGCCCACAGGATGAGCGGGATCTGCAGGGGGAGCCGGGCGTAGGCGATCAGCCGCTGCCGGGGCGGGCGTCGGACCAGTCGACGGCCATCTTGATGTTCGCGGGGAACACGGCGGCGAACAACGCCGTCGCCGCCAGTGCGCCGTGTCTCCGGGTGCGCGGTGCGGCGACCGCGGCGGCGACGCCCAGCTCCGCGACGTCGGACGCGAGCGTGCAGAACCGCGCCGAGCCGGGGAGCTGCTCCGGAACGATCTCGTCGAACGGACGGGGGACGGCGAAGTGCAGCGCGCCCATCCCTGCGAGCATCGTCGCCAGCGTTTCCGCTGCGCCGGGCCGTCGTCTCGTCATCGGGCGATCATCGCAGACCGCCCGGTCGCCGCGACCTGGCCGACAGGATGCGGTTACCCTCCGCGCGTGATGACCGATCGGCGGCGGCCGTTGGCCGACCCATCGCTGGTGGGGCTCATCCGGATGCCCGCCAGCGGGGCGAGCCCGGCGGTTGCGCTGCTGCGGCGGCTGTTCATCGCGTTCGGGGCGCTCGCGGTCGCCGCGTTCGTCGTGTTCCTCGGCCGCGAGGGCTACGTCGACAACAACAGCGACACACCGATCTCGCTCGGCGACGCCTTCTACTACGCCACGGTGTCGCTGTCGACCACCGGTTACGGCGACATCGTCCCGGTCACGGCCCAGGCGCGCCTGATCACGACGGTCGTGATCACGCCGCTGCGGTTGCTGTTCCTCATCGTCCTGGTCGGGACCACGGTCGAGCTGCTCACCGAGCGCTCCCGGCAGGCAGTGCGCATCGAACGCTGGAGGTCCCGCGTGCGCGACCACACCATCGTCGTCGGCTACGGCACCAAGGGCCGGGCCGCCGTCGAGACACTGCTCGGCGACGGGGCCGATCCCACCGACATCGTCGTCGTCGACACGGACCGCACCCAGCTCGACGCCGCGTCCGCGCTCGGGCTGGTGACGGTCACCGGCAACGCCACCCGTTCCAGCGTGCTGCGGATCGCCGGGTTGCAGAAGGCCGCGGCGATCGTGATCGCCCTGAACCGCGACGACACGGCCGTGCTGGTCACGCTCACCGCGCGCGAGCTCGCGGCGGACGTCCGGATCGTCGCGTCGGTGCGGGAGTCGGAGAACGTGCACCTGCTGCGGCAGTCCGGCGCCAACTCGGTGATCGTCTCGGCGGAGACGGCGGGCCGCCTGCTCGGGATGGCGACCACCACGCCGAGTGTGGTCGAGGTCGTCGAGGACCTCCTGACGCCCGACGCGGGATTCGCGATCAGTGAGCGGCCGGTGGACGATTCGGAGATCGGCGGGTCGCCGCGGCACCTGTCCGATATCGTGCTCGGCGTGGTGCGCGGCGACGACCTCTACCGCGTGGACGCCTCCGCCGTCGACGCCCTGGAGCACGGCGACCGGCTGCTCTACGTCCGCAAGGCGAGCCCGCCCGACGAGGACTGACGCCGTCGGGGTGATCGCCCGCGGAAATCGGGCGACTCGCGCGTCGGAATCGGGCGACTCGCGCGTCGGAATCGGGCGACTCGCGGGAACTGTCCGCGAGTCGCCCGGAATCCGCACGTGACTCGCCCCTTGTCAGGCGGTGGGGAGGGTCAGGGCGAAGGTGGCGCCGCGGCCGTCCGGCGGCTCGACGCACCGCAGGCCGCCCCCGTGTGCGCGGGCGATCCCGCGCGCGATCGCCAGCCCGAGGCCGGCTCCGCCGTCGGCGGCGCGCGCCTCGTCCAGACGCACGAGCCGGTCGAAGATCCGCTCCCGGTCGGCGGGCGGCACGCCGGGGCCGCGATCCGTCACGAGCACCGTCGCGGTCGGCCCGTCCGAGGTGACGCTCACCGTGACGCGCCCGTCCGCGCCGCCGTACCGCCGCGCGTTGTCGAGCAGGTTGCCCAGCACCTGCCCGAGCCGCGCCGCGTCGCCGGGGGCCCGCACCGGGTCGCCGTGCACCTCGACGGTCAGGTCGGGCGCCAGCAGCCGCACCCGCTCGACCTCGGCGTCGACCACCTCCAGCAGGTCCACCCGTTCGCGGCGCAGCTCGATGCCCGCGTCGATCCGGGCCAGCACCAGCAGGTCGTCCACCAGCCGTCCGGCGCGGTGGCTCTCCCGGAGCAGCAGCAGGTGCAGCCGTTCCCGCTCCTCGTCGCCGAGTCCGGGGGCGATCGCCGCCTCGGCGACGGCCTGCACGCCCGCGATGGGGGTGCGCAGCTCGTGTGCGGCGTCGGCGACGAACCGCCGGGTCCGCGCCTCGGACGTCCGCGCGGCCGCCTCCGCCCCTTCCAGCTCGTCGAGCATCGCGTCGAACGCCGAGGCGGTGCGGCCGAGCTCCGTGTCGGTGCGCGACGGCGCGAGCCTGCGCCCCCGGTCGCCGCGGGTGATGGAGCGCGCCAGCCCGGTCATGGTGTCCAGCGGGGCCAGCGCGACGCGGGTGGTCAACAGCGTCACCACCCCGGCAACCGCCAGCGCCCCGACGCTCAGCAGCAGGAACGTCCGTCGCAGCAAGCCCTGGGCGCCGCTCACCGGGCCGCCGTCGGCCACCAGGGTGAGCTGTGAATCGTCGGCCAGCGGCGCCTGCAGCACCTGGTCGTCGCGGTCGTCGCCGTCATCGTCCCACCAGTCGTCATCGCGCGGCCCTGGCCGGCCCGGCGGCTGCCCGGGTTCGTCGTCGTCGGCGTCGCCCTCGTAGACGCGCCCGTCCGGCGCGACGATCTCGGCCCGGACCCCCGGTGCCTCCACCCGCCGCGCCACCTCCTCCGCCGGCACCCCCTGCGCCACGAGCTGGCCGGCCAGCGCGGCGCGGACGTCCAGCTGCTCGCGCAGCTCCGCCCGGATCTGCGCGCTGAACACAACGTCGGTCAGGACACCGACCAGCAGCAGCACCGCGGCGAGCACCGCCATGCTCAGCGCCGTGACGCGCCGCCACAGCGACACCGTGCGCAGCCGCGTCACGCCCCGCCCTCCGGCGGGTCGGCCCGGAGGACGTATCCCAGCCCGCGCACGGTGTGCACCAGTCGCGGCTCGCCGAGCTTGCGCCGCAACGCCGACACGTGCACCTCCACCAGGTTCGGGTCGTAGCTCGCGTAGCCCCAGACGCGCGTGAGGATCTGCCCCTTGCCGACGACGCGGCCCCGCTGGCCGGCGAGGAAGTCGAGCAGCCGCAGCTCGGTGGCGGTCAGCTCGATCGGCACGCCCGCCCGGCGCACCTCCCCGGCGGAGGCGTCGATCATCAGGTCGCCGATCTCGACGACCGAGGGCGTGCGGCCCATCCGGCGCAGCACCGCGGTCACCCGCGCGACCAGCTCGGCCAGCACGAACGGTTTGACGACGTAGTCGTCGGCCCCGCCGTGCAGCCCGCGCAGCCGGTCGTCGACGGCGTCGCGCGCGGTCAGCATCACCACGCCCGCGTCGCTGTGCCGGCGCACGACGTCGAGCAGCGTGAACCCGTCGCGCCCCGGCAGCATGATGTCCAGGACGACGAGATCGGGTCGGAACGCGGCGAGGTCAGCCTCCAGGGTCCGCCCGTCGGGGCGTCCGGTCACCCCGAACCCGGCCTCGCCGAGCCCGGCGAGCACGGCGGCGCGGATCGCCTCGGCGTCCTCCACCACCAGCACGCGCGCGTCCACCCGACCATTCTGTGCCGCCCCGCCCGGCCCGGGCTGAAGATCGGCTGAAGGTGTGGCGGGGATTTCAGGTCGCGTTCAGGAACGGGCAGCAGCGTCGGTGGGGACCGATCGAGACCACGAGGAGCACCACCATGAGCACCCCCACCACATCCCCCTCCCCGCGCCGCCGCAGGCTGCGCGGGCGCCGCCTGGTCATCGGCGCGGCGGTCGTGGCACTGCTCGACGGGTTCGGACCGGGGTTCGACCCCGCGTCCGTCCGCATGGACGGGCGGGACGGCCCCGGCCGCGGCGACGCCCGGTGGGCCGAGGACGACCGCGACGATGACGGTGACGCCGACCGCGACGCCGACCGCGACGCCGACCGCGGCCCCGCCGACGGCCGCGACGGCCTGGACTCCGACGACGCCGTGCTCACCGGCACCGTGGCGGCGGTCGGCGACGGCACCCTCGCGGTGAACATCGACGGTGCCGCGCAGCGCGTCCTGCGCACCGACGGCGACACCGACGTCCGCGGCGCGGGCAACAGCCGGTTGGGTGACCTGCAGGCCGGCGAGCGGGTGGTCGTCGAGGTCGAGGGCAGCGGCGACACCGCGGTCGCCGACAGCGTGTGGACGCCCGAGGCGGCTGTCACCGGCACGGTGACGGCGCTCGACGGCGACCGCGCCACGGTCACGGGCGTGGACGGGCTCGTCGTCGCCGTCGACGTCGCGGCCCTGTCGCAGAAGCCCGTCGTGGGCGATGTCGTGACCCTGACCGGCATCGCCGCCGACCGCAGCACGCTGCGGGCGGACGGCATCCGCGTCTTCCCGCGGGTCGCCTGACCGGCTCATGAGTGGAGAACGTCGCCATCACGACGTTCTCCACTCACGGCCGGGCGAGCAGGTCGTGCACCACCGCCGTCGCCGCGCCGAGCAGCGCGGCGTCCGGCCCGAGCGCGGAGAACCGGACGTCGACGGCCGGGCGGGAGACCACGCGCGCGGCCAGCTCGGTGCGCACCGCGTCGATCAGCGGCTCGCCGCAGCGGGGGTAGATCCCGCCGAGCACCACCGACGGCACGTCGAGCAGGTTGACCGCCCCGGCCAACGCCACCCCGAGCGCCCGTCCCGCCCGCGCGAGCGGGGGGCCCGGCCGGGCGGCGAGCAGGGCGTCCACATCGGGCGTCCCGGCCGCGCGCAGCAGCGCCTCCAGCCCGGCGGCCGTCTCGAGGCAGCCGCGCCCGCCGCAGCTGCACGCCGGCCCGTCCGGCTCGACGACCACGTGGCCGATCTCCCCGGCCCGGCCACCGGCCCCGCGGAACAGCGCGCCGCCGAGGAGGATCCCGGCGCCGACGCCGATGCCGCCGGAGACGTACACCGCGTCGGCCGGGCCGCCGGTGCGCAGCTCCGCCAGCGCGGCGAGATCGGCCTCGTTCCCGGCGCGCACCGGAAGCCCGTCGAGCCGGACGCCGAGCTCGTCGCCGACCGCCACGTCGACCCATCGGGGCAGGTTCGGGGCCCGCTCCAGTACGCCGTCGGCGCCCACCACGCCGGGCAGGGCGACGGTGGCACCGGCGACGGGCAGCCCGGCCTCGGCGGTCACCTCGCCCGCGAGCGCCGTGGCCGTGGCGAGGCCGGCAGACGGCACGTCGTCGCGGTGGTCGGACGCGACCGTGCGGCGAGCCCGCACCGCGCCGGACAGGTCGACCACGCAGGCGCTCACGTGGTCGACGCCGATCTCGATGCCGAGCCCGGCCGGTCCGGAGCGGTTGAGCTGCAACGGGCTCGCCGGGCGGCCCGGCGTGCCCCGGGCGGCGGCGAGCTCGGTGACGAGCCCGGCCGCCAGCAGCTCCTCCACCAGCGACGACACGGTGCCGCGGGTGAGTCCGGTCCGTGCCGCCACCCCCGCCCGCGACACCGGCTCGCCGCCGGCGATCTCGCCCAGCACGAGCGCGAGGTTGTGGCGGCGCACGGTCTGCTGACCGGCTGCGCCGCCGTTTCGTGCCGACTCGCCCGCCACTTCGTGCCGACTCGCGGGGGCTCGGGTCACGTCCGGGCGGCCGTCAGGTCGCGGACCTCGGCGTAGCGCTCCCGAACGGCCGGGGTCGGCTCCGCCTCGAACGTCGTGGTGTCGGCCGCAGCCCACACCGCCGGTTCGGCCGACCCGGCCAGCACCCAGGCTGCCTGCCGCGCCGCCCCGTCGGCCACGTACTCGCCGGGCGTCGGGCGCAGCACGGGCCGCCCGAGCACCGCGGGCGCGATGCGCGCCACGGCCTCCGAGCGCGCCCCGCCGCCGATCAGGAAGGCCCTGCCCACCGGTACCCCGGCCGCGACGAGCGCGTCCAGGGCGTCGGCCATCCCGCACAGCAGCCCCTCGACGGCGGCCCGGGCCAGGTGCGCGGGCGTCGACGTCGCCAGCGTGAGCCCGTGCAGGGCGCCCGTGGCGTCCGGCCGGTTGGGCGTGCGCTCACCCTCCAGGTACGGGACGAGCGCGAGCCCACCCGCGCCGGCCGGCGCGGACAGCGCCAGCCGGGAGAGCTCGTCGTGGTCGACGCCGAGCAGCGCCGCCGCCGCGTCCAGCACCCGGGCCGCGTTGAGCGTGCACACCAGCGGCAGGTGCTCGCCCGTCGCGGACGCGAACCCGGCGATGATCCCGGTCGGATCCGCCGTGGGCGTCGGGCTCACCGCCGACACGACGCCCGACGTGCCCAGCGACACCACCACGTCGCCCACGGCCGCGCCCAGTCCCAGCGCCGCGGCCGCGTTGTCGCCCGCTCCCGGGCCGAGCAGCACGCCGTCGGGCGTCCGGCCTGCGGTCTCGCCCGGAGCCAGCACCCGGGGGAGCACGACGTCGTCGCGGCCGAGCGCCCGGGCCAGCAGGTCCCGCCGGTACTCGCCGGTGACGCCCGAGTAGTACCCGGTGCCGCTCGCGTCGCTGCGGTCGGTGACGAGGTCGTCGAGGACCCCGGTGCCGCGCAGCTTCCAGGTGAGCCAGTCGTGAGGGAGGCACACCGCCGCCGTCGCCGCGGCGTGCTCCGGCTCGTGCGTCGCGAGCCAGCGCAGCTTCGTGGCGGTGAACGACGCGACCGGGACGCTGCCGGTCGCCTCCGCCCACTCCTTCGCGCCGAGCTCGGCGACCAGGTCCGCTGCGGCACCCGCCGAGCGGGTGTCGTTCCACAGCAGCGCAGGCCGCACCACCTCGCCGTCGGCCGACAGGCACACCATCCCGTGCTGCTGCCCGCCGACGGCGATCGCGGAGACGTCCGACAGCCCGCCCGCCGCGTCCAGCGCGGCCTGCAGCGCGTCCCACCACGCGGCCGGGTCGACCTCCGTGCCTGGCGGGTGGGGCGCCCGGCCCTCGCGGACCAGGGCGCCCGTCTGCTCGTCGCGGACCACGACCGTGCAGGACTGGGTGGAGGAGTCCACCCCTGCCACGAGCGTCATCGCGCGCCGGTGAGGTGGTCGACGGCGAGCTGGGCGAGCCGCACGAAGCCGTAGCCGCGCTCGCCGGCCTTGTCGGCGTCGAAGTCCTCGAACGCGCTGCGGTCGGCGAGCAGGTCGGCCACGGTCTCGCCGGGGTTCAGCGTGGGCTTGGCGAGGTCGGCCACGCCCGCTACCGCCAGCGCCTCGGCGACCTCGGGGTCGGCCCGGAACGCCGCGGCGCGCTCCTTGAGCAGCAGGTACGTGCGCATGTTGGCGGCCGCCGACACCCACACGCCGTCGACGTCCTCGGTGCGCAGCGGCTTGTAGTCGAAGTGCCGCGGCCCGTCGTAGGCCGGGCCGCCGCCGGGGGCGCCGTGCTCGAGGAGGTCGACCGTGGCGAACGCGTTGAGCAGGTCGCCGTGGCCGAACACGAGGTCCTGGTCGTACTTGATGCCGCGCTGGCCGTTCAGGTCGATGTGGAAGAGCTTGCCGGCCCACAGCGCTTGGGCGATCCCGGCCGAGTAGTTCAGCCCGGCCATCTGCTCGTGGCCGACCTCGGGGTTCACGCCCACGATGTCGCCGTGCTCCAGCTCGGCGATGAACGCCAGGGCGTGCCCGACGGTGGGCAGCAGGATGTCGCCCCGGGGCTCGTTCGGCTTCGGCTCGATCGCGAACCGGATCCCGTAGCCCTGCTCCTTGACGTAGCCGGCGAGCATGTCGATGCCCTCGCGGTAGCGGTCGAGCGCCGCGCCGATGTCCTTGCCGGCGTCGACCTCGGCGCCCTCGCGGCCGCCCCAGAACACGTACGTCGACGCGCCCAGCTCGGCGGCCAGGTCGAGGTTGCGCAGCACCTTGCGCAGCGCGAAGCGGCGCACCCCGCGGTCGTTGCTGGTGAACGCGCCGTCCTTGAACACCGGGTGGGTGAACAGGTTCGTGGTGACCATCGGGACGACGAGCCCGGTCTCCTCGAGCGCCTGCTTGAAGCGGGCGATCAGCCGGTCGCGCTCGGCCGCAGGCGTGCCGAACGGGATCAGGTCGTCGTCGTGGAACGTGACGCCGTACGCGCCCAGCTCGGCCAGCCGGTGGACGCTCTCGACCGGGTCGAGGGCCGGCCGGGTGGCGTCACCGAACGGGTCGCGGGCGGGCCAGCCGACCGTCCACAGGCCGAAGCTGAAGCGGTCGTCGCGGGTGGGCTGCGGCATTGGGGAACCCCTTTTGTTCGACCATCGTACAAACAGGGGAACGGTAGCGTGCCGCACGTGCGTCTGGCTACGTGGAACGTGAACTCGGCTCTCTCCCGGCTGCCCCGGTTGCTGCCGTGGCTCGACGAACGCGCCCCGGACGTCGTCTGCCTCCAGGAGACGAAGCTGTCGGACGAGGCCTTCGCCGAGTCGTTCGCCGCACCGCTGGGCGAGCGCGGGTACGAGGTCGCCCATTTCGGGGAGGGCCGCTGGAACGGCGTCGCGCTGCTCTCGCGCGTCGGGCTCGTCGACGTCGTCCGCGGCCTGGTCGACGAGCCGCGGTTTCCGGCCCCGACGTCGCCCGCCGAGGCGCGCGCCGTGACCGCGACCTGTGGCGGGCTGCGCGTCACCTCGGTGTACGTGCCCAACGGGCGTGCCCCGGGCGACCCGCACTACGGCTACAAGCTCGAGTGGCTCGCGGCGCTGCAGGCGTCCGTGACGGATCCGGCCACCTCGGTCGTCGCGGGTGACATGAACATCGCGTGGACCGACGACGACCTCTGGGACCCGTCGCTGTTCGTCGAGTCGACCCACGTGACGCCGCCGGAGCGCAAGGCGCTCGCGGAGCTGCAGCAGCTCGGGCTGCACGACGTGGTGCGCGACCGGTGGCCCGGCGAGCGCGTGTTCACGTACTGGGACTACCGCGCCGGGCTGTTCCACCAGGACAAGGGGATGCGGATCGACCTGGTGCTGGCCGGGGCCGATCCCGCGGGCCGGGTGGCCGCGGCATGGGTGGACCGCAAGGCGCGCAAGGGGAAGGGCCCCAGCGACCACGCGCCCGTGATCGTCGACCTCGACACCGCCCCGGACGGTGACATCGGGCCCGTCGTGCCCCCGCCCTCGACGCCCGCGAAGCTGCCGCACCGGGCCTGAATCCCCGGAAACCGGCTCACGGGAGCCCACCGCCTGGGACAGTGCTCGCATGTCGGGCGCGTACGGGTATCCGCAGTTCGGTCCGCAGCGCCCGCGCGCGGCGGTGGTGCGGCTGGTCGCCGCCGCGCTGCTGGTGGTCGCGGCCGGGTTGGCGGTGGGTGGGAGCTTCGGCGCCTTCTCCGTCTACCGGTACGAGTCGGCGTTCACCCCACCCACCACGAGCACGGCGAGCGGCTGGGGAGTCACGGTGGAGCCCGCGCCCGAGACGCCGAGCACCGCGCTTCCCACCCTGTTCGGCGTCCCGCTCGCCGCGGCCGCCGCGCTCGCGCTCGGAGCGGCGGTCCTGCTCGTGGTCGCGGCCCGGCGGCCGGACGATCCCGCCCCGGCGCGGTTGCTCGGCGTCGGCGCTGCCGGACTGTTGATCGGCATCGTCTCGGTCGTCTGGCTCGGCCTGCTCACCTCGATGCACAACGTGGCCCGGGACGGCATCGAGCCGGGAAGCGGCTTCCTGGACGGGATCGAGATCGGTGCCGGGGGATACCTGATCCTCGCCGCGTCGTCGGCCGCGCTCGTCGCGGCCGTGTTGTTGCTGGTCCCACGGCGCACCGAGGTCCTGCCGCCCGGGGCGCCGCCCGTTCGCACCGCCGTGGCCCGGAGCGCCACCGCCCTGGCCCCGCCGGGGGCCGCCGCGCCACGAAGCGGCTGGGGCCCGCCACCCGCATGGGAGGACCCACCGCGACACCCGGGCTGAGCGGGCCGACGACTCGGGCGGGTGACGGATGATCCATCCGGGTACTGCTCCCGCGTGACGCTGCTGGAGAACCGTGAGCTGACCGTCCTCGACCCGCGCACCGACGAGGTGGTGGCGCGCGTCCCGATCGCCTCCGAGGAGCGGTGCGAGGCCGCCGTGCGGTCCGCCCGCGCCGCCGCCTCCACCTGGGCCCGGACGCCCGCCGCCGAACGCGGGGCCGCCCTGCACGCCGCGGCCGCCGCCGTCCGAGCGGCCGCCAACGAGCTGGCGGAGCTCAACACCCGCGAGACCGGCAAGCCCCTCGACGACGCCCGCGGCGGGGTCGAGGCCGGGATCGGCACGCTCGTGCAGTACGCCGAGCTCGGCCCGGTGCACCGGGGCCGCAGCCTGCACGGCGGCTGGGACGCCACCGACCTGATGGTGCCCGGGCCGCGCGGCGTGGTGGCCGTGCTGACGCCGTGGAACGACCCGGTCGCCGTCGCGGCGGGCCTGATCGGCGCGGCGCTCGCCACCGGCAACACCGTGGTCCACAAACCGAGCGAGCGGTGCCCGCAGACCGGGCGGCGGTTCGCCGAGATCGTCGCCGAGCACCTGCCCGCGGGCGTCCTGGAGATCCTCGACGGGGACGGCGCGGTGGGCGCGTTCCTCGCGGCGGCACCGGTGGACGTCGTCGCGCACGTCGGCAGCACCGCCACCGGCCGGTCCATCGGCGAGGCCTGCGTGCGGACGGGGGCCAAGCCGCTGCTGGAGAACGGTGGCAACGACCCGCTGATCGTCGACGGCGGCGTGGACCCGGCCTGGGCCGCCGCGCAGGCCGCGCTCGGCTCGTACGCCAACGCCGGACAGATCTGTGTGGCCGTCGAGCGGATCTACGTGCACGCCGCGGTCGCCGACCCGTTCCTCGCGGCGCTCACGCAGGAGGCCCGGGAGTGGGCGGATCGGATCGGCCCGCTGGTGGACCGGGAGCACCGGGTCCACGTGCACGGCCACGTGGCGGGCGCCCTGTCCGGCGGCGCGCACGCGCTCGCCGGCGGCGAGATCCCCGACGGGCCCGGCGCCTTCTACCCGCCGACCGTGCTGATCGGCGTCGAGCCGGACATGGCGGTGCTGCGGGACGAGACGTTCGGCCCGGTCGCACCTGTGCGCGTGGTAACGGACTTCGACACGGCGCTCGCCGAGGCGTGCGACGACGGCTACGGGCTCGCGGCCACCGTCCTGACCTCGGACATGGGTAACGCCCAGACGGCGTGGCGGGAGCTGCCGGTCGGCACCGTGAAGATAAACAACGTGTTCGGAGGGGCGCCTGGTGGGGCGGCCCAGCCGCGCGGGGCGAGCGGCACCGGCTACGGCTACGGCCCCGAGCTGCTGGACGAGATGACGACGACGAAGGCGGTGCACCTGTCGCCGGCACCGCGCGGCTGACGCGGTTGCCCGTCCCGCCGATCGCAGCAAGGTGGCTTTACTGCGGTCCGGTGGCAGCAAAGCCACCTTGCTGCAACTCGGGCCGCGCGCCCACCGGATGGGGCGACACCCGTCCGGGCGGTCTCCTGGGTCCTGAGCTGCACGTCGGGCCGGTGCGCGCGACCGTTGCGAACGAGTCACCGGCCCGACCGAGGAGGCCCCGTGAGTGCTCGTTCCATCTGGAGGCACGCCGTGGGGGCGCTCGCCTGCCTCGCGATCGTCGCCGTGGCGTCCTGTTCGGCCACGGATCCGGCGGCGGAGTCGCAGGGGGCGCCGCCCGCGGCCGCGCCCACCGAGCCCGACGGCGACGGCGCGTCCGGCGACGTGCAGCGGAGCGCGCTCGGCCGGGCCAACCAGGGTGCGCTGACGTTGGTGGCACTCGGCGGGCTCGGACGCGAGCAGGCCGCGGGCGACGAGGTCCGTGACCTCGGTACCCGGCTCGCCACCGAGGGTCAGGCGTTCCTGGACCGGCTCCAGCAGGCGGCGACGGCCCAGGGTGTGGCGCTCGGGGACTTCCCCAGCGCGGAGCAGCAGGCGCTGCTCGCCGACCTCCGCGCGCGGTCCGGGCAGCCGTTCGACCAGGCCTGGCTGCGCACCGCGATGCAGGTGCAGCAGCAGGCCCGGGACGCGGCCACCGCGATCCTCTCCTCGGCGGACGCCTCCGCCGAGGCCCGCGACGCCGCCGAGTCGCTGCTGGCGCTGCTGGACGGGATGAACGCCGAGATCCGGCGGGCCGCGACCTCAGCGGGGGCCGACACCCCCGCCGCGGTGGACGCCGGGACCGGCGGCCAGGCCGCCACCGACGCGCCGCCCGGCGTGGCGCTCGGGCTCCTCGCCGCGGGCGTGGTCCTGGTGTGCAGCGCGCTGTGGCGGCGGCGCGCGACCTGACCGCTTCGGCCACCCGCCGGCCCCGGATCCTGCTCGCGTGTTGGGGCGTGCTCTGCCTGGAGGCCGGCGCCACGCTGCTCGCGACGGCGCCGCCCGAGCCGGGCGCGCTCGGCACCCTGCCGGCGCCCGTCGTCGCGGTTCCGTCGCGCGGGGTGCTCCTCGGGCCGCCCGCCGTCCCGTTCCGTCCCCCGTGGTCCGCCCCCGGCGCCGTCGACGCGGGCGTGGTGCCCGTCGGCATCGCGTTCCCGGGACGCGACGTGCGGGCCCCGGTCGTCCCGGTTCGCACCGACGGCGCGGGCGCGCTCGTGGTGCCCGACGCCCCGTCGACCGTCGGGTGGTGGTCGCCGAGCGCGCTCGCCGGTGGCGCGACCGGCCCGACGGTGCTGGCCGGGCACGTGGACACGGCAGCCGCCGGGATCGGTGCGCTCGCCGTGCTCCGCGTCGTGGAGGTCGGGGAGCGGATCGAGGTGACCGGCGTCGACGGCCGCACGTTCGCGTACGAGGTCGTCGCGCGGCGGCAGTACGTCAAGGCCGAGCTGCCGCCGGAGGTGTTCGCGGCGGGCGCGCCGCCCGGGCTGGTCCTGATCACGTGCGGGGGCCGGTTCGACCCCCGCACGCGGCACTACGAGGACAACGTGGTGGTGTTCGCCGCGAAGGCCTGAGCCCCGGCGCGGCCGGTGATTGCCGCCCCCAGCAGGGCGAGCCCGGCCATCCCTGCGACCAGCACGGGCAGCGCCACCGCAGGCGAGGTGAACAGCGCGAGGAGCGCGCCGCCCAGGCCGATCATGAGGGCGACGGTGAGCTGGTCGGCGATCTGCGCCGCCGAGGAGTGGAATCCGACCGCGCTCGGGGCCGACTGCTGCAACAGCAGGTAGGACACCGACGAGAAGCCCAGCCCCATCCCGACGCCGGCGACCACCCAGAACGGGGCGGCGAGCCACGGCACACCCCAGGCCGGCGCGACGAGCAGCATCCCGGCCGCACCGAGCGCGACGGAGCAGAAGCCGGCGCGCAGCAGCGTGACCCGGGACAGGTCGGGGTGGCGGCCCTGCCAGGCGGCGGCGCACGACCAGCCGAGCGAGCCCAGAATCAGCGGGATGCCGGCAGCCGTCAGCGACCAGCCGTGGGTGCCGTTGAGCATCAGCGGCAGGTACGAGTTGATCGCGAAGAACGCGCCGGCGAGCAGCCCGCGCGCGGCGACGACGGTCGGAATGCCCCGTCCGGCCCGGAACACCCCGGTCGGCAGCAATCGCAGCAGCGCGGGCACGAGCACTCCGAGCGCCGCGGCCGCCACCCCGAGCGCGAGCAGGCTCACCTGCTGCGACGCCCAGCTCAGCCCGGCCACGCCGGCCGCCGCGGCGAGGGCGGCGACGACCAGCCCGCGCCGCGGCGCGGCCACCTCACCGCTCGGTGGCTCGAGCTGTCGGACGGCCGGCACCACGAGGCCGACGGCCAGCAGGACGAGCGGGACCAGCCCGAGGAACACCCAGTGCCAGGACAGCGCCTCGGTCACCACGCCCGAGACGGGCGGACCGATCAGCGCGGGCAGGACCCATGCCGAGGAGATGAGCGCGAAGACCGCGGGCCGGGCCCGCTCCGGATAGACCACGGCGATCAGCACGAACGCCGCCACGGTCATCGTGCCGGCACCGAGTCCCTGCAGCACCCGCCCGACGAGCAGCTGCGCCATCGCGCCCGCCGTGCCGGCCACGGCCAGGCCGATGCCGAAGAGCAGCGGCGCGGCGACCAGCGGCACCCTCGGCCCCGCGCGGTCGCACCAACGCCCGCCGAGCACGGTGCCGAACACCGACGCCGCCATGAACGCCACGAACGGCCAGGCGTACAGCGCGACCGCGCCGAGGTCGGCCACGAGCGCGGGCATGGCCGTCCCGACGCCCATCGACTCGAACGCCACCAGGCTGATCAGCAGCACCAGCCCGGTCGTCGTCGCGCGGCGGCTCGGGCCGAAGAGCTCAGCGCGGACGGGGGCGGGGACAGGGGCTGCGGTCACGGCGACGATCGTGCAACCTTGACAGGGGTTCAGGTCAACCTGGTTCTCCATCATGGGGGTCCGATGGGTCACGACCGCATCGCGGCGACGTGTGCGGGGAGACTGCCGCGGCCCGCACCGTTGCTCGCGACGGCACTGACGACGTCGAGCACCCCGACCTGGTCGCGCAGCGGATCGAGCGGTACGCCGAGGTGGTGGGGGCGCCCACCGGCTGCGGGATCGCCACCGTGACCGTCGGTGCGGACGGGATCGACCCGCGGAACGCGCGGGCCGAGCTCCGCTCACTGGTGAAGGGCGCCGCGCTCGTGGGCGGACGCGCATGACGCGGTTCCTGCGCCCGTCCCACCTCGTCGCCACCGCCGACGCGGTCTGGGCGGTCGACGACTTCCAGCCCGTCGCCGCCCGCCTCGACCCGGTCGACGGGCAGCTGCTCGGGACCGTGGCCTGGCCGGAACTGCCGCCGCAGCCGGTCGACCGGGCCCGGCTCGTCGCGGCCGACGCCCGGCAACGTCTGGGTGCAGCACGGCGAAACACTCGGTCTCCTCGACGCCGACGGGGTTCGCGGCACCTGCCGCGCGGCGGGAGCCACCCTGCTCGCCGCGGGTGGGCCCGGCGCATGGCTCGCCGAGATTCCGTACATCGATGTCGGCGAGGCGGGACCGGACGGCACGTGGGGCCCCGCGCCACCCCTGCCGGACGGCCGGATCGTGCTCGTCACTCCCGACCGCCGCCACCGGGAGATCCGGCTGGATCGCCCGGTGTCCGTATTGGCCGCCGACCCCGGCGGCCTGCTGGTTACGGTGTCGGAACGGCCGCCGGAGGCGATCCCGACCGGGCCCGGGGGCAACACGTTCGACTACCACCGCACGACGCTGATCGTGCCGTGGCAGGCGCTGGGGGCGGACCGGATCGTCTGCGCCGACCATCCACGGGTGGAACGCCGTCACACAGGCAACCCCGGCTGGTTGCGGCCCAGGCCCCACGCGGGCTGGTGGGCCGGCGGGTTGTGGTGGAGCGGCGGTTGGGACCCGGCCGGATCGAAGATCGACCGCCCGCTGCTCGCCGTCGGCGTCGACGACGAGGGTGCCGAGCAGGCCAGGGTGGCGCTGGGCAGGGGCAGCATCCGCGCCGGCTGCATCGTGGGTGAGCGGATCTGGCTCGCCGTGTGGCGCGGACGGTTCCTCCACGTGGACGCCGACGCGCCCGCCGACGTGGTCGTGCTCGACCCGGTCGCGCGTCGGGTGGCACAGGCGCTGGCACCGGACGCCGTCGTGATCGCGGCGCACTGCTGGCCGCCGCCGTCCGCCCCGCCGGCACACGTGATGGAGCACGCCGAGCAATGGCTCGGCCGGTTCGCCGGTCTCGAGGCGTTCTGGACCGACGAGGCCGGGGCGACCGCACCGCTCGCGGCCGGGATGACCGACGCCCGCGCGGCGCTCGACGGTGAGTGGCCTGACCTCGCCGTACGGGTCACCTTCCGGCACCCGTACTTCCCGGGCGGCCTCCTCAGCCGCCGCATCCCCCTCGTCGACGAGCTCGGGCGCCCGGTCGAGCCCGAGTACGCCGACATCGGGTTGATGGAGGACCTGGACACTGGATACCTGCCGCCCATGACGGAGGCGGTCGACGGGATCCTGGAGATCTGAGCCAGCCCTCGGATCCGCCCCGGCCCACGCGTGGCAACCTTTCCCCGTGAGCACCAGCACCACCGCACCCACCGACGTCACTCCCGAGGCCACCGCCGTCCGCGAGGCCGCCCAGCGCGCCGCGGCCGCGGCGCCGGGCGTCCGGGCCGCCGGGGGACCGGCGATCGACGCCGCCCTGCGCACCGCAGCGGGCCTGCTCCGCGAGCGTTCCGACGACCTGCTCGCCGCCAACGCCGCCGACGTCGAGGCGGCGAAGCGGAACGGGATGGCGCAGGGCCTGCTCGATCGGCTGCGGCTGAGCCCGGAGCGGCTGGCCGACATGGCCACGCAGCTCGAGGTGCTCGCCGACACTCCCGAGCCGCCGCTGCAGCGCGAGGTCCGGACGCTGCCCACCGGTGAGCGCGTGTTCGAGCGCCGGGTGCCGGTCGGGGTGATCGGCGCGGTGTTCGAGGCCCGCCCCAACGTCACGGTGGACGTCGCCTCGCAGGTGCTCAAGGCCCGCAGCGCCGCCGTCCTCCGCACCGGCTCGGCCGCACTCGGGTCGGCCACCGCGCTCGTCGAGCTCGTCATCGCGCCCGCGCTCGCCCGCCACGGGGTGCCCGAGGCGGCGGTACAGCTCGTCCCCACGCCGGGGCACGCGGGAGCCGAGGCGCTCGTCGGGCTGCCCGACCTCGTCCCGCTCGTGGTGGTGCGGGGCAGCGGCGAGGTCACCCGCAAGCTTTCGACGCTCGGCGCGGCCGCCGGCACCCGAGTGCTGGCCCACGCCGACGGCGGCGGCGTCCTCTACCTCGACGCCAGCTCCGACGAGGCGGACGTGACGCGCCTCGTCACCGACAGCACCGACCGGCTGGGTGTCTGCAACCGGCTCAACCTGCTGCTCATCGACCGGCCCGCGTACGACCGGCTGTGGCCGGTCGCCGAGCGCGCTCTCGCCGAGCGCAGGATCACGCCGAGCCTCCCTCCGCACGACCACCGGCTCGGCCACGAGTGGGCGCTCGACTCCGGCGCCGAGGCCCACGTCACCGTCGCGCAGGTCGACGGCCCGGTCGACGCCGCCACCACCGCGGCCCGCGAGACGTCCGGGCTCGCGGCCACCGTCTGCGCCACCGACGAGGCCGCCGCCACGGCGTTCATCGACGCCTACACCGGCACCGGGGTGTTCTGGAACGCCACCACCCGGCTGCTCGACGGCTACAAGCTCCTCGGCCTGCCCGAGACCGGCATCAACGTCGACCACACGCCGGGCCCGCGCGGCCCGGTGACGTACGTGGACCTGTCGCTGCGCCAGTTCGTGGTGCTGCCGCCCGCCTGACCCGGGAGTACGGTCCGCCCCGTTGCAGCAAAGCCACTTTCATGCCAGCAGGCTGCGTGAAAGTGGCTTTGCTGCAATCGGACCCGGCAGGACCGGGCGGCCCTCCCGGGCCCGAGCGAGCCGCCGTCACCACGGGCTACATTCGGCGGCGTGCCTGCCGTAGAACTGCATCGGACGACGTTGCCCAACGGGTTGCGGGTCCTCATCGTCCCGGATCCGGCCACCCCCGTTGTCGGCGTCGCGGTGCACGTCGACGTCGGATTCCGCTCCGAGCCCGAAGGCCGCACCGGCTTCGCGCACCTGTTCGAGCACCTGATGTTCCAGGGCAGCGAGAGCCTGGAGAAGCTGGCCCACTTCCGGCACGTCCAGGGCTCCGGTGGGGTCTTCAACGGCTCGACGCACCAGGACTACACCGACTACTTCCAGGTGCTCCCGGCGGCGGCGCTGGAGCGCGCGCTGTTCCTCGAGGCCGACCGCCTGCGCGCGCCGAAGCTCACCGAGGAGAACCTGCGCAACCAGGTGGACGTGGTCAAGGAGGAGATCCGGCTCAACGTCCTCAACCGGCCCTACGGCGGGTTCCCGTGGATCCTGCTGCCGCCGGTCCTGTACGACACGTTCCCCAACGCGCACAACGGCTACGGCGACTTCTCCGAGCTGGAGCAGGCCTCGCTCGACGACGCCGCCGCCTTCTTCGACACCTACTACGCCCCGGGCAACGCGCAGGTCACCGTGGCCGGCTACTTGGACGTCGAGGAGACGCTGCGCCTGGTCGAGAAGCACTTCGGGGACATCCCGGCCCGGCCGACGCCCGTCCGTCCGTCGTTCGGCGAGCCGCTGCCCAGCGGCGAGCGCCGCGAGGCCACACCGGACGCGCACGCCCCGCTGCCCGCGCTCGCGCTCGGCTACCGGATGCCCGACCCGGCCACCGACCTCGACGGCTACCTCGGCCACGCACTGCTCGGCTCCGTGCTCGGCGACGGCGAGGCCGCCCGTCTGCAGCGCCGGCTCGTGCACGCGGACGGGCTCGTCACCGACATCTCCGCGAGCGCCGGTCTGATGGGCCCGCTGGACGCCCGCGATCCCGACACGTTCACGATCACCGCCGTGCACCCGGCCGCCGTCGACCCGGACCGCGTGCTCGCCGCCGTCGACGAGGAGCTGGACAAGCTCGCCGCCGAGGGCCCGAGCGAGGACGAGCTGGCCCGCCAGGTGGCGCGCTGGTCCGCCGGGATGCACCAGGAGAACGACCGCGTCATGTACCGGATGCTCGGCCTCGGCGCGCGCGAGCTGCTGTACGGCCGCGCCGAGATCAGCGTCGAGCTGCCCGACCGGCTCGCCGCCGTCACCCCCGAGCAGGTGCGTGCCGCCGCGGCCGCGCTGCGCTCGGGCGGGCGGGGCGTGTTGCTGGTGGAGCCGAGCGCCGCCCAGGAGGACGCCGCATGACCGTCACCACCCACCGCACCGCCGAGGAGATCGGTCGCACCGCGGCGGGCCCGCGGTCGCTGCCGCCGCTGGGTCCCACCCGCGCCGTCCCGCTCCCGGACGTCGAGGAGCGCACGCTGCCGAACGGGCTGCGCGTGCTCGCCGCGCACCGGCCCGGCGTGCCGATGGTGGAGCTGCGCCTGCGGGTCCCGTTCGCGGGGGACGCGCCCGAGCACCCCGCCGTCGCCGAGCTGCTGGCGTCCTCGCTGCTCACCGGCACCGCCACCCGCGACCGCGTCGGGATCGACGACGAGCTGGCCGCCGTCGGCGCCGACCTCGGCGTCAACGTCGACCCGGAGCGGCTGCAGATCGGCGGCTCCGGGCTCGCCGACGGGCTGCCCGACCTGCTCGGCGTGCTCGCCGACGTGCTCACGTCCGCCACGCACCCCGACGGCGAGGTCACCCGCGAGCGGGAGCGGCTCGTCGAGCGGATCACGGTGGCACGGTCGCAGCCGCGCACGATCGCGCGCGAGGCGCTGCAGCGCAGGCGCTTCGGCGATCACCCGATCACCCGCGAGATGCCCACGGGCGCCGAGGTCGCGGCCGTCACGCCCGAGCAGGTGCGCGCGCTGCAGGCCGCGGCGCTCGTGCCGCGCGGGTCGATCCTCACCCTCGTCGGCGACATCGACACCGCCGCGGCGATCGCCGAGGTCGACAAGGCACTCGCCGCGTGGACGTCGGACGCCACCGCCCGCGAGCTCTCCGCTCCGCCGCCGCTCGCGCCGGGCGACCTGCAGCTCGTGCACCGCCCCGGTTCGGTGCAGTCGCAGCTGCGGCTCTCGGCGTCGGCGCTGCGCCGTCACGACGAGCGCTACGCCGCGCTGCAGCTGGCCAACCTCGTGTTCGGCGGCTACTTCTCCTCGCGCTGGATGGAGAACATCCGCGAGGACAAGGGCTACACCTACGGCGCCCACTCCGGGATCGAGTTCATCCCGGACGGCGCCGTCCTCGGCGTCGAGACCGACGTGGCGAGCGACGTCACCGCCGCCGCGCTGCTCGAGACCCGCTACGAGCTGGGCAGGCTCACGGCGGTGCCGCCGACCGCGGCCGAGGTCGACGCCGCCCGCGCGTACGCCGTCGGGTCGCTGCTGATCTCGCTCGACAGCCAGGGTGGGCTCGCGTCCACGCTGGCCGCGCTGGCCGCCGACGGGCTCGGCATCGACTGGCTGCGCGAGCACCCGAACCGACTGGAGGCCGTCACCGTCGAACAGGTCACCGAGGCGGCGCTGGAGTTCTTCGCGCCGACCACGTTCACCGGCGTGGTGGTCGGCGACGCCGACGTCATCGGCGCGGGCGTCCGCGCGCTGGGCGGGATCACCGGACCGTGACGGGACTGACGAGGGCCGACTTCACGCTGCTCGACCCGCCGGTGCTCTCGCGCTCGGCCGTGCTCCGCGACGAGCCGCTGCGCACCGACGCGCAGCGGCAGGTCGCCGGCTGGCCTGCCGCGCGGCTGGTCCTCATCGACGAGAAGGGCCGCGCTCCGGTGGACTGGGGCACAGCCGGCCCACCGGACGGCCCCTGGGACGCCGCCACCCGGGAGTGGGCGCGGTTGCGCACGCGCCCGACGGCGGGCGAGCTGCCGCCACCCGACGCCGTGCTGCTCGGCGAGGCCGACGGCGTCGCGTACTGGGCGATGCGTTCGTCCGACGGGGCGGACGAGGGCGACTGGGCCGACCTGCGCACCGCGGGCGCGGCCCTCGACGACCTCGGTGCCGGCCTCCTCGTCGGCGCGGTGGCGGTGCTCAACTGGCACGACGCGGCGCGGTTCTGCGGGCGCGACGGGTCGCCGACGCGCCCGGGCAACGCCGGGTGGCACCGGGTCTGCGAGGCGGAGGGGCACGAGGACTACCCGCGCACCGACCCGGCGATCATCTGCCTGGTCCACGACGGCGCCGACCGCGTGCTGCTGGCCCGCCAGCCGACGTGGCCGGAGGGGCGGTACTCGGTGCTCGCCGGGTTCGTGGAGGCGGGCGAGTCGCTCGAGGCGTGCGTGCTGCGGGAGATCCACGAGGAGGTCGGGGCCGCCATCCGCGACATCCGCTACCTGGGCAGCCAGGCGTGGCCGTTCCCGCGGTCGCTGATGGTGGGGTTCCACGCCCAGGCCGACCCGGACGCCCCCCTCGTGCCCGCCGACGGCGAGATCGCCGAGGCGATGTGGGTCACCCGCGCCGAGGTCCGCCGGGCCCTGTCCGCGGGGGACTGGGGAGCCGAAGCGCAGCGAGGCGAACGTCCGCTCCTGCTCCCCGGCAGCGTGAGCATCGCGAGATCGATGCTGGAGAGCTGGGCCGCCCTCGACTGACCGTGCACACCTTGCGGCGGCCGTGCACATGTCAGGACGTGTGCAGGGTCCCCGCGGGGTATGCACGGCCGGGAAGTTGTCCACACCTTGCGCCATCCACCCGTTTGCTTCCTGCGGTTCGCCCAGGCTGGGACGCGTGGATCGCGAGGTGTTCTTCCGCCCGGAGCTGCGGGCCGCCGGCTTCACCGAGGACGAGGTCCGGCGCATGATGCGCGTCGGCGAGCTGATTCCCGTGCGCCGCGGCGCCTACGCCGCCGGCGCGCTGCCGGACAACCCGGACGCCCGCCACGCGCTGCTCGTGCACGCCGCGATGGACGGCCTGTCGCACCAGGCCGTGGTGAGCCACGTGTCGGCCGCGGTGCTGCACCGGCTCCGGGTGTGGGGCGTGCCGCTGGACCGGGTGCACGTCACGCGGAACCGCCGCAGCACCGGGGTCCGGCGCGGCAGTCGGGTCCACGTGCACTGCGCGCCGCTCGCGGTCGACGAGGTCGTTCTGGTCGACGGGGTGCCGACGACCTCCGTGCCCCGAACGGTCGCCGACATCGCGCGGACCGTCGGCTTCGAGCAGGCCGTGATCGTCACCGACGCCGCCCTGGACCGACAGCCGGTCGATCGCGCCGGTCTGCTGGCCACGCTCGAGCGGTTCCCGCGCTGGCCCGGACTCCCTGCGGCCCGGCGGGCCATCGGCTTCGCCGACGGCGGCAGTAAGAGCGTGGGCGAGTCGCGCAGCAGGGTGGCGATCGCTCGGGCCGGGCTGCCCGCACCGGTGCTGCAGTGGGTGGTGCGGCGGCGCGACGGCCGGTTCGTCGGCGAGGTCGACTTCGCATGGCCGGAGCTGCGGACGGTCGGGGAGTTCGACGGCCGAGTGAAGTACGACCAGCTGCTCCGACCCGGCGAGACCCCGGCCGACGCGCTCTACCGGGAGAAGCTGCGCGAGGACGGGCTCCGGGGCGAGGGCCTCGCCGTCGTCCGCTGGGGCTGGCCGGACCTGGCGGACTTCGCGCGGGTGGCCGAGCGCCTCCGCGAGCGTTTCGACTGGCGATGACCCACGGTGCACATCACACGGTGGCCGTGCACACGCTGGAACCTGTGCACGGCCACCGTCAGGTGTGCATGCTCAGGCGGCCAGCGTCGCCAGCTTCTCGGCCACCGCCGTGAAGGGCGGGTTGGTCATCGCTGTGCCGTCGGCGAAGCGCAGGGTCGGCACGGTCTGGTTGCCGCCGTTGACGCCCTCGACGAACTTCGCGGCCTCGGGATCCTGCTCGATGTTCACCTCGTCGTACGTGAACCCCGCCTGGTCCAGCTGGAGCTTGAGCCGGCGGCAGTAGCCGCACCACGTGGTCGAGTACATCGTCACCTGAGCCATGCACTGTTCAACGACCGGCGCCCCCCGGCTCTTCCCCGGGTGTCAGGATGGGGCAGTGAGCTCGCCAACCCTCGACGCCCCGGAAGCCGGTCTCGACGACGAGCAGCTCGCCGCCGTCACGGCGCCGCGCGGGCCGGTGTGTGTGCTGGCGGGGGCGGGCACCGGCAAGACCCGCACCATCACCCGGCGGATCGCCCACCTCGTGCGCACCGGGCACGTCGCGCCCGGTCAGGTTCTCGCGGTCACGTTCACGGCGCGAGCGGCGGGGGAGATGCGCACGCGGCTGCGCACCCTGGGCGTGGCGGGCGTGCAGGCGCGCACGTTCCACGCGGCCGCGCTGCGCCAGCTGCGCTACTTCTGGCCGCGGGTGGTCGGCGGCGACCAGTGGCAGCTCCTGGACGGGAAGCTGCGGCTCGTCGGGCAGGCGGCGGCGCGGGCGAAGGCGGGCACGGACGCCGCGTCGCTGCGCGACCTCGCGGGCGAGATCGAGTGGGCGAAGGCGAGTCTGGTCGCCCCGGACGGGTACGCGGCGGCGGTGGCCAAGCTGCGCCGCGACACCCCGGGCCCGGCGGAGCAGGTGGCGCAGGTGTACGCGGGCTACGAGGCGCTCAAGAACAACGCCGAGCTGCTCGACTTCGACGACCTCCTGCTGCACACCGCCGCCGCGCTCGAGGAGCACGCCGGGGTCGCCGAGGAGTTCCGCGATCGCTACCGCTGTTTCGTCGTCGACGAGTACCAGGACGTCACGCCCCTGCAGCAGCGGGTGCTCGACGCGTGGCTCGGTGATCGCGACGACCTCACCGTCGTCGGCGACGCCAACCAGACGATCTACACGTTCGCCGGGGCCAGCCCGCGGCACCTGCTGGAGTTCCCGAGGCGCTTCCCCGAGGCGGTGGTGGTGCGGCTGCAGCGCGACTACCGCTCCACGCCACAGGTCGTCGCGTGCGCCAACTCGCTGATCGGGGCGGCCCGGGGCCGGGTCGCGGGCACCCGCCTGCAGCTGGTCGGGCAGCTCCCGCCGGGGCCGGAGCCCGACTTCAGCGAGCACGACGACGAGCCCGCCGAGGCCGCCGCCGTCGCCGCGCAGATCAAGCGCCTTGTCGCGGACGGCACGCCGGCGAGCGAGATCGCCGTGCTGTTCCGGATCAACGCCCAGTCCGAGGTGTACGAGCAGGCCCTCACCGAGATCGGCGTGCCGTACCAGGTGCGGGGCGGCGAACGGTTCTTCTCCCGGGCCGAGGTGCGCCGCGCGATGACGGCGATCCGCACGGCGGCGGGGCGGGGGGAGACGGAGGGCGCCCCGCTCGTGGACGCCGTCCGGGCCGTCCTCGTCCCCGTCGGGCTCACGCCCGAGCCCCCCGGCGGTGCCGCCCAGCGGGCCCAGTGGGAGTCGCTGCTCGGCCTCGTCGAGCTGGCCGAGGAGCTCGTGGCGGTGGAGCCGGAGGCCGATCTGCGCCGGTTCTCCGTGGAGCTGGAGACCCGCGCGGATGCGGCGCACCCGCCCACCGTGCAGGGCGTCACGCTGGCATCGCTGCACGCCGCCAAGGGCCTGGAGTGGGACGTCGTGTTCCTCGTGGGGCTCGTGGACGGCACGCTGCCGATCCAGCACGCCGACGGCGACGACGACGCGATCGAGGAGGAGCGCAGGCTGCTCTACGTCGGCGTCACGCGCGCGCGGCGGCGAGTGCTGTTGTCCTGGGCGCTGTCCCGGCAGCCCGGCGGGCCGCGGCGCAGGCGGCGCAGCCGGTTCCTCTACGGCCTGATTCCCGACGAGCACCCCGCTTCGCGCATAGCGAACGGCCGCGGCCGGGGTGGCGCCAAGCCACGGTGCCGCGTCTGCGGCTCGCCGTTGCTCGGCACCGACGCGCTGAAGCTCCGCCGATGCGGCGACTGTCCGTCCGATGTGGACGTCGAGCTGCTCGACCGGCTACGTGGCTGGCGCAGCGGCGAGGCCAAGGAACAGCAGGTCCCGGCCTACGTGGTGTTCACCGACGCCACGCTCACCGCGATCGCGGAGCAGCGGCCGTGCGACAACGCCGCGCTCGTGCGGATCCCCGGCGTGGGGGCGCGCAAACTCGATCGCTACGGGCCCGCCGTGCTGGCGCTCGTCGCCGAGTCGGACGGCGGAGAAAGTTGATCGAAGAAGTACCCCGTAAATCAGTTGTGCGGCCCTGCGGGGGCCCTCTAGCGTAGCTCGCGACGGACCTCACCAGCCCGTCTTTCGTCACGATCCAGACCCACGAAGGGGGTGCCGAGACATGGTCACCACGACGCCGAAGAGCGCCGCGATCCACGGCACCCGTATGCCCGAGTCCGTGGTCGTGGTGTACGCGCGTGCGTGGAAGCAGCGCCCGGCGAGTGTCGTCCTCGGCGGATTCCGTACCGACAACAGCACAGGTGTGTCCGCAGTGGAGCATCGCCATAGATAGGCGAGACGCCACCGGCCGAAGTTCCAGGGCCGCGGACCCCACCAGGGATCCGCGGCCCTTTTTGTTTGTCCTACCTGATCACCGCAACTCAGGAGGTTGAAGTGCTAGTCCGATCAGTTCCGTTGGACGGCGGAACGATCAGTCCGGAACAGTCATACGGTGGCGCCTCCGCCACCGGGCTGGGGTCCCTGCTGGGCTTGCTCGATTCCCATGGGGCACCCCGCGCCGGCCTCGACCTGCCGTGTCGTTCCGGCGACGCGGACATGTGGTTCGCCGAGGCTCCCGCCGAGCTGGAGCGGGCCAAGGAGCTGTGCAGGCACTGCCCGATCCAGGCCGAGTGCCTGGAGGGCGCGCTCCGCAGGGGCGAGCCGTGGGGAGTGTGGGGCGGCGAGATCTTCGAGCGCGGGGTCGTCATCCCGCGCAAGAGGCCCCGCGGCCGCCCGAGCAAGGCCGACCTGGCCCGCGACCGGGCCTACACGGCGGCCGTGTCCGCCTGATCACCGCTCCACCTCGTGGGCTCTTCGAGAGTCCCTGACCAGCAGGAGACCGATACCGATGACCGAATTCACCACGTTCACCGCACACACCGCCCCGCGCACCGTGGTCCGTGACCGAGAGGGAATTGCGATGTTGCTCCACGAAGCACTGGCTCGATCTCGACAGCAAGAGGCCCAACGGGCCGCTCGTGAGTACACCCTGGCCCGCCAGTTCACCGCCGGCCGGAGATGGGACCTGCTCGCGGGTTTCGCCGCCCGGCGCGCCGCGCACGCGCGCGCCGGCCTGGGCAGCGCGCCGCTCGCCGCCTCCGTGTCGCGGTGAGTGACCTTCGCGGCGCCATCTGAAGCGCGCCACAGCGCCGGCGTCGCCCCGGGCCACCACCGGCCCGGGGCGACGCCCGCATCTCGTCAGTGCGTCGGGGCGGACCGGAGGCTCCGCAGCCGCCGGTGCGCCGCCATCCGCACCGACGCGTCCGCGGTGCCGTAGCCGTCGTAGGCGCCGATGCGCTGCACGAGCTGGAAGAAGATCCTGCCGCCGAGCACCTCCGTGCTGACGTGCAGGAACTCCCCGTGCTCGTCCCGGTCGTACAGCACGCCGAGCTCCCGCATCTGTGCGAGCAGGCCCGCGGGCGGGGCGAGCCGGGCGTCGAGGTCGTGGTAGTAGTTGTCCGGGATCGCCAGCAGCGGGGCGCCCGCCGTGCGCACCGCGCGGGCCGCCGCGAGCACGTCGTCGGTGGCGAACGCGACGTACTGCGGGGCGGTCACCCCCGGCGCCCACTCGCCGCGTCGCAGCAGCGCGGCCGACAGCGCGATCCGGACCCGCCCGCCGGGGTCGCGGACGGCGCGGTGGCGCACCAGCCCGAACGGTGCCGCCACCTCGGTCGCCGTCTCCGGCTGCAGCCCGAGCACGGAGCGGTAGAACAACATCGCCTCGTCGAAGTGGTCGAACGGCTGGGTCAGCCCGACGTGATCGACCATGGTGACGTGCGTGGCCGCTGCCGCATCGCCTGCGGCGGGCGCGAAGTCCGCCCGCCATCCCGCTCCGGCCTCGGTCCGGCAGAAGAAGACCGCGGTGCCGTCCGGGGCCGCGACCGCCGCGAGGTCCGCCTCGCCCGCCTCCCGGACGCGGGGGAGCACGGGCGCGCACAGCGACTCGGCGCGCCGGGCCGACGCGGGCGGGTCCGCCGACTCGATGCCCAGCGCGGTGACCGCCGCCGCTCCGGCTCGTTCGCCGGTCGCGTTCAGCAGCACCCCCGCGCCACCCTGCTCCCACAGGTCGACCGCCTTCGTGCGGTGCCGCCCGGTCCGGGCGAACCCGAGCGCCGCGAGCGCCGCACCGACCTGCGTGCCGGACACCTCGTCGACCGCGAGCTCGGTGAACGCGATCCCGGCCAGTGCCGGTGGCTCGGGAGCGGCCGGGCCCGTCGCGAGGGCCGGGGTGCGGGCGGCGACCGCCTCCGACAGGGCGAGCAGCGAACGGCGCGCGTCCACCGCGGTGCGGGCGGGGTCGGACTGCCGGAAGACGTCGTTGAATACCTCGAGCGACAGCGGCCCGCGGTAGCCGGCCGCGAGGACCGGTTCCAGGAACGCGGGCAGGTCGAACGAGCCCTGGCCGGGAAACAGGCGGTGGTGCCTGCTCCACTGCAGCACGTCCATCGACAGGTGCGGGGCGTCGGCGAGCTGCAGGAAGAACAACTTCTCACCGGGGATCCGCGCGATACCGGCCGGGTCGGAGCCGCGGGACAGGATGTGGAAGCTGTCCAGGCAGAGCCCGAGCGCCGGGTGGTCGGCGCGGGCGACGACGTCCCAGGACCGCTCGTACGTGTTGACGTGCGTGCCCCACGCCAGCGCCTCGTACGCGACGCGCAGGCCGCGGGCGCCTGCGCGTTCCGCGAGGGCGTGCAACTGCTCGGCGAGCCGGTCGACGTCCGCGACGGCGTCCGGGGCGACCGCGGAGCAGACCAGCACCGTGTCGGTGCCGAGCGCGGTCATGACGTCGAACTTGTGCTCCGCACGGCGCAGGTTCGCGGCGAACCGGGCGGGATCGGTGGAGTCCAGGTCGCGGAAGGGCTGGTAGAGGTCGATCGTGAGGCCGAGGTCGGCGCACCGCAGCCGGATCTCGCCGGGCGAGAGCGGGGACGCGACGAGGTCCGGCTCGAACACCTCGACGCCGTCGAAACCGGCCGCCGCGGCGGCGGCGAGCTTGTCCTCCAACGTGCCGGACAGGCACACGGTGGCGATGCCGGTGGGCTCAGACGTGGGCACGGTCGTCCTCCTCCGCGGTCGCGACGAGCTCGGCGAAGTGCCCGAGCATGCGATGAGCGTCCGGCTGCGCGCCGGTGAACAGCCGGAAGGCGTCGACGGCCTGGTGGACGGCCATCCGCCCGCCGTCGAGCGTCCGGCACCCGCGGCCGCGCGCCGCCTGCAGCAGCGCGGTGTCCAGTGGGCGGTAGACGATGTCGGCGACCCACATCTGCGGGCGCAGCAGATCGGGTGCCAGTGGCAGCCCGGGGTGGGCGGCCATGCCGGTCGGCGTGGCGTGGACGAGCCCGTCCGCGCCCGCGACGTGTCGGTCCAGGTCCCGGCCGGCGTCCCCGGCGACGGCCCGGCCGGTGCCGAACCGGGCGGCGAGGTTCCCGGCCAGCCGGTCGGCGCGCGCCGCGTCGACGTCGAGGACGGTGAGCCTGCCGACCCCGACGGTGAGCAGGGCGTGCGCCGCGGCCGCGCCGGCACCGCCTGCCCCGAGCAGCACGACCCGGCCGAGCCCGACGCCCGGCAGCCCGTCCTCCAGCCCGTGCCGGAAGCCCGACCAGTCGGTGTTGTGTCCCACGCTGCGGCCGCCCGCGAGCACGACCGTGTTGACGGCGCCGATCGCCGCCGCGTCCGGGGACAGCTCGTCGAGGTGCGGCATGACGAGCTGTTTGCACGGGTGGGTGATGTTGAGCCCGTGGTAGCCGGCGGCGTGAGCGGCGGCGAGCAGGTCGCCGATGGCGCCGGGCGCCACGCCCAGCAGGTCGAGGTCGAGCCGGCGGTAACGGTAGTCGAGGCCGAGTGCCCTGGCCTCGCGCTCGTGCAGCGGCGGGCTCAGCGACGGCCCGATCCCGGAGCCGACGAGGCCGACGAGGTAGCCGTTCGGGCTCGGGCGTTCGGCCGGCAGCGCGACGGAAGGCATGCGACTCCTCGCAGAAGCGAACGTACTAGCTAGTTAGTTGTACCTCCTGAGGCCGGGTGAACGGAAGGGGACCTAGAGTCGGGATCCACAGCATCGTCAGGAGGGTTCCGTGGTCGCACGAGACGCCGAGCGGCTGGACGGCGCGCCGCAGGAGCGTCAGCGCGACGCGGAGCGGACCCGGGCGGAGATCCTCGACGTCGCCACCCGGGAGTTCTCCGACCGGGGCTACGCCGGGGCCCGCGTCGACGAGATCGCCGCGAAGACGAGCACGACCAAGCGGATGATCTACTACTACTTCGGCAGCAAGGAGCAGCTCTACGTCGCCGTGCTCGAGCGCGCCTACGCGGGGATCCGCGCGTTGGAGCAGGAGCTCGACGTCGACCACCTCGAGCCGCGGGAGGCGATCCGGCGGCTCGCCGGGCTCACCTTCGACCACCACGAGGCCAACCCGGACTTCATCCGGCTCGTGAGCATCGAGAACATCCACCGCGCCGAGCACATCGCGACGTCGTCGATCCTGTCCGGGCTGGCCAACCCCGCGCTCGACGTGCTCGGCGGCATCCTCGACCGCGGCCGGGCCGCCGGCCTGTTCCGCGACGACGTCGACGCGCTCGACATCCACCTGGTCATCAGCTCGTTCTGCGTGTTCCGCACGGCGAACCGGCACACCTTCACCGCGATCTTCAACCGCGACCCGCTCGACCCGGGCAGGCGTGAGCACTACCGCAGGCTGCTGGGCGACATGGTCGTGGAGTACCTGACCGCGAGCTGAACCCGTCCGCTCCGAGGGTGTTGACAGCTGGGCCGCGACAACTCACCATCTGGTACCTAACCACGCAGTACATAACTGGTTGGTACATATCTGCTCCGCTCACCACGCTGTGCCTGCACCGGAGCGACACGCCTAGGAGCCCTTGTGACCCCTCCTCATGCCGCGGCCCCACCGGCAGCCACGCCGCGCCGAGCCGCCCTCGCCGCCTGGATCGGCAGCGCCCTCGAGTACTACGACTTCTTCATCTACGGCACCGCTGCAGCGCTCGTGTTCGGCCGCGTCTTCTTCCCCGAGAGCTCGCCGGCGACCGGGACGCTGCTCGCGCTGGCGACGTTCGGCGTCGGCTACGTGGCGCGACCGCTCGGGGCGGTGTTCCTCGGCCACGTCGGCGACCGCCTGGGCCGCAAGAAGGTGCTGGTGTCCACCTTGCTGCTGATGGGTGTGTCGACGTTCCTCGTCGGCTGCCTCCCGACGTACGAGCAGGTCGGCACGCTCGCACCGGTGCTGCTCGTCGTGCTGCGGCTGCTGCAGGGCCTGTCCGCGGCCGGTGAGCAGGCCGGTGCCAACTCGATGAGCCTCGAGCACGCGCCCGCCCATCGGCGCGCCTACTTCACCAGCTTCACCCTGAGCGGCACCCAGGCCGGTCAGATCCTCGCGACGGCCGTCTTCCTGCCGGTCGCGCTGCTGCCCGAGGACGCCCTGCTGACGTGGGGCTGGCGGGTGCCCTTCTGGCTGAGCGCGGCCGTCGTCGTGGTCGGGTTCGTCATCCGCCGCACGCTCGACGAGACCCCGGTCTTCGCCGACGAGGCCGCCCGGGACGACGTCGCGAAGCTGCCGATCGTGGTGCTGTTCCGCGACCACTGGGCCGACGTGCTGCGCGTCGTCGCCGCCGCCGTCATCGCGTCCGTCAGCACGATCTTCAGCGTCTGGGCCCTGTCGTTCGGGGTGAACACCGTCGGGCTCGACAACGCGCTGATGCTGTGGGTCGGGATCATCGCCAACGTCGTCGCGCTCGGCGCGATCCCGCTGCTGGCCGGCCTCGCCGACCGCGTCGGCCGCAAGCCGGTCTTCATCGCCGGTGCACTGGGCAGCGGCGTCCTGACCGCGGTGTACCTCTGGGCGATCGCGCAGGGCAGCTACCCGCTGATCTTCCTGATCGGCATCCTGCTGGCCGGGGTGGTCTACAGCGGTGCCAACGGCGTGTGGCCCGCGTTCTACGGGGAGATGTTCTCCACCCGCGTCCGGCTGTCCGGGATGGCGATCGGCACCCAGGTCGGGTTCGCCATCGGCGGCTTCGCCCCGACCATCGCGACCGCGCTCGCCGGCGGCCGGGTCGAGGGATGGCTGCCGGTCGCGCTGTTCACCGGGGCCCTCTGCGTCGTCTCCGCCCTCGCGGCGGCGACCGCGCGGGAGACCTACCGCGTGCCGATGCACGAGCTGGGCGCCAAGCCCACCGCGGGCGCACCCGCCACCGCGACCGTCTGACGGCCGACGGCGCGGCGGCCGGTCAGGCGTGCCGCCCCGCCGACTCGTCCTCCGCGTCGAAGATCCACGGCTGCCAGCGGCGGACGATCCCGCGCAGCGGCACGTCGGCGTCGAGCTGGCAGAGCACGCCGAGCGTGCCCATCGTGACCCGGTGCACGAGCAGGTACTGCGGTGGCAGGTTGAGCTCGCGACCGGTGTTGAACTCCGGACGGCGCAGGTCGCCCACCCGCTCGGCCTGGCTCTGCAGCCACCGCCGGTTGAACCGGAACCAGTCGGTGCGCAGCGGCTCGGTGAACGGGGCGAGATAGTCGACCACCTCGTCGGCGCGCAGCCGCGATCCCGGCCGGACGAACCCCTCGTCGTGCAGGAGCGCGAGCAGGTCGGCCGGCCGGTTCTCCAGCGCGAGGCGGACCATCACCGACAGCGGCCGGGGGAGCCCCTCGGGCAGCCGCGCCACGGCGCCGTAGTCGAGCACCATGAGCCTGCCGTCGTCGAGCACCTGGAAGTTGCCGGGATGCGGATCGGAGTGCAGGAGCCCCACGCGTGCCGGGGCCGAGTAGTGGAACTCCGCGAGCAGCGCGGCGGCCCGGTTGCGGTCGGCCTGGACGCCGCTGTGGATCACGTCGGACAGCTTGCGGCCGGTGACCCACTCGGTGACCATCGCGCGCGGCGCGGACGCCACGACCTTGGGCACCCTGATCTTGTCGTCGCCGTCGTAGGCCGCGGCGAACGCCCGCTGGTGCTCCGCCTCGTCGCGATAGTCCAGCTCCTCCTCCATCCGCTCCCGCAGCTCGGCGATCAGCGGCTTGATCTCCAGGCCGGGCACGAGCGGCTGCATGATCCGGCTCATCCGGGAGAGCTGGCGCAGGTCCGACCGCAGCGCCTCCTCGGCACCCGGGTACTGCACCTTGACGGCGACGTCGCGGCCGTCGCGCCAGACGGCGCGGTGCACCTGCCCGATACTGGCCGCGGCCGCAGGGGTCTCGTCGAACTCGCGGAACCGCTCCCGCCAGCCGCGGCCGAACTGCTCGGCGAGCATGCGGTGGACGTCGCGAGTGGGCATCGGCGGTGCCGCCGACTGCAGCTTGACCAGCGACTCGCGGAACGGGGCGGCGAACTCGTCGGGGACCGCCGCCTCGAACACGCTGAGCGCCTGCCCGAACTTCATGGCGCCGCCCTTGAGCTCGCCGAGCACGGCGAACAGCTGCTCGGCGCTCTTGGCCATCAGCTGGGCGGAGATCTCCTCGCCGTCGCCGCCGACCAGCCGCCTGCCCCAGCCGGCAGCGGCGCGGCCCGCCACGCCCAGTGGCAGGCTGGCGAGCTTGGCGGTGCGGGCCGCGGTGCGCCGGGGGATGTCGGTCACGACCCGGTCCCACCGACCGTCGTAAGCGCGTTCACACCTCGATTGTGGCCCGATCCCTCCCTTGCGCGCATGTCGCTTGGCCGTGTCGCGGCCCACCGTGCGTGGCGGCCCCGCAGCGGCAGTCGGCGCGCGGCGTTCACAGACGACGGATCACGGTGCCGGCGGTGGGGTCGATCTCCAGCGTGGCGTCGAGTGTGGGCGGGACACCCCCGCCGGTCGTGGTGCCGTCGAGCGCGGCGACGGCCTGGGCGGTGGCGAGCGCGACGGTGGCGGAGACGCAGGCCGGGTCGGCGCTGCCCCTGCGCCCGGCCAGCTGCGCGGCGACCGTCGGCCGGCTCGGGTCGCGGGCGCAGCGGTGCAGCTCGAGACACCCCAGGCAGGCTGTGCGGCCCGGGAGGACGAGCGGCCCGACGACACCGACCCCGTCGCGCAGGGCGGCGGGCAGGTGCGCGGTGGCGGCGGTGTGCAGCTGCGCGACCTGCACCGGGTCGGGCGCGAGGGCGTCGGCGAGCACGACGAGGTCGGGCACCACCCGCAGCGGCGGGGCCGTGGTGCTCCTCCCCGGGCACAGGGCGCGCAGGGCGCCCGCCGTGGCGGCCAACCGGTCGCGGCCGCGGTCGGCGTCGACGTAGCCGGTGCCGATGTCGGCCGCGAGCACCGTGCCGGAGGTGTGGGTGTGGACCGTGCCGACCCCGCTGCGCGCGAGACCGAGCACGATCCCGACGGCCAGCGGACCGTCCCCGGCGACGACCACCGTGCTCGCGGCCCGCCTGCCCGCCCTGCGGTCGAGATCGCCGGCGTCGACGAGCACACCGGCGTGCACGAGCTCCGCGAGCAGGGCCTCGGCCGCACCGGCGTCGGCGCCGCGCCGCACTGCCCGCTGGACGAGGGCGGACCGCTCGACCGCACCGTCGAGCTCGTCGAGCATCTCCGCGAGCGCCTCCGGCAGGTCGTCGACGGCGACGGAGGCGCCGGGATGCAGCCCGAACAGCCGGGAACCGGGGCCGAGGCGCAGCACCGAACGGTGCGGTGGCAGGCGGAGGACCGCGGGTGGACGCGATGTGGTCGGCATCGCCCGATGATGCGTCGGCTGCCGGCGCCGCGCGCCCGTCCGTCCACAGGCACCGGTCGGCTTGTGGACAACCGGGGGCCGTCGCGAGGTCGTGGCCTAGGCTGGCGCGATGGCGCAGCCCGCGGTCGTGGAGGTCCGGCGCAGTGACCGCCGCCGGCGCATGGTCAGTGCCCGGCGCGAAGGCGACACCGTGATCGTGTTCATCCCGGGGTGGATGAGCGAGTCGGAGGAACGCCGCTGGGTCGACGAGATGGTGCGCAGGCTGGAACGCAGCGAAGCGCGCCGCCGATCACCGGGGCGCAAGAGCGACGACGAGCTGCGCCGCCGCAGCATGGAGCTTTCGCGCCGCTACCTCGAGGGCCGGGCCGTCCCCAGCACGGTGCGGTGGGTGCGGCCGATGCGCACGCGCTGGGCGTCGTGCACCCCGGCGGACGGCACGATCCGGATCAGCGAGCGGCTGCGGGACGCGCCCGGCTGGGTGGTCGACTACGTCCTGGTGCACGAGCTCACCCACCTGCTCGAACCGGGACACGACGCCCCTTTCTGGGCCTGGGTGCACCGGTACCCGCGCACCGAGCGGGCGATGGGGTACCTCGAGGGCCTGTCCGCGGCGGCCGGTCTCGGGCTGGTCGGCACCGACGGCGACGACGTGGACCACGACCCCACCACCGAGGAGGACCCGGCGGGCGAGGCTGCCGCGGGGTGAAGGCGGGCCGGTGACCACGGGCGGAAGGCGGCGTGCGAGTTGTCGGTTGCCTTCGGCCCGTGATCGCCGCTCATCCCGCGGTTCGGCGGACGTTCGGGGCCCGAACGAGCGCGCGGCACTCCGCGATCAAGGCGTATCGGTCGCAGGTGTATCGGTCCAGAGGGACGGCTGCGCCTTGATCGCTGGGTTCGGGGCCGTCGTCGGTGGGGCCGGCACCAGCTGCGGGGATCACGGGCAGAGGGCGGTCGGCTCGCTGTCGGAAGGGACCGTCCGCCCGTGATCGCGGCGTGTGGACGCCGCTCACCCCGGCCTTGGGCGCGGTCCCCCCGCGATCAAGGCGCAACGGTCACTGGTGTATCGGTCCAGAGCGACGTCTGCGCCTTGATCGCCGGGGATCGGGACCGCCCACGGACGATCCCGGCCCCGCGAGCCTCGCGTCAGGCAGTGGGCGCAGGCCCGTCCTTGTCCGGCCCGTCCTTGTCCGGCCCGGCCTCCGGGTCCTCGGCAGCGGGCCGGTCGGACAGCTTCTCCAACTCGGCGATCGGGTCGCCGATCTCCGAACGCCCGACGAACGCGCCGGGGTCGTCGAGGTCGTCGGCCGACGGGATGAGGTCGGGGTGGGCCCACAGGGCGTCACGTCCGTCGATCCCGCGCTGCTCGCCGAGAAGGCGCCAGAGCTCGGAGGCGGCCCGGAGCCTGCGCGGCCGCAGTTCGAGCCCGACGACTGTGGCGAACGCCTGCTCGGCGGGCCCGCCGGCGGCGCGGCGGCGGCGCAGCGTCTCGCGGAGTGCGTCGGCGCCGGGCAGCCGCTCGCCGACCGCGTCGGCGACGACGGCGTCGACCCAGCCCTCGATGAGGGCGAGCAGCGTCTCCAGGCGGGCGAGCGCGGCCTTCTGCTCGGGCGTGGTCTCCGGCTCGAACATGCCGGACTGCATCGCCTCCTCGATCGCACCCGGGTTGGACGGGTCGATGCCGCGGGCGAGCTCCTCGATCCGGGAGGTGTCGACGCGGATGCCGCGCGCGTACTCCTCCACGGTGCCGAGGAGTCGCTCCTTGAGCCATCCCACGTGCGTGAAGAGCCGGTGGTGGGCGGCCTCGCGGGCGGCGAGGAAGATCATGACCTCGCTGGCGGGCCGGTCGAGGTCCTTGGTGAACTTCTCGACGTTCTCCGGCAGCAGCGCGGCGACCCGGTCGGGGCCGACGGGGACACCGATGTCGGTGGAGGTGAGGACCTCGGCGGCGAGCTGGGCCAGCCCGTTGCCGAGCTGGCTGCCGAACGCCAGGCCGCCCATCTGGCCGAGCATCGCCAGCATCGGGCCCGCCGCGGAGCGCACCTCCTCCGGCATGGCCTCCACCCACGCGCCGGAGACCCGCTGCGCGACCGGATCGCACAGCCGCTTCCAGGTGGGCATGCTGGCGTCGACCCACTCCGATGCCGACCAGGCCTTCGTCTCGGTGGCGCCGGAGGGGAAATCGGTGGCGGCGTCGAGCCAGAGTTCCGCGAGCTTCACCGCGTCGCTCACGGCGGCGCGCTGCGCCCCCGTGAGCGAGGACGTGGTGGCCGCGAGGCGCTGGCGGGCGAGCTGCGCCGCGAGGTCGTAGTTGACCGGGCCGTCACCGCTGTTCTGGGCCTGGCTGAGCATCTGGCCGAGCTGGGTGAGCATCTGGCCGAGCTGGCTGACGTCGAACCCGCCCGCGCCGCCCGGCATCCCCGGCATCCCCGGCATCCCGGGCATCCCCGGCATTCCGGGGAAGCCGCCGCCCGGCATCCCCGGGAGGTTGCCGAAGCCGAACGGGTCCTGGGGCCCGTCACCCGAGCCGCGCTCGGGATCCCGGTCCTTGTCCGGGTCGCGGTCGCGGTCTGCGGGCCCGAAGCCGAACGGGGGCTTGTCACTCATGGTTCCACGGTACGCGGGACGGGCCGTGGCAGCTGTTCGCGCTCGGCTGCAAAAGCGCGCCGGACAGCGGGCGCCGGGGACGCCCGCGGCGTCGCCCTCCCCACCGTACGAGGAGCCAACCGCGCGTCCCCATAGGCTCTGCCGCGTGACTCGCCGGACCTGGACCGTGGTCGCCGCAGGCCTGCTCGCGTTCGCGCTGGGCGTGCTCGGCGCGACGCTGCCGGTTCCGCTGGTGGCGCTCGGCCCGGGTCCCACCTACAACACGCTCGGCGAGGTGGACGGCACCGCGGTGGTCGACGTGGACGGCCTGCCCGTCTACCCGGCGTCCGGGCACCTCAACATGACGACGGTGTCGGTGATCGACCGGCTCACGCTGTTCTCGGTGCTGGGTTTCTGGGCGTCGGAGAACGGGCGAGTCATCCCGCGCGAGGCGGTGTTCCCATCGGGCATGTCGCAGCAGGAGATCCAGCAGCAGAACACCGCGCAGTTCGTGTCCTCGGAGGCCAACGCCGAGTCCGCGGCGCTGGCCGAGCTGGGCATCCCGGCCACGGTCATCGTCACGGAGCTGGTGCCGGGCACCCCGGTGGCCGAGATCCTGCAGCCCGGGGACGAGCTGCTCGCGGTGGCCGGGCAGCCGGTCGACTCGGTGGCGGCCGTCACGGCGGCCCTGGCCGACACCGCGGCGGGCGAGACCGTCGGCGTCACCTACCGGCGCGAGGGGCAGGAGCACGAGGCGCGGGTCGAGCTCGCGGCGAGCCCGGACCGCCGGCACGGCCTGCTGGGGATCATCCCCGGCGGTATCGCCCGTGGCGGCGACATCACCATCAGCCTCGGTGGCATCGGCGGGCCGTCGGCCGGACTGATCTTCGCGCTGTCGGTCGTGGACAAGTTGACGCCGGGCGACCTCACGGACGGGCGGTTCATCGCGGGGACCGGGACGATCGGGCCCACGGGCGTCGTCGGCAAGATCGACGGTGTGCCGTTCAAGATGCATGCGGCGCGGGAAGCGGGGGCCACGGTCTTCCTCGTACCGGCTGAGAACTGCGCCGAGGCGGTCGCGACGGCCCCGGACGGGCTCCAGCTCGTCCGGGTGGAGACGCTCCACGACGCCATCGCCGCTCTCGAGGCGCTGAGCAGGGGAACGCCCGCGCCGTCCTGCTGAGGCACCCCCGGTCAAACCGGGCGAGCCGGACATTCGACGTCCCAACGGGAACTCCACACGCCGTCCGTACAGTTGGATGAGCAGGGCGCGCCGTCGGGCCGGCTGCCACCCGCGATCAGGGGTCGCCGCCGCACCGGGCCGATGGGCGCCTCGTGCCTGACCCGCGAATTCCTGGAGCGTGCTCTGTGGCCATGCGGCCCCCGGTGGGAGCCCCCACGCTGACCCGCCGTACCCGGATCCTGCTCGTCGTGGCAGGACTCCTGGTGCTGCTGCTGCTCGGCGGCTCCCGGTTGATCAATTTCTACGTCGACTGGCTCTGGTTCGGCGAGGTCGATTTCCGCAACGTGCTCACCACGGTGCTGTTCACCCGGATCGTGCAGTTCCTGGTGGGTGCGCTGCTGATGGGTGGGCTCGTCGCGCTGTCGTTGTGGATCGCCTACCGGTCGCGGCCGGTGTTCGTGCCGGTCTCCGGCCCGGAAGACCCGATCGCCCGCTACCGCACGCTGATCATCCAGCGACTGCGGCTGTTCGCGATCGGCGTCCCGGTGGCGATCGGGGTCATCTCGGGCCTCGCCGTGCAGGGTGACTGGCAGACCGTCCAGATGTTCCTGAACTCCACGCCGTTCGGCGTGACCGACCCGGAGTTCGGGATCGACGTCAGCTTCTACGCGTTCCAGCTGCCGTTCTACCGGTACGTGCTGGACTGGCTGTTCATCGCGGTCGCGGTCAGCTTCATCGTCGCGCTGATCACCCACTACATCTTCGGCGGCATCCGGCTCACCGGCCGGGCCGGGCAGGTGTCCACCGCCGCCCGCGCCCAGCTGGCCGTCCTCGCCGGAGTGTTCGTTCTGCTCAAGGCGGTGGCCTACTACCTCGATCGGTACGAGCTGCTCTACAGCAGCCGCAGCGACCTCTTCACCGGGGCCACCTACACCGACCTCAACGCGGTGATGCCGGCCAAGCTGATCCTGCTGTTCATCTCGGTCATCTGCGCCGCGGCGTTCTTCGCCGCGGTGTTCCGGCGCAACCTGCAGCTGCCCGCCATCGCGACGGTGCTGCTCGTCCTGTCCAGCGTGCTGGTCGGGGCGGCGTGGCCCGCGGTGCTGCAGCAGTTCATCGTGGCCCCCAACGCCGATGCGCGCGAGGCGCTGTCCATCGAGCGCAACATCGCCGCCACGCGGCAGGCGTTCGGGCTCACCGACGACAAGGTCGAGGAGATCCCCTACGGCGGCGCCGCGAACGAGGTGTCACCGGTCGAGGTCGCCAACGACTCGGCCACCGTGCCGAACATCCGGCTGCTCGACCCGGCCAAGGTCTCCGACACGTTCACCCAGCTCCAGCAGCGGCGCACCTTCTACGGGTTCCAGGACCCGCTCGACATCGACCGCTACACAGTCGAGGGCGAGACCCAGGACTACGTCGTCGCCCTCCGGGAGCTGAACAGCGCCGGCCTGACCGGCAACCAGACCGACTGGATCAACCGGCACCTGGTCTACACCCACGGCAACGGGATCGTGCTGGCCCCGGCCAACCAGGTGGACGAGGTTCTGGACGAGAACGCGGGCGAGGGCGGGCTCCCGGAGTTCACCTCGATCGACACCTCGAACGCCGACGCCCAGAACGCCCTGGGCCTGCAGGTGGACGAGCCACGGATCTACTACGGCGAGCTGATCGACCAGTACTCGATCGTCGGCGCCGAGGAGGGGGGGACCCCTCGGGAGTACGACTCCGACGTCCAGAGCTACACCTACGAGGGCCAGGGCGGCGTGTCGCTCGGCAACATCGTGAACCGGGCGGTGTTCGCGCTGCACTACGCCGAGCGCAACATCCTGTTCAACAACTCGATCAACGACAACTCGAAGATCATGTACGTGCGCGACCCGCGCGACCGGGTCGAGGCGGTGGCGCCGTGGCTCACCCCGGACACCGATCCGTACCCGGCGGTCATCGACGGGCGGATCCAGTGGATCGTCGACGGCTACACCACGCTCGAGAACTACCCGTACGCCGAGAGTGTCGCGCTCGGCGACGCCACGGCCGACGCGCTCCAGCCGCTGCAGCGGCCGCAGCTCGACAAAGAGGTCAGCTACCTCCGCAACTCGGTGAAGGCCACGGTCGACGCCTACGACGGCACGGTCACCCTGTACGCGTTCGACGAGTCCGACCCGGTGCTGCGGACCTGGACGAAGGCCTTCCCCGACACGGTGGAGCCGGCCTCGGCCATCAGCCCGGAGCTGCGCGAGCACTTCCGGTACCCGGAGGACCAGTTCAAGGTCCAGCGTGAGCTGCTCACCGAGTACCACGTGGACAACCCGATCGAGTTCTACGGGAACGTGTCCTTCTGGGACGTGCCGTCCGACCCCACGGTCCAGGGGGGCGGTGGCACCGCGGCGGCGCCGCAGCCCCCGTACTACGTCCTCGCCGGCCTGCCGACGGGCGAGGGGCAGACGGCCACGCCGGTGTTCCAGCTCACGAGCGCGCTGGTGTTCCGGGATCGCGACATCATGTCCGCGTACATGACCGTGAGCTCGGAGCCGGAGACCTACGGACAGATCAAGGTGCTGAGCCTACCGGCGGAGCCGCAGACCCTCGGTCCACAGCAGGTGCAGACCAGGTTCGTCGGTACGCCTGAGGTCAGTGCGAACCTGGGCCTGTTGTCGCGGGGCGGGCAGAGCACGATCGACTACGGCAACCTGTTGACGTTGCCGGTGGGCGGCGGGCTCCTGTTCGTCGAGCCGGTCTACATCGAGCGGGCCAACCAGGAGTCGAGCTACCCGCAGCTCGCCCGCGTGCTGGTGTTCTACAACGGCCGGGTCGGCTACAGCCCCAGCGTCGCCGAGGCGCTGGAGCAGGTGTTCGGTGCCGGAGCGGGTGCGGCGGCCACGGACACGTCCGGTGACGCCCCGGACACCGGTGCCCCGGCGCCGGATGCGGGCACGGGCGCGGGCACTCCCAGCCCTGACCTCGCGGCTGCGGCCGCCGAGATCGACGCGGCGCTGGGGCAGGTCCGCTCCGCCCAGCAGTCGGGTGACCTGGGTTCGCTGGGAGAGGCATTGGAGGCACTCGACACGGCCGTGCAGCGCTTCCAGCAGGCCAACGGGCAGGCGCCTGCTCCCACGCCCGTCCCGGCACCCGGAGGCTGATCCACGAGAGCGGTCCGCTGCCCCGTCGACCTGGTGTCGGCGGGGCAGCGGTCGTCGGTGCCACGGGTCGGCGACCCCCCGGCTTCAGGCGGCCAACGGGCAGGTGTACTGTTGGAAGCACGACGCGGGGTGGAGCAGCTCGGTAGCTCGCTGGGCTCATAACCCAGAGGTCGCAGGTTCGAATCCTGCCCCCGCTACTACCGGAAACGGCCCCTCGGAGATCAATCCGAGGGGCCGTTTCTGCTTCGTCGCCTCCTGTCTGAGACGTCCCGACGCCCGTGGTCGGCTCCCGCTCCGCGGAACTGCCGATGGGCCGCCGGCAGGGTCGCCGAAGTGCCACCCCCCTGAAGGGCGGTCGAGGCGACCGTCTAGAGTAGGTCTCACAACACGACGCGGGGTGGAGCAGCTCGGTAGCTCGCTGGGCTCATAACCCAGAGGTCGCAGGTTCGAATCCTGCCCCCGCTACCACGGAACGCCCCCTCGGAGGATCACCTCCGAGGGGGCGTTTTCCTATCCGTCCAGGAGTGTCGCGGCCAGCCACGGGCGCACGACCGGGAGCACGGCGGCGGCCTGCATCGCCTGCGTGTGGTCGAGCCCGTCCAGCACCCGCACGTCCCAGCCCAGGCGTTCGAGCTCCGCGCGGCCACGCACGACCGGTCCGGCCATGCTGACGTGCACGCCACCCCACCGCTCGCCGTAGGCGATCTCGTCGGCGGATCCGACGAGGCACAGGCGAGGGCAGGTGACGGCGGCCTGGGCGGCCCGGTCGTCGAACCCCTGCAAATCCTGGTAGAGCGTCAGGAACTGGCGGGTCTGGGCCTCGCTCATCGTGACCTCCACCGTCGACCAGTCGGGCTCCTCCGCGTCGACACGGGGAGGTTCCGCGCTCGGCGTCCCGCCGGACATCTCGTGGGTCGCCTTGGTCACGCGGAGCATCTCCGCGTATGGGCCGTCGATCGGCGGGAAGCCGCCCATGACGAGGGCGGTGAGCCGGTCGGTTCGGATCGCGAGCTGCAGCCCGCTCAGGGCGAGCCAGGAGTACCCGTAGTAGGCGAAGTCCGAGGCGTCGACCGCGTCGGCGACGGCGACGATGTCCGCGGCCACCGTGGCGGGGGTGAGGGTGTCCGGTTTCGGGGTGGCGAGCACGTGGCCCTCGTAGTCGAACGCCACCACCCGGAACGCGTCGGCCAGTCCGTCGATCAGGGACCGGCCGAGCGCGGGATCAGCGCCCCAACGGCGCATCGCCTCGGCCTGCGGCCCCTCGATCGGCCGGGGATTCACGGGCAGCAGGACGGTGGGGCCGCTGCCGCGGACCTCCACCTCGATCGTGCTCTCGTCGTGCAGTCGGGCTTCGGGCACGGCGGCCTCCACATCGTCTCCGTACGTTGTAAGCGAATAGTACCTTACGTTGTAAAGAGATATGGCCGTGCGGACGGCCCGGCAGGCCCCGTCATGATGGAGGTGTGCCGAAGCCCCCGATCCAGGACGTTCCGATCGCCGACGACCCCATCCGCCTCGGCCAGTTCCCCAAGCTCGCCGGCCTCGCCGAGCACGGCGCGCACGCGAAGGCCCTCCTGGAGGCCGGCGAGGTGCTGCTGAACGGGCGCGTGGAGACGCGCAGGGGAGCGCAGCTGCGGACGGGCGACGTCGTTGCCGTGGGGGAGCAGCGGGCGCGGCCCGTGACGGCCGGCTGACGGACGAGCGGGCCGCCCCCCGCCGCGTCACCAGCCGAACGCCTCCAGCACCCGCTCCTCCACGAGCGCCGCCATCGAGGTGGTGTAGGAGGCGGTGAGGTGGTTGTCGTCGAGGTAGACGAGCACGTTCCCGATCTCCGCCGGGCAGCGGGCGGTATCGCACACGGCGTCGGAGACGTCGAGGAACGCCACGTTCGGCGGAACCTCGGCGAGCTCGGCGTAGGGAGGGACCGGCGCGTACACGGCCTCGCGGTCGACGCCGCAGCGCTGGGAGTCGCGGCCGTACTGCTGTACGCAGTCGGGCCCGGAGAAGTCGAAGCGCGGGTTGTCCCGCACAGCCAGCACCGGGATCCCCATGTCGTGCAGCCGCCACCACTGCTCGACGAACCCGGGCGGCGTCTGCTCGGTCAGGCCCGCCCGCACGTCACGGGTGGCGAGGGTGACCACCGCGTCGGGCTGCAGGTCGGCGATCTCCTCGGCGGCCGCGCTGTTCCAGGCCAGGCAGTCGGCCTCGTCGGGCACCACCTCGGACGCGGTGGAGAACGGGCAGGCGCCGCGGAGGATCGCGGTGAGCTGCCAGTTGCGCTGCTGCGCGATCGGGACCAGCGCTCCGGAGAACTGCTGGATGTGCGAGTCGCCCACGACGACGATGCGCTTGTCCGGCGGAGTCTCCACGGGCTGTGTGCACGCATCCATCGGGAACCGGGCCAGCGGGACGCAGTCCCACTGCTCGACGCGCACCCAGTCCTCGTACACCGCGACGGGAGGGGGCAGCACGGGTGCCTGCCCGGCGTCCTCGCCGAGGAGCGCGAGCGCGCCGGGGTGGTCGGCGTCGCCGACGGACCCCTGAGGGACGCCCTGCTGGACCGCCGCCAGGTGCCAGCCCCCGGCGGCGAGCACGACCGCGGCCAGGCCGGCCGCCGCGAGCCGGTACGCGCCGTGGACCCCGAGGCGCAGGCGCAGCACCGGCTGCTCGACGGCGTGGTGGGTGACGACCGCCAGCACCAGCGAGACCCCGATGATCCCGAGGCCGCCGAGGAGACCGACCTCCTCCTGGTCGCGGGTGACCAGGTAGAAGACGAGGACCGGCCAATGCCACAGGTAGAGCGCGTAGCTGATGTCGCCCAGGTACTGCGCGGGGCGCGTGGCGAGCAGGCGATCCGCGCCGCGCCGGGAGCCGGTGTCGCCCGCGATCAGCACCAGCGCGGCGCAGCCGGTCGGCCACAGGGCCGCGTACCCGGGGAACACGGTGCCGACCTGCAGCACGAACCCGCACGCCAGCAGCCCGGCCACGCCGGCCCAGCCGAGCAGCAGCCGCACCCGCCGCGGCACGGCGATGCGGTCGATCCACAGGGCGAGCAGGCCACCGAACGCGAACTCCCACAGGCGCGTGAGGGAGTGGAAGTAGGCGAAGGGCTGGTCGGTGGCGGTGAGCTCGATCGAGAAGCTCAGTGATGCCACGAACAGCCCGAGCAGCGTCAGCGTGAGCTGCGCGTGCAGGCGGGCGGGCACCCCGCGGGCGACGAGCGCGACGAGCGCCACGAGCAGTGGCCAGGCCAGGAAGAACTGGCCCTGGATCGACAGCGACCAGAAGTGCTGGACGACGCTCGCGACGTTGTTGCGGGCCGCGTAGTCCACCGAGTCGGCGGCGAGCTGCCAGTTCTCCAGGAAGAGTGCGGCGGCCACGATCTCGCGGACCGTCTGGTTCCAGCGTCCCTCCGGCAGCAGTGCGGCCCCCGCCACGACGGTGCCGAGCAGCACCACTCCGGCCGTCGGGAGCAGTCGTACCAGGGTGCGGCTCCACCGGTGCACGGGCCGGATCGGCCCGCGGCCGGCGGCGCGCACGAGCTGGCCGGTCAGCAGGTAACCGGAGATCAGGAAGAACACGTCCACGCCACCGGAGACCCGGTTGAACCAGACGTGGTAGGCGACGACGAGAGCGACCGCCAGGGCACGCAGCCCCTGCAGCTCCGGCCGGAACGACCGGACGGGCGCGGCGGCGCGGCCCGGCCTCGCGGTCGGCTCCTCCCGGTGGGCGTCAGTAGCCGAGGTAGTCCCCGTCGCTGTCGCTGCGACCGCCTGCCTCGAGGGTGGACATCCCGTAGTTGGCGATCATGTAGCGGATGCCTGCGGTGATGTTGGCGACCGGGTCGGTGATCGGGCGGTGCGCGAGTTCGGGGTGCACGTAGGCCCGGAACGTGGACGGGATCGTCTGCATCAGGCCCTGGGACGGGGTGCCGCGGCGGGCGTTGCTGTCCCAGTTGTTGATCGCCCGGGGGTTGCCGGCGGACTCGGCCATGATGATCTTCTTGACGCTCGGGGCGAGGGACTGCGGCAGCTCGAGGATCTGCAGCGCCTCGGCGATCCAGCCGTTGAGGCCGCCCTGAGCGATCAGCGCGGCGATCCGCTCGCGCTCGGCCTGTTCCCGCTGCTCCTCGGCGAGCTGTTCGGCCAGCTCCGCCGCCTTCTCCAGGAGCGCGAGGTGCTGATCGGCCGTGTCGAACTCGGCGGTGTCCTGGGCGAGGAACGAGACGGGACGCAGGTGGTCGCCCGCATCGGGCAGCGCAGCGGGCAGGGTGGCGCTGCTGGACGCGAGCCAGGCGTCGAACTGGCCCTCGTCGGCGGCCGCGGTGTTCGTGTTGTCGCCCGGGGTGGGGACGATGGCGCTGAAGGTGCCGGTGGCGACGGCTCCGACGGCCGCCGCGGTGGCGAGGACGGTGGTGCGCAGGGTCGGCCCGGTGGGGGGCGAACCGTGCGCCGCCTGATGTCGGGTGGGGGAGCCGACCGTTGCGCGCGCGCGACGACCACGGGGGGAGCGGTGTCCTGCCACGAACCTGCCCTTCCGGCGCGGGGGAGCGATCCGTCACCGCGCTGCCGGTCGGGGGTCCGGGGAGCCGGTTGGGGAGCCCGGCTCGCGTGCGTTGGTGATCGGATCGTGACGCGTGGCAAGGACCTTATGGGCCGCTGCTCCTTCTCGACAAGGCGAAGAGGTGCCTGTCACCGCAGCTCGACGGCCGTTCGTCTCTCGGAGTGGCCGATCACGAATGTCGTCCAGCGGTCACGCAGCGCGACGAGTGGTCACGGTCGGCAGGAACAGGCACGAGTCGCCGAACTCGTGCCAGAGGTAGCGGTGGTCGAGTGCCGCCGCGTACGCGCGGGCGACGAGCCGCGCACCGGCGACGGCCTCGAGCAACAACAGGTGCGACGCCTCCGGCTCGTGCCAGCCCGTGACGAGACCGTCCACGACCCGCGCGGGCCGGTGGGGGCCGAGCACGAGGTCGGTCCAGCCGGCGGACGGGTGGACGCGGCCCGCCTCGTCGGCAGCGGTCTCCAGGGCGCGGGTGACGGTGGTGCCGACCGCGACGACGCGCCCGCCCGCGGCCCGGGTCGCGTTGACGGCGTCGGCGGCCGCGGCCGAGACCCGGTACCGCTCGCGCTGCGGCACCTCGCCCGCCTCGAGGGAGGAGACCCCGGTGTGCAGCACCAGCTCGGCGACACCGACGCCGCTGGCCCGCAGGCCGTCGAGCACGGCGGCGGTGAAGGGACGCCCCGCGCTCGGCATCTCGGCGCTCCCGAACTCCGTGCCCGGCGCAGCGAAGACCGTGCGATATGCCTCGAGCGGCCAGTGGCCGCGCAGGTAGGAGTACCGGATCGGGCGCCCGGCGCAGGACAACCAGGGGCGCAGCCCGCCCGCGACGGGGATCCGCGCCCGCCACAGCCTGCTCCCGGCTGCGATGCGCGGGTCCGGGTGGCCGGTGAGGAGCACGGCCACCACACCGCAGGGCAGTCGGACCGACTCGCCCGCCACGGCGTCGGTGACGCGGTGCCCGTCCTGTGTCCGGAGCTCGACGACGTGGGCCCCGTCCGGGGCGGGGCCGGACACGTGCAGCGTGACGGGGCGTCCGTCGGGCCGGTGCCCGTCGACGGCTGCGGGTTCGGTGTCGGAGGTGTTGACCACGACGAGATCGCCGCGCCGCAGCGCGCCGGGCAGCTCGCGGAACATCGTGTGCCGCAACGGTGTGCGGTCACTGGCCACGAGCAGGCGGACCTCGTCGCGGGCCAGGCCGCGGGCCTCCGGCGGTTCGGCCGCCGAGAGCTCGGGCGGCACGGTGAACGCGGTGGCCGAGCGCATCAGGCGGTCCTCGCCGGGGTGAGGTCGGTCGCGCGGTGGCGGCCGCTCGCCGGGCGCTCGTCGAGCAGCCGAAGGAACGCGGGTACCACCGTCTCCGGCTCGGGCCGGTCGGAGATGTCCTCGCCGGGGAACGCGCGCTGGTGCATGGCGGTGCGCATGTCGCCGGGGTCGAAGGAGTGCACCCGCAGGCCCGGCTCCTCGACGGCGAGCACGGCCGTGAGCTGGTCGAGCGCGGCCTTCGCGGCGCCGTAGCCGCCCCAGCCCGCGTAGGCCTCGACTGCGGCGTCCGAGCTCAGGGCGACGACCGTGCCCTCGTGCGAGGCCCGGAGCAGGGGGAGGGCGAGCTGGGTGAGCGCGAGCGGGGCGAGCAGCGTCGTCTCGAGCACGGCGCGCAGGGCGTCGAGGGGGTAGCGCTCCAGCGGCGGCAGCGGTGACGGGCCCAGCTCGCCCGCGTTGTGCACGAGCAGGTCGAGCCCGCCGACGCGGCGTGCGGTGTCGACGAGCTCGGCCCGGAAGGCCGGATCGGTGACGTCGCCGGGTGCGGCGACGACGCCCGCGAGGTCGGCCGTGGCGGCGCGGAGCCGCTCGGCGTTGCGGGCGCAGGCGATGACGGTGGTGCCGCGGGCGGACAGCGCGGCGGTGAGCGCGAGCCCGAAGCCCTGGCCGGCGCCTGTGACGATGGCGGTCTGCTGACTCATTCCGCTACTGTGCGAGTTGAAGTCAGCTTCAGGTCAAGGAGACGGATGGACACGAAGGACCTGCTCACCATCGGCGAGGTGTCGCACCGCAGCGGCTTCCCCCCGTCGGCCCTGCGGTTCTACGAGCGGGAAGGCCTGCTGCGCACCACGCGCACGGCGGGTGGGCAGCGGCGCTACGAGCGGTCGGTGCTGCGCAGGCTCGCGTTCATCCGGGCGGCACGGACGCTGGGCGTCGGGCTGGACGAGGTGCGCGAGGGGCTCGACCGGCTCCCGGACGGGCGCACCCCGACGAAGGCGGACTGGTCGCGGCTTTCCCGTGCCTGGCGGAGCCGGCTCGACGAGCAGATCCAGGCACTGGTGGCGCTGCGCGACGGGCTCGACTCCTGCATCGGCTGCGGCTGCCTGTCCCTGCAGCGGTGCCGCCTCTACAACCCGGAGGACCGGGTGTCGGAGCTCGGCCCCGGAGCTCGCTTGCTGCCGCCGATGCTCCGTCGAACGCCCGCCGAGGGGGTCTGACAGGCGGTGTAGGCCCGGCCCGATTGCAGCAAAGCCACTTTCACGCAACGACGTGGCATGAAAGTGGCTTTGCTGCAATGGTCAGAGGCGGCCTAGGACGACAGCAGGCGCGGGCGCGCCGACCAGCGGGCCGGCAGCGTCTGGTCCACCCAGGCGTGCAGCTCCTCGGCGGGCGGCCGGGTGCTGATCGCCGACTGCTCGTGCTCGGCCAGGAACGCGGTGGTGCGCTCCTCCCATCCGACGCCCAGGCACGGCACCCCGGAGGACACCGCGAAGATCAGCGCGTGCAGCCGCAGGCCGAACAGCGCGTCGGCTTCACCGACCACGGCCTTGGCCAGGGCAGGCGGCAGCTGTGGGCCGAGCACCGGGACGGGACGCCCGAGCCGCTCGCCGATCTCGTTGATCAGCACCTCGTCGCGCCGGCTGAGGCCGAGCCCGTAGTCGGCGTGCGTGCCGATCGCGAGGCCTGCGACCGCGCCGCCGCGCTCGGTCCAGCGGCGGGCGAGCGTCTCGGCGGCGTCCTGCAGGGCGTCGACGAGGATCGGGTTGGGCAGCGCCTTGGGCGCGACGAGCAGCAGCGGGACCGCCGGGTCGACGCCCGCCGCGGCGAGGGCGCGCCGCGCGTCGGCCGCCGGGGCGGGCGCGAGCCCCATCGCGAGGTCGCCGACCACCGGCGCGACGATGTCGTCACCCAGCGTGGCTGCGGAGACCTCGTCGCGCACGCTGATCCGACCCGGCTTGCGCACCGAGCGGCGCAGCAGGTCGAGGACCCGGTCAGGGGTGCCGGGGTACACGCCGATCGCCAGGTAGGTGATGTCGCGCCCGCGTGCCGTGGCCGCCCAGACGATCGCGGGGAGGGCCCTGACGAGCGCGGACGAGCCCGTGCCGAACAGGCCGCCGCCGACGACCGCGATCCCGTCGCACCACTTGAGGGCCTTGGTGAACGCGATGCCCTCCATCGCGACCGCGGGCACCCGGTGCAGCGCCTCGACCATCCGCGGGTTGCGGGACACCACCCGCACGTCGGTGCCCTCGGGGAGCTCCTGCAGGGTGCGGGCCAGCATGGCCTCGTCGCCCGTGTTGCCGTTGCCGAAGTTGCCGATGATGAGCACGCGCGTGTCGCGTGGCGTGGCGGCGTTGTGGTTCTCCTCGGCGGCGTGCCGCCTGCCGAGTTCGGCGAGCTGCTGGCGGATCAGGTTGGTGCGGGGGTCCGTCATCGAGGTCCTCGGGTCGGGCGGCGCAACTCTCTGTGACCAGCGGCCGCAAATGCTGGGGAGCCCACAGTTGCGGTCACTCGTTCGCCGCAGCCTACGGGGTGCTCCTCAGGGCATGAACGGCACGTTCGCCGAAACCGCCCTCCGCGATCGCCGAACGGCCTGCGATGATCGCCCAGGACCACCGGGAGGAGCCCCATGATCTACGAGATCCGTGAGTACACCACGGTGCCGGGCCGGATGCCTGCTCTCGTCACCCGGTTCAACGACCACACGCTGGGGCTCTTCGCGAAGCACGCCATGGAGGTCGTGTTCCTCTCGCTCACCGAGCTGGGCGCCAACTCGACCAACGAGCTCGTCTACGTGCTCAGGTTCGACTCGTACGCCGAGATGGCGGAGAAGTGGGCGGCGTTCCAGGCCGACCCCGAGTGGCGGGACGCGCGCGGGGCCAGCGAGGCGGACGGCCCGATCGTCGCGTCGATCAACCGGCGGGTGCTCAGCCCGGCCGCGTTCGCGGCGCGGTAGCGGTCACGAACCCGTGAGGGTTATTCAGCGAAGCGTTTCGTTACGGTTCTGAGATCAACTTGCGCGTGTCGACAAACGAGTGACGGTCCGATTCACGCGAGAATGGGTTTGCCAACACAAGCCCACGTGAACGGACCGTCGCGTTGTATCATACCACTGGCCTGCACCAGGAAGAGCTCGTGGATCTGTGCTTGACGATCCAG
>NZ_JAHKRK010000060.1 GCF_019396355.1 Pseudonocardia nigra
CACGGGCGCTCCACCTTGACGCCGGCTCCGGGGCGCCGCCAGGCACACCACACGACGAGGAACAACAAACAATCACGAACTGGTGCTTGACCGGGGCTCCCGCCACAGATAAGTGCCGTTCGTGCAGTCGTCAGTGGCCTCGGAACGCCTCCGCCAGCCACCACGACCCGCCGTCGGAGGCGATCTTCGCGTCGACGAGCAGCGGGGCCGTCCGCGGCCCGGCCACCCAGTCGGCGACGCCGGCGAGGTCGGCGGGTGCCCGGACCGTCACGGCCTCGAACCCGGTACCGCGGGCGAGGGCGGCGAAGTCGGTCTCCGGGAACCGGACGGTCGTGAGGTCGTCGCCGGTGAAGTGGTGCACCTCGGCGCCGTAGCCGCGGTCGTCGTACACGACCACGACCATCGGCAGCCCCAGCCGCACCACCGTCTCCAGCTCGGAGGCGCCCATCAGCGCCCCGCCGTCGCCGAGCGCCGCGACGGCGAGCCGGTCCGGCCGGGCGAGCGCGGCCCCGATCGCGGTGGCGAGCCCGAGCCCCACCGACTGGAAGCCCTGGGTGAAGCAGAACCCGTGCTGGTCGGGAACCCGCAGGTAGGCGCTGGGGTAGCCCATGAAGTTGCCGGAGTCGACGGCGACGGTGCGCTCGGCCGGGAGGAGGTCGTCCAGCGCGACGGACAGCGTGCGCGGGTCGATCCCGTCGGGCCCGGTCAGGTCCTCGTGCGGGACGTCGCGCCAGCGGATCCGCTCCGCGATCGCGGCCCCGACCTCCGGGGTGCGGTAGCCGGTGCGCGGCGTTCCCAGCGCGGCCAGCACGTCGACGGCGGTCGTGGCGACGTCGCCCAGCACGCCGAGGTCCACCGGCCGGTTCGCGCCGATCGCGTCGGCGTCCAGGTCGACCTGCACCACGCGGGCGTCCGGGCCGATGAGCGTGCCGTGCCGCATCGTCCACATGTTCAGCGAGCAGCCCCACCCGACGATCAGGTCGGCGTCGGAGATCAGCTCCGCGGCCAGCGGGGACGCGAACCCGCCGGAGATGCCCAGCGCCCACTCGTCGTCGTGGAACAGCCCGGCCGCCACGGCCGACGTGGCGAGCAGCGCGCCCGACGCCGCGCCCAGCGCGCGCAGTTCCTCACGGGCCGACCGGGCGCCGCGTCCGGCAACGAACACCGGCCGCTGCGCCGAGGTGAGCAGGGCTGCGAGGGCGGTCACGGCGTCCGCGCCGGGCCGGGCGGGCGCGAGGGCGGGCACGGGCCGCAGCGGCGCGCGGTCGGGCCCGTCGGCGGCCTGGACGTCGAGCGGCAGGTTGAGCACGACCGTGCGCCGCTGCTCCACGGCGGTGCGGTACGCGCGGACGGTGTCGGCAACCGCCGACGCGGGCGAGTGCACCCGCTCGGCCACGGCCCCGACCGCCCGGGCCAGCGCATCCTGGTCGATCCGGAAGTTCGACCGCACCGCGGCCGCGCCGGTGTCGGCGGCGAGCACGATCAGCGGGGTGCGGCTCTTGGCCGCCTCCGTGACCCCGGTCAGGGCGTTGGTGAGCCCGCAGCCCTGGTGCACCGACAGCACGCCGACCCGCCCGCTCGTGCGCGCGTACGCGTCGGCCATCGTCGCGGCCCCGCCCTCGTGCCGCGCCGCAACGAACGGCACACCGCCCGCACGCAGCGCGTTCGTCACGTGGAAGTTGCCGCTGCCGACCACTCCGAACGCGTGCCCGACGCCCAGCTCGGCGAGCGCGGCGCCGACCAGGTCGGCGACGGTCACGGGTTCTCGACCAGCGCGAGCACCCGCGCCGGGCTGCCCGAGCCGCCGACGATCGGCAGCGGCCCGGCGATCACGACGGCCCCGGTGACGGGCAGCCGGGCGAGGTTCTGCAGCTGCGTCAGCCCGTACTTCCCGGCCCCGAGGAGGAACGAGTGGCACGGGAACGGCGGGTCGAACGAGTGCGCCGCACCTGCGTCCGTGCCGACCGTCTCGACCCCGACCCCGAGGACGGGCGACTCCTCGGCGAGCCAGCGGGCGCACTCCACCGAGATGCCGGGGGTGTGCGGGCCGCTGTCGGTTCGCGAGGGGGAAGGATCGACACCGAGGAAGGCGGCGCCGTCCTCGCTGCGCGCGTCCCAGCCGGTGCGGTAGAGCAGCCAGCCCCCGTCCGGCAGCGGCCCGTGCTCGGCCTCCCACGCCCGGACGTGGTCGATCTCCAGCAGGAAGTCCGGGTCGGCAGCACTCTGCTCGGCGAAGTCCAGCACCACGGCCGGCGCGAGGAGCCGGGCCGGGGCCACCTGCGCGATGTCCTCGCCGTCGCGGCCGGTGACCCAGTGCACAGGCGCGTCGAAGTGCGTGCCAGTGTGCTCGCTGGTGCGGATGTCGTTCCAGTACCAGGCCGGGCCGCGGTCGTCGTACCGGCTGATCTCCTCCACCGCGAACGGCGAGGCGTTCGCGAACGGGGGCGGCAGCTGCAGGATGGGTGTACCGCTGTGCAGCGGCGCGGTGAGGTCGACGACCTCCACCCGCCGGGTGCGCAGCGCGTCCATCAGGTCGGCGAGCACGGACATACGTTCCTCCAGGCTGCGCGCTGTGCGCGAACGGCACTTTCGTCCAAACCTATTGCACGAAACTGCCCCTCGTTCACACCCGTCACTTCCGGGTGCCGAACGGCTGCCGTACGAGGCGACGCCCATGAGGTGGGAGATCCGACGTCCTGAGGGTACGGGCGACAGCCTCGGCCCGGCTCACGACGCCGAGCTTCGCCAGCACGCTGCTCACATGATGTTCAGCGGTACGCCGGCTGATGGTGAGGCGCTGAGCGATCTGCTCGTTGGACATCCCCTCGGTGAGCAAGCCCAGCACCTCGGTCTCCCGCTGGGTGAGCGGGCCTGCGCGCCTGGGCCGCCGGCGGCCTGGCCCTCCGAGCCGTCGCAGGACGCTTGCAGCGGCATCGGCGTCGGGCGCGGCGGACATCTGTTCGAACTGCTCCAGCGCTGCGTGGGCCTCGGCCATTGCGATCCCGGGGCTGGTCGCCGCGAGTGCACGGGCAAGGGCAAGTCGCGTCCGCGCCTCCTCGTACGGCAGTCCAGCGCTGCCGAATCTGCCGAGTGCCGCTTCAAGGTGTCGCACAGCCTCCTCGTCCCCTGCCGCATCGCAGGCAAGGCCCGCGACGTAGTCCGCCAAAGCCACAACCAGGGCGTGGCTCCCCGTGGCCAGCTCGCGGAGCCGACCGCCGACCACCTCGGCGTTCTCGACCCGTCCGGCTGCGATCTCGGCCTCGGCCAGCAGGGTCAGCACGGGTGCGTGGAGGACACCGTCGCCGTGCCGCGTGAGATGCCGGCGCAGCACACAGACCGCGAGTTCCGCGTCGCCCCGCGCAAGGTGCAGGCGCGCGATGGGCGCCACGGCGGCCGGATCGTGTTCATGCCCGCCGAGCAGCTGTGCGGCCTCCTCGAGCCGCCCCTGGCGTACGCGGAGGTCGGCAAGCCGGATGAGCGCGCCGGCCCGCAACCCCGGGTATGCCGGGTCGTGCCTGCGCACCGACCACTCCAGCTCGCGCTCGGCCTCCCCCCACCGACCCGCCGCCGTGAGGATCCCGCAGTAGTACGTGCGGCAGTAGATCGTCGAGACGGGGACGGCGCCGGTGCGGTCCACCCATGACTCCGCCACCGCCATCCACTGCTCCGCGCGACGCACGTCGCGGGCCAACTCGCACGCGAACAGCATCTTGCAGTAGATGTCACCGATGTCGGCGGGGTTCGCCACCTCCCCGTTCGTCGCAGCCGCCACCGCCTCGTCGAGGCGCAGCATTCCCTCGTCGATCCGGCCGCGCTCGATCAGGCACCAGCCGACGTAGCTCAGCGCGTCGAACCCGAGGTCGGTGTCACCGAATCGCTCGGCGATCGCCTCAGCAGCGGCGACGTGTCGCTCCCGCTCCTCCGGGTCCTCGGTGAACAGGGCGCCGAGGAGCGCGACGCGGCCCCGCTCCGGACAGTCCCCGACCTCGCGCACGACGCTGCGCGCCCGTCCGAGCCATCCGCTCGCTGCGGCGAAGTTGCCGAGAACGGACCCCGTACAGGTACGCCAGCCAGCACGCGACCTGGACGGCCTGGCGATCGTCCCCGCGGCCCCGGAAGCCGGCATATGCCCGCTCGTGGACCTCGATCGCAGTGCGGTAGTCGCCCTGCCAGTAGAGGCTCTGTGCCAACCCGTCGAGGGCTTCCGCCGACCCGTCGGCTTCGGCCGCCTCGTGGAAAACCGTCTGCGCCGCCGCCCAGTCGCCACGGCGGAGCGCCTCGCGGCCCGTGTGTACGAGCTCGACCGCCCGCGGTTCCACGCCGCCAGCATCGCATGCGCTCCGCACGCCCGAAATGGCTGTCCGACCGCGAAACCCGGGTGCGGATGGGCATTTCCACCCATGCTGGAACAGCGGGACGCCGGGAGGATGCACAGGACAGCCGCTCCCGGACCGGAGGTCACGATGAGTTCGACGACGAACGCAGGTCCCGTCGAGAAGCTCGCTTCGACGTTCAGCGGGGAGCTGATCCGCCCGGTGGACGGCGGGTACGAGCCCGCCCGCCGGGTGTGGAACGCCGCGATCGACAAGCGCCCGCTGCTGATCGCGCGCCCCCGCGGGTCGGCGGACGTGCTCGCCGCCGTGCGGTACGCGGCCGACCAGGGCTTACCGGTGGCGGTGCGGTGTGGCGGGCACAGTGTCGCCGGCACGAGCGTCTGTGACGACGGCATGCTGGTCGACCTGTCGCTCATGAAGGAAGTGCAGGTCGACGCCGCAGCGCGTACCGCGCGGGCCGCCGGCGGCGTGACCTGGGGCGAGTACGACCGCGCGACCGAGCCGTTCGGCCTCGCCTCACCCGGCGGTCGCGTCACCACCACCGGGATCGGCGGCTTCACCCTCGGTGGTGGCTACGGCTGGTTGTCGCCGAAGCACGGCCTCGCCTGCGACAACCTCGTCTCCGCCGAGGTGGTCACCGCCGACGGCCGGCTGCTCACCGCGAACGACCGCGAGAACAGCGATCTGTTCTGGGGCCTCCACGGAGGGGGTGGCAACTTCGGCGTCGTCACCTCCTTCGAGTTCCGCCTGCACCCGGTGGGCCCCTCGATCACCGGAGGCATGCTGCTCCACCCGCTGGAGCAGGCGGCCGAGGTGCTGCGCGGCTACCGGGAGTACGTCGACGGCGGGCCGGACGAGCTGTCGACGGCGTTTGCGCTCTTCCCCGCCCCGCCCGAACCGTTCGTTCCGGCTGAGCTGCACGGCAGGACCGTGCTCGGGATGATCGTGTGTCACTGCGGCGACCCGGAGGAGGGAGCGCGGGTCGTCGCCCCGCTCAGGCGCCTCGGGCCGCCGGCCGCGGACCTGGTCGGCCCCATGCCCTACACGACGCTGCAGGCGTTGCTCGACCCGACCGCCCCGCCGGGATGGCGGTGGTACAACTCCGGAGATCATCTGGCCGAGCTCACCGACGAGGCGATCGACGTCCTCGTGCAGCACGCGCCGTCGGGGCTCGCGCCGCTCACCCAGATCATCGTGTTCCGGCACGGCGGCGCGGTCGGCCGCGTCCCCGAGACCGGGACCGCCGTCGGCAACCGGGCCGCTCCCTACCTGCTCCATCCGCTCGCCGCGTGGCTCTCGGCCGACGACGACGACCGCCACATGGCCTGGCTGCGCGATGTGGTAGACGCGATGAAGCCGTACTCGACCGGTGGCGTCTACCTCAACTTCGCGCCTGACGATGACGCGATCGTGCCCGGCGGCTACAGCCGTGAGCAGTACGCGCGCCTGCGGGCGCTGAAGGACGTGTACGAGGCGTCCAACATGTTCCGTTTCAACCACAACATCCGTCCGGCGACCTGACCACGGGACGGTGGAATCATTCAGGGATGGACGGCCGGGGCTTCGTCGGTCGCACCCGGCAGCTGGCCGACCTGGACCGGGCGCTCGTCGACGCCGCGTCCGGGCGGGGCGAGCTCGTCCTGCTGATCGGCGAGCCGGGGATCGGCAAGACGCGGCTCGCGGCCGAGGTGGCGCGCCGCGCGCACGAGCGCTGCGTGGCCGTGGTGTGGGCGACGTGCCCGGAGAGCGGCGCACCCGCGTTCTGGCCGTGGACCCAGGTGCTCCGTTCGGTGTTCGACCCTGCCTCCACCACCGCGTCGCCCGCCGCCTCCCTCGGCCTCGCGGCCGCCCTCCTCGATCCCACCGGACCACCCTCGGCCGGCGATGATCCGGAGCTGGCGCGCTTCCTGCTCTTCGACGCCGTGGAGACGGCCCTGCGCGGTCCGGCGCGGGCTCAGCCCCGGCTGGTGGTGCTCGACGACCTGTAATGGGCCGACGACGCCTCGCTGCGGCTGCTCGCCTTCGTCGCCGCCCGGCTCGTCACATCGCCCGTGGTGCTGCTCGGGACCTGCCGGGAGGCGCCGGACCGGGACGTCCGCGCGCCCGGGCCGCTGCACGACCTCGTCCGGCACGGTCGCCGCCTGGCGCTCGGCGGGCTGTCCGTCGGCGAGGTCGCCGAGCTCGTGACCCGACTCGCCGGCCGCCCGGCCGCCGATCCCACGATCGCAGCCTTGCGCTCTCCTCGGGGGCCACCCCGTCGCGTCCTGGGCCTACGACGCCCTGGTCCCGCACCGGCACCGGTTCGCCGTCGAGGGCATCGGGGCGTACTGGCACGGCTCGGTGGAGCGGCCGCTCGGCCTGCTCGCCGCCGCGCTAGGCCGCGGCGCGGGACAGCAAGGGCATGCGCGACCTGGCCCACCTGCTCGCCCGGCCGGGACAGGAGATCGCCGCCCTGGACCTCGCCGGCGTCCGCGGCGCCGACCTGGGCGAGGTGAGCGACGCCAGGGCGCGCTCGGCCTACCGGGCGCGGCTGGCGGAGCTCGACACCGAGCTCGCCGAGGCCGACACGGGCGGGGACGTCGAGCGGTCCGCCCGGGCGGCGGCGGAACGGGACGCCCCCGTCGCCCACCTCACCGCCGCCTACGGGCTCGGCGGACGCGCGCGCCGGGCCGGTGATCCGGGGGAGCGGGCCCGCTCCGCGGTGACGGCGCGGATCCGCGACGCGCTGCGGCGCATCGAGCGCGCCCACCCCGAGCTCGGCCACCACCTCGACCGCTCCGTGCGGACCGGATCGTTCTGCGCCTATCAGCCGGAAGATCCGGTGTCCTGGCAACTGTGAGCCGCGTTCTCCCCACCGTGAGCCCGTTCCTCCCGCCTACCGGGTGACAGTCCCGAACGGCACGAGGAGGACGAGATGCCCAAGATCGACAAGGTCGGCGCGACGTGGGTCGAGACCCTCGAGGGGGTCTTCGACGGCCGGTTCCACGACCTCGGCGGCTACACGGCCCAGTTCGAGCACTACCTCGCCGACAACGACCCGGCGGACCTGTTCCGCGGCCTGCCCGGCGACCGCTGCCAGTGCCCGCACTGGGGCGTGGTGCTGCGCGGCCGGCTGGTTTACCGCTACGCCGACGGCACCGAGGACGTCATCGAGCCGGGCGAGGCGTACTACGCACCCCCTGGCCACCTGCCACTCTTCGTGGCCGGCACCGAGATCGTCGAGTTCAGCCCCACCGAGGAATTCCGGAGGACGGCCCAGGCCGTTCTCGACAAGGCGGCGGCACGGGCGTGATCAGCGTCGACCTGGCGATGCAGGTCACGGGCGATGCAGTCGGGCGGGAGCGCCGGCTCTGGTCGGCGGGCGTGCTCGACCGGCTGCCGGCAGGCGTCGGGCACGCCGTCATCGCCGCGTGGCAGGAGGACGGTGCCACCGTCGTGCTCATGCGCGACGTGTCCGAACACGTCGTCGGCTGGCGGCGCCTGCTGGACCGCGAGCAGTGCCGGCACCCTGCTCGCGGCGGTCGCGTCCCTGCACGGCGCGTTCCGGGATGCTCCTGTCGACGAACTGTGCCCGCTCGAGGTTCGGGTGAGCCTCCTGTCCCCCCGGCGGATGGCGCCGCTGACCGCCGGCCCGAACCCGCTGCCCGGGCTGGTGCTGCGGGGATGGGAGCGGTTCGCCGAGCTCGCGCGACGCGACGTCGCGGACGTCGTGGTCGGACTGCTCGACGACCCGGCGCCGCTCGTCGCCGGGCTGTCCCGGCTCCCGCACACCCTGATCCACGGTGACCTCTGGCTGGTCAACCTGGCGCTGGAGCCCGACCAGGTCACCCTGCTCGACTGGGGGATCGCCAGCTGGGCTCCACCTGCGGTGGAGATCGCGTCCTTCCTGGCCGGCAACGCGTCGCAGGTGCAGGCTGGTCGCGAGCAGCTCGTCGAGGACGTGCGCGGGATCTGGGCCTGCTGGGGCGAGGACCAGCTCCGTCTCGGCTTCGTCGCCGGGCTGCTCGAGCTGGCCTGGAAAAAGGCCCTCGATGCGACCGAACACCCCGACCCGGCCACGCGGTCGGCTGCGCGCGCAGACCTTGCCTGGTGGATGCGGGCCGCCGAGCCGGGGCTCGAGACGCTGGCGGGGGCGGCAGGCCCGCTGCCGGCCCTGCCGCGCCCATGGGACGGTCGGATCGTGCCGTCGCGATGACGGCCTCGCGCGGACCTCGTCCTGCCGCAGCGCGGTGGTGGATCGCGAGTGTTGCCCCGGTCCCGGTGCGCGACAGGGGAACGCAGCCGGGACGGACGCCTGCGACCTGGTGCGCCCGCGCCCGCTCACTGTCAAACTGGCGCCCCACTGCGGCTGCGGAGGAGCGGCGCGGACATGATCCCCTATCAGCTCGGCCCCGGCGAGGGCGACGCGATCTGGATGTACGACGGCCTGGACACCATCAAGGCCGACCACGGTGACACGGACGGCAGGTTCACCCTCGTCGAATTCGCCGACAACGCGGAGTCCGCGGTCCCGATGCACGTCAACAACCACTTCGAGCCGGCTTCTACATCCTGAACGGCGAGTACGTCTTCGCCGTCGGCGACGAGCTCCACCGCGCGACCGCAGGTACGTGGATCTTCGCGCCGCGGGGGACGCCGCACGCGTGGCGGTGCGAGCCGCCAGGAGGCCGCGTCCTGAGCCTGACGGTGCCCGCCGGGTTCGACGCCTTCTACCGGGAGGCCGGTGAGCGCGTCCCGGCCGGCAGCCCGCTCCCCGAGGCTCGCGAGCCCGACATCGAGGCACTCACGCGCACTGCCGCCGAGCACGGGATCACGATCACCGGGCCGCCGCCGAGCTCATCCCGCTGACGGCCGTTGCCGGCGGCGAACTTCACCCTGATGCGCCGGGCGTAGCACTCGACGACCTGGAGCTGCCGACAGGTAGCACGGCCACCAACGCCGCTCAGTCGGCCGTCGGGCCCTCGCACCTGCGGTTTTCCGCACCCCGCCGCGGTGGTCCGCCCACTCCCGCTCGCCACCGCCGCTTCATAGCGTCGCCGGCCATCCCCGACGTCGAGAAACGGGAGGACGGAATGAACGAGAGGACCTGGATGCGGGCCGCCGGCACCGCCGGGGTGGTCTTCATGCTCTGCTCGGTGACGGCGGGCGTACTCGACTCGGCCGCGGAGGTCGACGAGTCGGAGATCACGGGGGCGCAGGTGGCCGCCTTCCTGACCGCGGGTGACCGGTTGTGGGCACGGACGCTGTTCCTGCTGGCCGCGGCCGGCTTCCTGGTGTTCATGGCCGGGCTGCACCACCGGCTGCGCGACGCGGAGACGCACGGGATCGGCGCCACGACCGCCCTCGCCGGGGGGCGTCGCCTGGGTCGCCATCGACCTCATCGGCGCCTCGAGCACGTTCCTGGTGGCCCAGGTACCCGTGGTGGCCCGATCCGAGGACGCGCTGGTGGCGCTGTGGGCGGCCCAGCTCGGCGGGATCAGCTCGCGGGTGGCGTTCGGCCTGATGCTGCTGGCCGCCGGGCTCGTCGTCGTCACGACGCGGGCGCTCCCGCGGTGGTTGGGCTGGCTCGGGATCGTGCTGGGGGCGCTCACGGTGCTCGACGCCGCGGTCCCGTTCGGCCCGACGGTCGTGCTGACCGGCTGGACGTTCTTCCTCGACCCACTGTGGGTGTTGCTCACCGGCGTGGCGCTGCTGCGGCGGCCGGTCCCGGACGGGCGGCCCGCCGTGCCCGCGTAGGAAGGCCTGGACCCAACCCGACCTGCGACGGACCATCTGACCGAAGCGGAGGGAGCGCGAGGTGGGCGAGACCAGCGCGCGCGCCGCCGGGCCCGGTGCCCCCGCCATCCGAGCGGGTGCGTCGGCACCCGGCGGGCCGGGCCGGGCCGCGGCCGTGCTCTGGCTCGCCGCCCTCGCACTGACGGTCGGCTTCGTCGCGCTCACCATGGCGGGCGGCCGGGCGCAGCCTCCGGGTCGGGTCGCCGCCGCGGTGCTGATCGACGTGCTCGGGATGGCCCCGGTCACCGTCGGCGCGCTGGTGGCCGCACGCCTGCCGCGCAACGCCGTCGGGTGGCTGCTGCTCGCCGGGGGGCTGGCCTACCAGGCGGTGTTCTTCGCCGACGGCTACGCGGGCGCCGCGGGCGGGACGCTGCCCGCGGCCGCCGTCGTGCTCGCCATCGCAGGCGGTCTCGGCCCGGTCGGCTTCGGCCTCCTGCTGGCGACGGCGCTGGTGTTCCCGACGGGACGGCTGCCCTCGCCACGGTGGCAGCCGGTAGTGTGGGCCATCGGGATCGGCGTCGGCGCGGAGCTCGTAGCGTCCGGAATCGCCCCGCGGGGCTCGGTGGACCACCCCACGCTCGGCAACCCGCTCGCCGTCGCCGGCTCCGAGGCGCTGCGCGCCAGCGCGGGAGCGGTGGCGGGCGTCCTGATGACGGTGGGCACCGTCGCCGCGCTCGTCGCGGTGGTGCTGCGCTACCGCCGGGGCGGCCCGGTCGAGCGGACGCAGCTCAAGTGGTTCACCTACGGCGTCGGCATCCTCATCGGGCACGCCGCGCTGAGCGACCTGCTCACCGCGCTGTACCCGGGCACGTTCGCGTTCTTCGACGTCTCCGGAGGGCTGCTCGGGGCCGTTGTGCTGCCCGCCGCGATCGGCATCGCCATGCTGCGGCACGGCCTGTTCGATATCGACCGGCTGATCCGGCGCACCGCCGTGTACGGCCTCCTCTGGACGCTCATCACGCTGGTCTACGCGGGTGTGGCGGCCGGATTCGGGCTCGCGGCGGCCGGTGCGCAGCTCCCGGTCGGGGTCGCGGTCCTGCTCACCATCGGCGCCACCCTGGTGTTCGACCCGGCACGGCGCAGGCTGGAGCGCCTCGCCGACCGGATCGCGTTCGGCGCCCGGACCGACCGCTACGCGCTGCTCGCCCGCTTCGGCGCCCAGCTCGAGGCCACGTTCGACCTGGCCGAGCTGGCGCCCCGGCTCGCCGCAACGGTCAGGGAGGGGCTCGGGCTGCCGTGGGCCCGCGTCGTGCTCGCCGGCGGGTCCACGGCGGTCGCGGGTCATGCGCCCGAGGACACGCCGCCGGTCACGGTGCTGCCGCTCGTCCACGCGGGAGCGACGGTCGGCCGGATCGAGACCGGACCGCTCTCGCCCGCCGAGTGGGAGCTCCTGGTCACGCTGGGCAGGCAGGCCGCGCTCGCGGCCCACAACGCCGACCTCGCCGCGGAGCTGGTCACCCGGCTGGCCGAGATCCGCGCGCAGGCCACGGAGCTGGCGGCGTCTCGCGCCCGGATCGTCGCCGCCCAGGACGCCGAGCGCCGCCGGATCGAGCGCAACATCCACGACGGCGCCCAGCAGCAGCTCGTGGCGCAGCTGGCGGAGCTCCGCCGGGCGCGCACCGCCCTGCGTCGCGACCCGGATCAGGCCGAGGACATGCTCCATCGCCTCCAGGAGGAGACCCGCCGCATCCTCGGCGAGCTGCGCGAGCTCGCCGCGGGGATCCACCCGGCGCTGCTGCGCGACGACGGGCTACTCGCCGCCCTGTCCGATCGGGCGGCCCGGGCACCGATCCCGGTCGCCGTCGAGTCGGACGAGGCGGTGCGGCACGTTCGGCTGCGCCCTGACGTCGAGGCGGCCGCCTACTTCACCGCGTGCGAGGCACTCACCAACGTGCTCAAGCACTCCAGGGCCGCGACCGCCGTCGTCGAGGTCGGCCTGCGCGACGGCGAGCTGCACCTCGAGGTGCGCGACGACGGCATCGGCCTCCCGCACGGGCACGCGCCCACGCATCTGGCCGACCGCGTCGCCGCGGCGGGCGGGACGCTCCGCGTCGGGTCCGCACCGGAGGGCGGCGCCATGCTGTCCGCACGGATCCCGGCCAACCGCAGGGAGCCGGGCGATGCCTGACCGGCCGCTGCGCATCGTCCTCGCCGAGGACAGCTACCTGGTGCGGGAGGGGACCCGACACCTGCTCGCCGAAACCGGTGAGATCGAGGTGCTCGCCGCCGTCGGCACCGCCGTCGAACTGCTCGATGCCGTCCGGAGGCTCGGCCCCGACGCCGTGCTCACCGACATCCGGATGCCGCCCGGCAACGCGACCGACGGCATCGCCGCCGCGCACGCGATCCGCCGCGGCCACCCGGCGATCGGCGTCGTCGTGCTCTCCCAGTACGCGGCGCCCGCCTACGCCGCTCAGCTCTTCGCCGAGGGCAGCGCCGGCTACGGCTACCTGCTCAAGGACCGGGTGGGCGACCCCGACGAGGTGATCGCGGCCCTGCGCGCCGTCGTCGCGGGCCGCTGTGTCGTCGACCCGCAGGTGGTGGAGGGCATCCTGAGCCGAACCAGGGCGCCCCGCTCGCCGCTGTCTCGTCTCACCCCGCGGGAGCTGGAGGTCCTCGGCCAGATGGCACAGGGCCGCGCCAACCCCGGAATCGCCAAGGCGCTGGCGCTGTCGGAGTCGGCCGTCGAGAAGCACGTCGGCACGATCTTCCACAAGCTCGGCCTCGTCGCGGAGCCGGAGCTGCACCGCAGAGTCGCCGCCGTGCTCGTCTTCCTGCGCGACGCCGGCACGCAACGCCCGCCGAGGACGCCGTGACGATCGGATGGCGCCGCCGCTCACGGCCCGGTCGGGCGCTCGTCGCGCCATCGGGCGAGGACGGTATCCACGTCGGCACGCACAGCGGCTCGGGCAGCCTCCCGCGCCTCCCCCGACATCAACAGCTCGTCGTAGGGCGTGTCCTCGTGCCGCACCGAGGCGACGACCGCGGCCGTGATCGCAGCCTCGTCGAGCGCTCGTCCCGCCGCGCTCCGCCCGACGCGGCCGCTCCCCCGCACCGCGGTGTGCGCGGCGATCGCTTCGGTGCGTGACTGCGGGCAGCAGGGGAACAACCTGCGATCTCGGCGACCATTCGACTGGTCAGCTCCGCGTCCTGACGTGCGCGCCGTTCCCGGCCGCGTTCCCGTTGCCGGCGCCGGACCTCCTCGTCGGCGAGGCAGCTCGCCTCCGCCTGCTCCAGCGCGCCGTCCTCGACGAGGATCCCCCGGCGCTGGTACCGCTTCCGCGACCGGTTCCACTGCACCACCACGGCCGAGAGCCCGCTCGCCTTCTTCGCCCGCCGGGTGAGGGTGGCGTCGCCCGCCGGGAGGAGGACGAGGTGGTCCAGGTCGGCGCACGTGAGACACAGCGGGCCGGCGTCCTCCATGACGAGTAGGTCGCCGCCCTCGACCCCGCAGTCCGTGCACGTCCAGTCCTTCAGCGGCATGATCACCAGCAGGTCCGGGGGCCGGTTCTGCCGCTCGACGACGCGTTCGCGCTGCGTCTCGGTCAGGTCGGGCGAGATCCAGTGCGTGCGCAGCGCACACTCGACGTCCTCCCCCGCCGCCGCGAGGAAGCGCAACGGCCTGCGGTCGCGCGTTGCCGAGACGTACGCGGTCTCGCTCGGCTGGAACCCCCGGCTCTCGGCCCAGCGGCGCAGCGCGTCGAGGACCCCGGCCAGCTTCCCCGGCCGGAGCGCCTCCAGCGGAAGCAGGTACGCGTCCCGGCCCTGCCGCCACCGGTCCTCGTGGTTGGCGGTCACCCAGCCCAGGCCGCCGAACACGTCCAGCGGCGACACCGACTTGTCGCGGCCGAGCGCCGCCTCAGCGGCGGCGGCGACCCGCTGCTCGATCGAGGGCATGTGCTCATCGTCCCCGACGGGGCGCTCAGGCCAGCAGCCGCTCCACCCCGTCCCGGCAGGCCCGCCAGGCGTCCGTGGAGGGGTCGATGACCGCGAAATGATCCACCCCGGGCAGCGTCACCAGCTCCGCGCTGTCCCCCGCCGCGCGCGCCGCCTCGACGTATCGCTCACTCTGCCGGATCGGGACGTTGCCGTCGGCGGTGCCGTGCACGCACACCACGGGCACGCCGACGGGCAGCCGCGCCACGGGCGAGCCGAGCGCGTACCGCTCGGGGACGGCGGCGGGGCTGCCGCCGAGCAGGTCCTCCACCGCGCCGCGGCCGACCCCGCGTTCGGCGGCGTCGACGAGGTCCAGCACGCCGGCCTGGCTCACCACGCCGCGCAGCCGGACCGCGGGCGCCGCGCCGGGGGCGTCCGCGGGCAGGCCGGGCCGGGCCGCGAGCCAGGTGGCGAGGTGCCCACCGGCCGAGTGCCCGACGCCGACGACCCGGTCCAGCGCCAGCCGCCCGCCAGCTGCCTCCTGCGCGGGTCCCGCGAGCACGTCGAGCGCGGCCGCCACGTCGTCGAAGGTCGCGGTCCAGCCGCCGTCGCCGCCCACCCGCCGGTACTCGATGTTCCAGGCGGCGAGCCCGGCGTTGGCGAGGTCGACGGCGAGCGGGCGACCCAGCTCCAGCCCGTAGCTCCGCCGCCAGAACCCGCCGTGCACGACGACGGCCACCCCGCGCACCGGTCCGTCGCCCGCCGGGAGCGTCAGCTCGCCGAACTGGCTCGCGTGGCCGCCGTAGTCGAGCCGCCGGGGTCCGGTGACGCCGGGCGCGGCGGGTGGGGTGGCCGCACCGCACGCCGCGAGCGCGGCCGGGAGGGCGAGTGCGGCGGCACCGGCCGCGGCGAGACGGCGCAGGACGCGGCGGCGGGACACGGAGGGGAGCATGGCACGGTGTTCGGCCCAGGTGGGGCATCCGGTTGCCACGTCGCGGTGGACGTGGGGGGACACCCACCGCGACGTGGCTCCGCCGGCCGAGGGGGACTCCTCCGGCGGTCCGTGGGGGTGCGAGCACCCCGGTCCCGGTCCGGTCACGTCGCCGCGACCGGAGCACGCAGACGATAACCCGTGAGGAGCGCCTGCGCCGCTACCGTCACTCGCTCGTCGAGCGTGTCGCGCTTCCTCAGCGCCAGCGGGCGGTCAGCGCACCGAGCGCGCCGAGCGCCACGGCGGCGGCCGTCGAGGCTCGCAGCACCTCCGGCCCGAGCCGGACGGGGCGGGCACCCGCGGCGACGAGCGCATCGAGCTCGGCGTCGGTGATCCCGCCCTCCGGCCCCACGACCAGGAGCAGGTCACCTGCGCCCGGCAGGTCGGCGACGACGTCGCCGAGCCGGTCGTCTGCGCCCTCGTGCAGCACCAGCGCGCCCGCGACGACACCGACGCGCTCCGCCAGAGCGGCAGTGGAGACCGGGGCCTCGACCGGCGGCAGCCACGGCCGGCGGGCCTGCTTCGTCGCCTCGCGGACCGTGCTGCGCCAACGGGCCAACGCCTTCTCGCCGCGCGGCCCGTCGTCCCAGCGGGCGACGCAGCGCGCTGCCCGCCACGCCAGGATCCCGTCGACGCCCGCCTCGGTGGCGAGCTCGACGGCCAGCTCCCCGCGGTCGCCCTTGACGAGGGCCTGGGCCAGCAGCACCCGCGGCGCGGGCGCGGGGACGTCGGCGCGACGGGTGATCGTCAGGTCGACGGCGTCGCGCGCCGCCGCCTCCACGACGGCGTGCGCCAGCCCGCCGCGCCCGTCGGAGAGCAGCACGGCCTCGCCGGCGCGCAGCCGCTTGACGGTGGCGGCGTGGCGCCCTTCCGGGCCGTCCAGCACGGCGTACCCGTCGTCGGGCAGCTCGTCGAGGAGGAACAGCGGTGCGGTGCTCACCGGAGGTGTGTGCGACTCAGCGGCCGAACGAGTCGCGCAGCCGCGAGAACAGCCCGTGCCCGTTGCGGTTGCCGCCGGTGAGGTCCGGCTGCTCCTCCCCGCGCAGGGCGGCGAGCTCGCGCAGCAGCTCCGTCTGCTCCTTGGTGAGGTCGGTGGGCACCGCGACCTCCACGTGCACCATCAGGTCACCGCGGCCGTCGACGCGGCCGGTGGAGCGCAGCCTCGGCATCCCCTTGCCGCGCAGGGTGCGGACGCTGCCGGTCTGCGTGCCCGGTTCGACGCGCAGCTCCTCGGTGCCGTCGAGGGTGGGCAGCGGGAGCGTGGTGCCCAACGCGGCGGCGGTCATCGGCAGCTGCACGGTGCAGTGCAGGTCGGCGCCGTCGCGCGTGAACAGATCGTGCGGCTCCTCCTCGACCTCCACGTACAGGTCGCCCGCCGGGCCACCGCCGGGACCGACCTCGCCCTGCCCGGCCAGCCGGACGCGCATGCCGTCGGCGACGCCGGCGGGGATGCGGACGCCGACGCTGCGCCGCGAACGGACCCGCCCGTCACCGCCGCACTGCCGGCACGGCTCCGGGATGACCTCACCGAACCCGCGGCAGTTCGGGCACGGCCGCGACGTGACGACCTGGCCGAGGAACGAGCGCTGCACGCTCTGCACCTCACCGCGCCCGTTGCAGATCTCGCACATCGTCGGCGTGCTGCCGGGCGCGCACCCCGAGCCGGTGCACTCCGAGCACAGCACCGCCGTGTCGACCGCGAGGTCACGGGTGATGCCGGTGGCGCACTCCTCGAGCGTGAGCTGCATCCGGATGAGGGCGTCGGCACCGGGCTGCACCCGGCTGCGCGGGCCACGCCCACGGCCGCCGCCCTGGCCCCCGAAGAACGCGTCCATGATGTCGCCGAAGCCGAACGCGCTGAACGGGTCGGCGCCGCCGGCGCCGCCTCCCCCGCCGTTGCCCAGCGGATCGCCGCCGAGGTCGACGATGCGGCGCTTCTCCGGGTCCGACAGCACCTCGTAGGCCGCGCTCACCTCGCGGAAGCGCTCCTGCGCCTCCGCGTCCGGGTTGACGTCGGGGTGCAGCTCGCGCGCCAGCTTGCGGTAGGCCCGCTTGATCTCGTCGGGCCCGGCGTCGCTCGAGACCCCCAGGATCCCGTAGTAGTCCCGTGCCACGTGCGCGTTCCTCATGGTCCTTCTCGCTCGGTCGTGCCCAGATCAGATCAGATGGTGCGCAGTTCGGTGTCAGGTCTGCGCGTCAGCGCCCCGCCAGGATCTCACCCACGTAACGGGCGACCGCATGGACGGCCGCGATCGAGCCCGGGTAGTCCATCCGGGTGGGGCCGAGGACGCCCATGCCGCCCACCACCATGCCCGGCCCGTACCCGATCGAGACCACCGACGTGTCGCGCATCTCCTCGGCTTCGTTCTCCTCCCCGATCCGGACCGTGACCGTGCCCGGGTCCTGCGCCGAGGCCAGCAGCTTGAGCACCACCACCTGCTCCTCGAGCGCCTCCAGCACCTGCCGGAGCGACCCGGGGAAGTCGGCGACGTTGCGGGTGAGGTTGGCCGTGCCGCCGAGCAGGAGGCGCTCCTCCGGGTGCTCGACGAGGGTCTCGATGAGGACGGTGGACAGCGTGACGACGACGTCGCGCAGTTCGGGCGGCGCGGTGTCGGGGAGGTCGGCCACCGCCACCGACGCCGCCGCGAGCGGACGCCCCGCCAGCGCCGCGTTGATCATGTTGCGGAGCCGGGCGACGTCCTCCTCGGCGAGCACCTCCCCGAGGTCGACGACCCGCTGGTCGACCCGGCCGGAGTCGGTGATCAGCACGAGCATCAGCCGGGCCGGCGTGAGCGACACCAGCTCGAGGTGGCGCACCGTGGACCGGGTGAGCGTGGGGTACTGCACGACCGCGACCTGACGGGTGAGCTGCGCGAGCAGCCGGACGCTGCGCCGCAGCACGTCGTCGAGGTCGACCGCGCCGTCGAGGAAGGCCTGCACGGCCCGTCGCTCGGCCCCCGACAGGGGCTTGACCTGCGTGAGCCGGTCGACGAACAGCCGGTATCCCTTGTCGGTGGGCACGCGGCCCGCGCTGGTGTGCGGCTGGGCGATGAGCCCGTCCTCCTCCAGCACCGCCATGTCGTTGCGGACCGTGGCGCTGGAGACCCCGAGGTTGTGGCGCTCGACGATCATCTTGGAGCCCACGGGTTCATGCGTCGACACGTAGTCGGCGACAATGGCCCGCAGGACCGAGAATCGACGCTCGTCGGCGTTCACGCAGCACTCCTCCCCCGGCTCGGTGGTACTCCACCCAGTCTAGGTGTTCGAGCCGGTGCGGGTCGGCCACCAGAATGTGCGTGTGCAGTTCCGCCGCCCCGTCCTCGAGGACATCGCGGCCGGGCGCGTCACCGTCGCGTTCCGGCGGTGGGACCGGCCGCGCGTGCGGCCGGGCGGGACGCAGCGCATCCCCGTCGGCGTGCTGGAGTTCACCGCCGTCGACCCCGTCGAGGAGTCCGCGCTCACCGAGCTGGACGCGGCGGCGGCCGGGTTCGCCGACCTCGCCGCGCTGCGCGCCGCCCAGACCGGCGACGGGCAGCTCTACCGGGTCGGTCTGCGCCTCGCCGGTCCGGATCCCCGGGTGGCGCTGCGCTCCCGGGGCCGGTTGGGCGCGGGCAAGCGCGCCGAGCTGGCCGACCGGCTGGACCGGCTGGACCGCGCCTCGCGGCACGGGCCGTGGACCGCGGCGGTCCTCGAGCTGATCGCCGACCGTCCGGGCGTCCGGGCGCCGGACCTCGCCGCCCGCCTGGGCCGCGAGACGCTCCCGTTCAAGCGCGACGTGCGCAAGCTCAAGGAGCTGGGGCTCACCGAGAGCCTCCCGGTGGGCTACCGGCTCTCGGCGCGGGGGCGCGCCTGGCTCGACGCGTCCACCCGCTGATCCGGGCCGGGCACAGGTGCGCGGGGAGGCCTGTCGGGTAGGCCTCCCCGCGCACGCCCCCTCCGTCAACCCCCGTCCCGCGGCCCCCCTCCGGTCGCGAATCGGTGGGACGCAGCCAGAAGTGCGAGCACGACGTGGAGCTCGCGTTCATCGCGCGGCGCGTAGACCATCACGAACGTCGGGGGCAGCAACCCCGCCACGACGGCGACGTGCGGTTCGGCCCACCGCTGCTGCACCGCCCGCCGGGCGAGCTCCAGCGGCAGCGTCATGTGCAGGCTGTGGTCGGGTGCCGGGTGCACGTGGGCGAACTCGCGGCCCACGAGGAACGCCTCGGGCGGGCCGGTGGGCGTGTCGGCGTCGAGCACCAGAGCCCGCGCGCCGGGCACGGAGATCCCGCTGGGCTCCTCGTGGGCCCCCGGGGCGACGGCGAACATGCGCTCCCCCAGCCGCCGCACGATCTCCGGGTCGAGCGGCTGCTGGTCGAGCTGCCGGTGCGGCGCGTCCGGCGTCGCCGCCGGGCGCGGACCCCTGCGCACGCGCAGGTCGACGGCCGTCATGTCCAGGTGATCTCGATCTGGACCCCGTCGGGGTCGCGGAGCACGATCAGCGCACACGGGAAGGGCAGGTCGGGCTCCTTGATCCCGCTGTGCGGTAGGCCGAGCCGGTCGAGGTGGGCGACCCAGTCGTCGAGCTCGGCCCGCGACCCCACGGCGAACGAGAAGTGGTCCAGGCCGGTCCGCCGCTCGTCGAACGGCTCCCCGGGGTTGCCGTCGTGGTGGTCCAGGCCGAGGAACAGGCCCGTTCCCGGTCGCTGCAGCACCACCGCGTAGCCGCCTGCCGGGTGCTGCTCCACGAAGGCGCGCTGCATGCCGAACACCTCGCTGTACCAGACCTCGCTCGCCACGACGTCGGTGACGGTGATCCCGAGGTGGTGGTAGTGCCCGAGCAGGGCGGGGACGGTGCCCTGCTGCGCGGCCGGTTCGGTGGCGGTCACGGCATCTCCTGCAGCTCGGGGGCGGTGGTGGTCGCCGCAGCGGCCATCCAGTGCTCCAGGTCGGACTGGGTGAACGGGGCGAGCGCCCCGGTGTGCGGGAGCTCGCGGAACATCCGGAAGGCGTCGGCGATCCGCTCGCCGCGCACCAGCGGCCCGTGCGCACCGGCGGCCACCGTGATCGGCAGCGACTGCACCCGGTCGACGGCGGCGCCGTAGCGGTGGTGGTCGAGCAGCGTGTGCCAGGGGCTCAGCATCCGCTGCAGGGCGAGGAACCCCTCCCGCCAGTGCTCGCCGGGGAGGTCGTCGGCCTCCGGGAGGAACTCGGGGACGGGCGAAGCGAAGCTGTCGGCACCCCAGTAGAAGCCGGTGGCCGGGTCGAACAGGCCCCGCGTGGTCGGGTTGTCGTACACGGGCGGGAGTACCGCGCGCAGCACGCGGTCGCCGACGTCCACGGCGTCGCCGTCGTTGACGAACCGGACCCGGTCCATCGGCAATGCCAGCCCCTGCTCGACGAGCATCCGGCCCACCGCGAACCAGGACGTGAGCACGGTCGCGCGCGGGCACAGCTCCAGCAGGGGCACCAGGTTGCCGGTGTGGTCGACGTCGTCGTGGGAGATGAAGATCCACCGGACGTCGGCCGGGTCGACCAGCGAACCGAGCTGCGCGAGCCACGACTCCCGGTTCACCGCGGTCCCGGTGTCGATCACCACCGGCTCCCGGGCCATGACCACGGCGGAGTTGAGGAAGATGCTGCCCAGCGGGGGCGCCTGCTCCAGCTGGGTGATCGCCCAGGTGTCCCGGCAGATCCGGACGGGTTGCCCCATGGCCGCCTCCGTGCCCTCGGTGGAGACGGCCCATCCTCGGCCGCCGGGGCGCGCGGCACGTCGGTCGAACCACGTACGCGACTACGTATCCGGCGCCGCGCGCAGCGCGTACGTGGCGAGCTGGGCGCGGTTCACCGAGCCGGTCTTCGCGAGCAACCGCTCGACGTGCTTCTCGACCGTGCGGGGCGACAGGTAGAGCCGCTCGCCGATGGCCCGGTTCGGCAGGCCCTCCGCCACCAGCCCGAGCACCTCGCGCTCCCGCACGGTGAGGTCCGAGCACGGCCGCGCCCGTAGCGGACGCTCGCCGAGGTCGCGCAACAGCCTGCGGCAGGCCGCCGCGGGCTCGGGCAGCCGGCGTGCGGTGAAGACCGCGAGGGCGTCGGCGAGCCAGCGCGCCGGCTCGCCCCACCCGTCCGCCGCGGCACGGGGCGCGACCAGCCGGGCCGTGACCGCCCGGAGGAACCCATTGCCCGCCATCGCGTGCAGCGCGCGGTCCATCAGCGCCGCGGCCGGGCCTGCGGCGCCCGCCCGGCCCGACCCCACCGCGTCGGCGGCGAGCAGGACCGCCGACAGCAACGGGTGGATGTCGTAGCCCATCCTGCGCATCTGCGCCGTCAACGGCGCCGGCTCTGCGCCGTCCACGACCCGGAGCAGGACCTCCACCGCGACCATCGGGATCGCCGCCGTGCGCCTGCTACGGGCGATCCCGGCGGCGAGGCCGAGCTCCACCGCCGCGGTCGTCAGGTCGTCGTGGGTGAGTGCGCACACCGCCCTGGTGTGCGCGTGCAGCGCCACCCGCTGGGTCACGTCGTCGCCCAGCAGCGGTTCGGCCTCGCTCACCGCCGCCTCCATGGCGGCGTGATCCCCGCGGTACGCGTGCGCGCACCCGAGCAGGATCAGCGCGGCGGGAAGGAGCAGCCCGAGCCGGTACCGGCGGGCTATCCGCAGCGCCGCCTCGGCGTGCATCTGCATGGTGTCGGCGTCGGCGACGCGCCAGGCGGCGATGGCGAGATGCTGCTCGGCGACCGCCTCGGTCTCGGAGCTCCCGCAGGCGCTGGCGAGCTCGGCGGCCTCGCGCAGCCGCTCGGTACCGCCGCTGCCGTAGACGTCGACGGTGCCCAGCTCGGCGAGGCAGCGCGCCTCGCGGTGCGCGAGCCCGGCGTCCCTGGCCACGGTGCGGGCCCGGTCGAAGGCCCGTTCGGCCAGCGCGAGGTCACGGATGCGTGCGCAGCGGCCGTGCACCAGCAGGGACTCGCACAGCAGGTCGGGAGCGCCGGCCCGCTCGGCGGCGGCGACCGCGACGCCGGCCAGCCGCTCGGCGTCGTCGAAGCGGTACTCCCCGAGCGCCACCACCGCCGTCAGCGCGTCGACCCGCGCGGTCAGGACGGGATCCGGCGCACCGGCGCGGGCACGGTCCAGGTGCGCGGTGGCCAGCGGCCAGTCGGTGCACGCGACGGCCGCCCTCGCGAGCGCGACGTGCACCGCGGCCCGACGGGTGCCGTGCGGGTCGGCGTCGGGGGCCGCGGCGAGGCGGGCCAGCAGGACCTCACCGAGCGGGAAGGCCTCCTCCGTGTGGCCGGTCAGCCCGACCGTCTCGACCAGTGCCTCGGTGACGTCGAGATGCACCGCCGTGCCCTCGGCGAGCCGCGCGGCCCGCCGCAGCGCGCTCTCCGCGCTGGTCAGCCCACCCCGCGCGAGCGCCCGGCGGCTGACGTCGAGCAGCAGGGCGGCGGCTTCCGCGCGGTCGCCCGCGGCCTCGGCGAGATCCGCGGCGGTCTCGGCCAGATCGCCGGGCAGCGCAGGCCGGGCGGTGCGCAGCGCGTCCAGGGCGCGCCGGGCGCGGGAGGCCCGTTCGCCGGGGAGGAGGTCGCCGATCAGGGCGTCCCGGGTGAGCGCGTGGCGGAACCGGACGGCGCCCTCGTCGACCGCGAGCAGGGCGCGCTCGATCCCGGCCCGCACCACGTCGTCCAGCTCCTGGCGGTCGGCGACGCCCAGCGTGGCCAACAGCTCCGGGTCGATCCGCCTGCCGAGCAGCGCGGCGTCGACGAGCACGTCCCGCACCCGGGATCCCAGCCCGGCGAGCCGCCTGCGGACGGACTCCGCGAACGTGACGGGCGGCCGCACCCGCTCGCCGTGCCGGGCCACCCAGCGGCCGCCCTCCCGGGCGAGGCCGCCGTCGCTCGCCAGCCCGGTCAGCAGCTCCTCGACGAAGAACGGCAGCCCGTCCGCCCGATCGGCGACGACCTCGAGCACCTCGGCGGGCACCGCCTCGTCCCCGAGACACCCGCGCACCATCTCCGCCGTCTGCTCGCGCCCCAGCCGGGACAGCTCGATCAGGTCCGCGGCCCGCCGGTCGGCCAGCGCGATCAGGTCCCGCACCGCGTCGGTCTCGAGGTCGGGGCGGGCGCTGACGACGATCATCACCGGCTCCTCGGCGATGTTGTCGGCGAGGTACTCCAGCACCGCCAGCGTCTCCGGGTCGGCCCAGTGCAGGTCGTCGAGCAGCACCGCGGCGCAGCCGCCGTCGCCCGCCCGGCTGCGTACGACGCGCAGGAAGCCCTCGGCGACGTGCAGCGGCGACACCTCCTCCGCCGGCGCGGGCACCGAGCCGTCGGGGACGAGCCGGGCGAGCGCGGTGCGGAACGGCGCGACATCCGGATCGTCCACGGGCCCGCGGGCGCGGCAGGCGGCCATCAGGACCTCGGCGAGCGGCCGGAACGGCACCGCGGCCGCGGTGTCGACGGCGCGGCCGACCATCGCGGGCACCGCGCGCTCGGCGCAGAGCGCGCGCAGCTCCCGCAGCAGGCGCGACTTGCCGACCCCGGCCTCGCCCAGCACCACGGTGGTCGAGCCCCCGCCTGCAGCGGCCGCGTTGAGGCCGGCGGTGAGCGCGTCGATCTCACCGTCGCGACCCACGAGGACCGGGCAGAGCAGACCCGCCACCCGGGGAATTATCCCGGCCTGCGGGGCCGGGGTCGAGAGCGCGGTCCCACCGAGGCGGCGACCGGGACCTACACCTGCTACTGTATGTGCATGTTGGATCGGCGCCTGCAGATCCTGCTCGACGAGCAGCGCTACCAACGTGTTGCCGCCCTCGCAGCAGCCCGCGGGATCTCCGTCGGCGCCGTCGTCCGTGAGGCGATCGACCGTGGCCTGACCGCCACCCCGAACCGCCGCGCGACCGCCGCCCGTCGCCTGCTGGACGCCGCCCCGATGCCCGCGTCCGCGCCGGAGGACCTTCGCGCCGAGCTGGAGGAACTGCGGGGTCGCCGAGGGTGATCGTCCTCGACACGACGGTGCTCGTGTACGCAGTCGGCGACGCGCACGCTTTTCGAGAGCCCTGCCGCACGCTGCTGTCGGCGATCGAGGCCGACCAGGTCACCGCCACGACCACGATCGAAGCCGTGCAAGAGTTCACCCACGTCCGCGCGCGCCGCCGGGGACGCGACGACGCTGCAGAGACCGCGGAGGCGTACATCGATCTGTTGTCGCCGCTCCTGACCGTCGACCACAGCGCGCTACGCACCGGACTGCAACTCTTCCGGCGCCACGAGCGACTGGGCTCCTTCGACGCCGTGCTCATCGCGGCAGCACTCGCCGCCGGAACGTCCGCGGTCGTCTCGGCCGACGCCGCGTTCGCCGGCGTACCCGGCCTGCGACACGTCGTGCCCGACGAAGCGGGCGTCGCCGACCTCCTGTCCGGGGCGGCGCCGGACGCTGACGAACCACGGCCCCCGCACCCTCGGGAGCCGTCGGCCTGATCCCGCCCGGCGTGCGCCTCCGCCTGCTCGGCGACGTCCGCCCCACCGCTTCGACACAGCACGCGCCGTCGTGCCATCGCGATGCAGGGATCAGGCAGGGGCGGCGGCCAGCAGCGCGTGCACCACACCGTCGGCGAGCAGCCTGCCCCGGCGGGTGAGGACCGCGCGGCCCGCGGCGAGCGCCCCGGCGTCGAGCAGTCCGTCCTCGGCGGCCCGCACGGCGGCGACGCGGCCGTCGGCGTCGAGCAGGTCCAGCGGGAGGCCGACCGCCAGCCGCAGCCGCAGCATCACGCGCTCGGTGTGCCGCTCCGACCCGGTCAGCTCCTCGCGGTCGGCCTCCGGCGACTCCCCCGCCGCCAGCAGGGCCCCGTACCGCGCCGGGTGCTTCACGTTCCACCACCGCGCCCCGGCCAGGTGCGAGTGCGCGCCCGGGCCCAGGCCCCACCAGTCGCCGTCGAGCCAGTACCCGAGGTTGTGCCGGCACACCGCATCGGGCGACGCCGCCCAGTTCGACACCTCGTACCAGTCCAGGCCGGCCGCGGTGAGCCGGTCGTCGATCAGCTCGTAGCGCGCGGCGGCCACGTCGTCGTCGGGGGCGGGCAGCTCGCCGCGGGCGACCCGGCGGGCCAGCGCCGTGCCGTCCTCCACGATCAGGGCGTAGGCCGACACGTGGTCGACGCCGGCGTCGAGCACGGCGTCCAGCGAGGCGCGCAGGTCGTCGTCGGTCTCGCCCGGTGTGGCATAGATGAGGTCGAGGTTGACGTGCGCGATACCTGCCGCGCGCGCCTCCCTGGCCGCGGCGACCGCCCGGCCCGGGGTGTGCCTGCGCTCCAGCACCTGCAACACGTGCTGCGCGGCCGACTGCATCCCCAGCGACACCCGGGTGAACCCGGCGGCGGCCAGCCCCGCGAAGAACTCCGGCGACGTCGACTCCGGGTTGGACTCGGTGGTCACCTCCGCGCCGGGCGCGAGCCCGAACGTCTCCCGGATCGCGCCGAGCACGACCCCGAGCCGGTCCGCGCCGAGCAGCGAGGGCGTGCCGCCCCCGACGAAGACCGTGTCCACCGCGCGGGCCCCCACGGTCCGCGCCGCCACCTCCAGCTCCCGGCGCACCGCGTCCAGCCAACCGTCGGGGGACGCGCCCGAGCCGGCGAGCTCGGAGGGGGTGTAGGTGTTGAAGTCGCAGTAGCCGCAGCGCGCCGCGCAGAACGGCACGTGGACGTAGATCCCGAAGGGCGGCTGGGTGGACACGACATCCCAGTCTGCCAGCCGGTCAGCCCTGCTGTTCGCGCCCCACGATCCAGGTCTGCGGACCGAACAGCGGCGAGCCCAACCGGTGGCCCCGCCACAGCTCCGGGCGCCGGCGCTGGACGTGCTCGGCCACCGGCAGCTCCTGGCCGTGCCCGTCACCGAGCATGATCAGCCAGCGCTGTTCCCGGTCGGTGCTCCGAGCTCCGAGCTCCCGTGCCGCACGGAGCTCCGGATGCCGCCGGACGGCCTCCTCGCTCGCGGGGAACAGCTCGAGCCAGATCGGCACGCTGATCATCGCGCGGCTCCCGCCGGTGAAGACCCTCCCGAGCCGCTGCCGCAGCCGGGCGAACTCGTTGGTCATGACCCCGACCCCGGCCAGGTCGCCCCAGGCGACCCGCGTGATGACCCGACCGCGCCGGTCGACGATCCGCACGCCCTCGTGATCGATCCCGAGCCACCGGGGACGCCGGTTCCGGGTGAGGAGGGCGAACAGGCACACGAGCACGACGAGGACCGCGAAACCGCCCGCGGCGAGCCGGACCGGCAGTGGGTCCCGGCTCGCGACCAGCGCCGCGAGGCATCCCGCCACGACGAGCGCCAGGAGGAACCACCCGATGCGCCGCAGCACGCGCACCCGGGAGGTGCGCGCCGCCAGGTCGATCATGGGAGTCGCCATGGTCGGAGCGTAGGGAGAGCGCGCCACCGACGGGCCCGTTTCGACGAAACCCTGTGAATCCGCTCCCAGCATCCGGACGGCCGTGGATCGTGGCCCGGACAAGTGGCACTCTGTAGACGTGACTGCGCTGACCCTGCGGCTCGTGGCCCGTCGCCACGTGGACCTGCGCCGGGTGAGCAGCGCGCTCTGTCGGCAGCGCTGATCTCGCGCCCGCCCGATCCCACCACCTCAGCGCCAGCCCGGCCACGCACCGCCGTGGCCCGCGCCCTGCCGCGATCCGGAGGCACCGTCATGCCCCCCAATACCCCTGCCGTGAAGCGCAAGCGCGGAGAAGGCCAGTGGAAGCTCGGCCACCGCGAGCCGCTCAACCCGAACGAGCGCACCAAGCGCGACGACGACGGGCTCAACGTCCGCGCGCGGATCGAGAACATCTACGCCAAGCGCGGGTTCGACTCGATCGATCCCGCCGACCTGCGCGGCCGGATGCGCTGGTGGGGCCTCTACACCCAGCGCAAGCCCGGCATCGACGGCGGCCGTACCGCCGCGCTCGAGCCCGAGGAGCTCGACGACCGCTACTTCATGCTGCGCGTCCGCATCGACGGCGGGGCGCTCACCACCGAGCAGCTGCGGGTGGTCGGTGAGATCAGCCAGGAGTACGCGCGCGACACCGCTGACGTCACCGACCGGCAGAACATCCAGTACCACTGGATCCAGATCGAGGACATGCCCACGATCTGGCAGAAGCTGGAGGCCGTCGGCCTGCTCACCACCGAGGCCTGCGGTGACACCCCGCGCGTGATCCTCGGCTCGCCGGTGGCCGGCATCTCGGTCGACGAGGTGGTCGACGGCACCCCCGCGGTCCGCACCATCCTCGACCGCTACATCGGCAACCCGGAGTTCTCCAACCTGCCGCGGAAGTTCAAGACCGCGATCTCCGGGCAGCAGGACATCGCCCACGAGGTCAACGACGTCTCGTTCGTCGGCGTCGAGCACCCCGAGCACGGGCCGGGGTTCGACCTGTGGGTCGGTGGCGGGCTGTCCACCAACCCGAAGATCGCCCAGCGGCTGGGCGCCTGGGTTCCGCTGGACGACATCCCGGAGGTGTGGGCGGGCGTCGTCTCGATCTTCCGGGACTACGGCTACCGCCGGCTGCGCAACCGGGCCCGGCTGAAGTTCCTCGTCGCCGACTGGGGCGCCGAGGAGTTCCGCAGGGTCCTGGAGGAGGAGTACCTGGGCCGCAAGCTCGTGGACGGCCCCGCTCCCGAGATCCCCGAGCGGCCGATCGACCACGTGGGCGTGCACAAGCAGAAGGACGGCCGCAACTACGTGGGTGTCGCGACCGCCTCGGGCCGGGTCTCGGGATCCACGCTCGTCGCGCTGGCGAAGGTCGCGGAGGCCGCCGGGTCGCAGCGGGTGCGGCTCACCCCGTACCAGAAGATCGTCGTACTCGACGTCGCCGACGCGCAGGTCGACCCCCTGAAGGTGGAGCTCGCGGCGCTGGGCCTGCAGGCCGAGCCCTCGCAGTGGCGGCGTTCGACGATGGCGTGCACCGGCATCGAGTTCTGCAAGCTCGCGATCGTCGAGACCAAGGAGCGGGCGATCCGGCTGGTCGAGGACCTCGAGCAACGGCTGGCCGACGTCTCCCCGGACGCGCCCATCTCCATCCACCTCAACGGCTGCCCGAACGCCTGCGCCCGCACGCAGGTCGCCGACATCGGGCTCAAGGGTCAGATCGTCACCGACGCCGACGGCAACCAGGTCGAGGGCTTCCAGGTGCACCTGGGCGGCGGCCTCGGGCTGGACACCGGGTTCGGGCGCAAGCTGCGCGGACTCAAGGTCACCAGTGCGGAGCTGGGCGAGTACGTCGAGCGTGTCGTGCGTCGCTTCGTGGAACAGCGCACCGAGGGCGAGCGCTTCGCCCAGTGGGTGCTGCGTGCCGAGGAAGCCGATCTCAAGTGACCGAGCTTGCGAGGTCACCAGTCAACACAGGGTGCCCGCGAACGCGGCCGACGAGCGTCAGCGAGGAGGTCACGTGAGCGAGCGCGCGGTCCCGTTCTACTGCCCGTACTGCGGTGAGGAGGACCTCCGCCCCGCGGAGGCCGCGCACGGCGCCTGGTACTGCGGCGCCTGCCTGCGCACCTTCTCCCTGAAGATGATCGGTATCGGAGTCCCGGAGGTCACTCGATGAGCGTTGCCACGGAAACCGATCTGCGCGCCGTCGCCGAGCGCGGAGCCGAGGAGCTCGGCCCGGACGCCACGGCCCAGCAGGTGCTGGCCTGGGCGGCCGCGACGTTCGGCGACAAGCTGATCGTCGCGTCGAACATGCAGGACGCGGTGCTCGTCGAGCTGGCCGCGACCGCCAAGCCGGGCGTCGACGTGCTATTCCTCGACACCGGCTACCACTTCGCCGAGACGATCGGCACCCGCGACGCGGTGGAGCAGGTCTACGGCGTGAACATCGTCAATGCCACGCCGGAGCACACCGTGGCCGAGCAGGACTCGCTGCTCGGCAAGGACCTGTTCGCCCGCGACCCGAACCAGTGCTGCGGGCTGCGCAAGGTCGTGCCGCTGCAGAGGACGCTCGCCGGCTACGACGCCTGGGTCACCGGCGTGCGCCGCGTCGAGGCCCCGACCAGGGCCAACACCCCATTGGTCACCTTCGACGAGAAGTTCGGGCTGCTCAAGATCAACCCCATCGCCGCCTGGAGCGACGACGACATGGACGACTACATCGCCGAGCACGGGATCCTGGTGAACCCGCTCGTCTCCGAGGGCTACCCGAGCATCGGGTGCGCCCCCTGCACCGCGAAGCCGCTGCCGGGCGCCGACAAGCGGTCGGGCCGCTGGTCGGGCACCGGCAAGATCGAATGCGGGCTGCACGCATGACGGCGCCGACGATGGACGCGCTCGACGCGCTCGAGTCCGAGGCCATCCACATCTTCCGCGAGGTGGCGGGCGAGTTCGACCGGCCGGTGATCCTGTTCTCCGGCGGCAAGGACTCCACGCTGCTGGTGCACCTGGCCGTGAAGGCGTTCGCGCCCGCGCCGCTGCCGTTCCCGCTGCTGCACGTCGACACCGGGCACAACTACCCCGAGGTGATCGACTTCCGGGACCGGCTCGTCGAGCGGCTGGGGCTGCGCCTGGAAGTGGCGCACGTCCAGGACTGGATCGACGACGGCCGCCTCGTCGAGCGCCCCGACGGCACCCGCAACCCGCTCCAGACCACGCCGCTGCTCGACTCGATCGTCGAGCACAGGTTCGACGCGGTGTTCGGCGGCGGGCGTCGCGACGAGGAGCGGGCGCGAGCCAAGGAGCGCATCATCTCGCTGCGCGACGCCTTCGGCCGGTGGGACCCGCGCAGTCAGCGCCCCGAGCTGTGGAACCTCTACAACGGCCGGCACGCCCCCGGCGAGCACGTCCGGGTGTTCCCCATCTCGAACTGGACCGAGCTGGACGTCTGGCGCTACATCCAGCGCGAGGGCATCGAGCTGCCGTCGATCTACTTCGCGCACCAGCGGGAGGTGTTCCGCCGCGACGGTATGTGGCTGGCCGAGGGCCCGTGGGGCGGGCCGCGCGGCGGCGAGACGCTGGAGCTCAAGGACGTCCGGTACCGCACTGTCGGCGACGGCTCCTGCACCGGGGCCGTCGAGTCCACCGCGTCCACGCTGGACGAGATCATCGCCGAGGTCACGGCGTCGCGGCTCACCGAGCGGGGCGCCACGCGCGCCGACGACCGGTTGTCCGAGGCCGCGATGGAGGACCGCAAGCGTGAGGGGTACTTCTGATGAGCGGCGTCAAGGATCTCCTCCGGTTCGCCACGGCGGGCAGCGTCGACGACGGCAAGTCCACGCTGGTCGGGCGGCTGCTCTATGACACCAAGTCGGTGCTCGCCGACCAGATCGAGGCCGTGCAGCGCGCGTCGGTGGACAAGGGCCTCACCACCCCCGACCTGTCGCTGCTCGTCGACGGCCTGCGCGCCGAGCGCGAGCAGGGCATCACGATCGACGTGGCGTACCGCTACTTCGGCACGCCGACCCGCGAGTTCGTGCTCGCCGACACCCCGGGCCACGTGCAGTACACGCGCAACACGGTCACCGGTGCGTCCACCGCTGAGCTCGCCGTGCTGCTCGTCGACGCCCGGCACGGCGTGGTCGAGCAGACCCGCCGGCACGCCGCCGTGCTCGCGCTGCTGCGCGTCCCGCGGCTGGTGCTGGCGATCAACAAGATCGACCTGGTCGACTACGACGAGGCCGTGCTCACCGCGATCGCCAAGGACTTCGCCGGCCTCGCCCGCTCGCTGGGCTTCGCCGAGGACGCCGTGGTGACGATCCCGGTCTCCGCGCTGGTCGGCGACAACGTCGTCGAGCGCTCCGAGCGCACCCCCTGGTACGAGGGGCCCACACTGCTCGGGCACCTCGAGTCGGTGCCGGTCACGGGCCCGGAGGTGGCCGCGCCGTTCCGCATGGCCGTGCAGTACGTGATCCGCCCCCGTCGGGACGATCTGCACGACTACCGCGGCTACGCCGGCCAGATCGCGTCGGGCACGGTCAAGCCCGGTGACGAGGTCGTGGTGCTGCCCGGGGGCGCCCGGACGACCGTGGCGAGCGTCGAGACCGCCGACGGACCGCTGGAGGACGCCGGCGCCGGGCGGAGCGTCACGATCCTGCTCGACGACGACATCGACATCTCCCGCGGCGACGTGATCGCCGCGGCGGATGCACCGCCGCAGGTGACGAACGAGCTGGACGCCACGCTGTGCTGGCTGTCGGACAAGCCGCTGCGCGCCGGGGCTCGGCTGCTGCTCAAGCACGGCACCCGCACCACGCAGGTGATCGTCGGGGCGCTGGGGGAGCGGCTGGACACCGACACGGTGGCCTACGTCGATGCGCCGCAGCAGCTCGGGATCAACGACATCGCCCGGGTGTCGCTGCGGACGGCCGACGCGTTGCCCGTCGACGACTACGCGGCGATCCGCGCCACCGGCGGCTTCCTGCTCATCGACCCGCCGACGGGCAACACGCTCGCCGCCGGGCTGGTGGGCGCGCCGCTGGCCGTCGTCACGCCGTAGCCCGTGGGTTCCCCTGCACTGGTCGCGGTCGCGCACGGCAGCCGGGACCCGCGGTCGGCGGCCACGGTCGCGGAGCTCATGGCCGAGGTGCGCGCCCAGCGCCCGGACCTCGACGTCCGGGTGAGCTTCCTCGACCTGTCCGCCCCGCGGCTGCCCGACGTGCTCGACGCCGTGGCGGCCGACGGGCACGCCCGCGCGGTGGTCGTGCCGCTGCTGCTCGGGCACGCGTTCCACGCGCGCGTCGACGTGCCCGGGGCCGTGGCCACGGCCCGGCGGAGGCTGCCCGGCCTGGACATCGCGGTCGCGCCCGTGCTGGGCGGCCACGACGGCCTCTCCACGGCCGCGCTGCACCGGCTCGCGGCCGTGGCCGGCCCCCTCGACGACCCGGGCCTCGGCGTCGTGCTCGCCGCGATCGGGTCGTCGCACGCCCCGGCCAACGCGGCCGTCGTCGAGGTCGCTGCCGGGTGGACGCGGCGGTTCGGCTGGCACGGCGGCACCGCGGCGTTCGCGACGACGACCACGCCGACGGTGGCCGACGCCGTCACCGCGCTGCGCGCCGACGGGGCGCAGCGGGTGGCCGTGGCGCAATGGATCCTCGCGCCCGGGCTGCTGCCGGACCGGATCGTCCGGGACGCCACCGCAGCGGGGGCACCCGTCGCCGCGCCGCTGGGCCCGGATCCGGCCGTCGCCCGCGCCGTGCTCGACCGCTTCGCCGTCGCCCAGGGGGCGCTCGCCGCGTCGGCGGCCTGAGCCGAGCCCGCCGTCCCCAATGCGGTGATCAAGGCGCAGACGTCGTCTTGAATCGATGCAGGAAGGACATCGGCGCCTTGATCAGCGGGCTCCGGGCCGAGCCGGCAGGACCCTGGGTCGGCCCTGCCGCCGAGACGCTCGTCACCCACCGCGCCTCGGCAGCGCCGCCGGGGCGGCCTGAGCTGCGCGCGGACAGACGTCCGTACATTTCGCGGCGTTCCCGCAGCTCGGACGCCGGGTTGTCCTCCCCGACGCGAGCACGCACGATGACGAGGTGCCTTCGACCGCGCTGCACCCGCAGCTCGTCCGGCCGGCGGACGAGGCGTCGATGACGCACAACCTCCGGCCGGACCTCGAGCTGTTCTGGCCTTCCCGGCGCGGCCACGCGTACGACGAGTTCTGTCGCAGCTGAGCGGAGCTCGCGCAGCGCACCGCCGCTGAGCTCCGTTTCCCGCTGACCAGGTCCGCGGCCGCCTCTCGCGGTCCGCGTTCTCCCGCGCGCCCTCCCGGAGCTCACCGTGCCCACGCTCGTCCTGCTCGCCCTCGCCGGCTTCGGCGCCCAGCTCGTCGACGGCGCCCTCGGCATGGGCTACGGCGTCACGTCCACCACCCTGCTGCTGCTCGCCGGGCTCAGCCCCGCGGCGGCCAGCGCATCCGTGCACCTCGTCAAGATCGGCACCGCGCTGGCGTCGGGATACGCGCACTGGCGGTTCGGCAACGTGGACTGGGCGCTGGTGCTGCGGCTCGGGCTTCCCGGGTCGGTCGGCGCGCTGCTGGGGGCGCTGCTGCTGAGCAGGCTCTCCACCGAGGCGTCGGCGCCGCTGATGGCGGGCCTGCTGATCGCGATCGGCGTGTTCATCCTCGTGAAGTACGCCGTCCGCCCGCCCCGGGTGGCGACCGCCCGCACGTCGCCGCACCGCAAGCGGTTCCTCGCCCCGCTGGGCTTCCTCGGCGGTTTCGTGGACGCCACGGGCGGCGGGGGCTGGGGTCCGGTGTCCACCGCGTCGCTGCTGACGGCGGGTCGCACCGCCCCGCGCACGGTGATCGGGTCGGTCAGCACGTCGGAGTTCCTGGTGACGGTGGCTGCGAGCGCCGGTTTCGTCCTCGGGCTCGGCACCGCCGGGATCGACTGGCTGGCCGTGGCGGGGCTGCTCGTCGGCGGGATGCTCGCCGCGCCGCTCGCCGCGTGGCTGGTCACCCGGCTGCCGTCCGCCGTGCTCGGCGTGGCCGTCGGCGGGCTGATCGTGTTCACCAACCTCCGCATCGTGCTGGCGGGCGCCGGCGTCGACGGGCCCGTCGTGCCGCTCGCGCACGTGGCCGTCGCCGGTGTGTCGGTGATGCTGATCGGCATCGCCGCCCGGCGGGTGCGCGCGGCGCGGCGGACGGCCGCGGCCGAGCCCGCCGTCGACGCCCCGCAGCCCGTGTGATCAGCCGCGGCCCGTCACCGGCGCACGTCGAGTTCCCGGGCGATGTCCTGGAGCAGCGCGAGCAGGCGGCGGGCCGCCGCGGAGGGTGCCGTCAGGGGCAGCGCCGCGGCGATGCGGCGGGCCGAGCCCGCTCCGCACAGGGGCCGCAGGGCGACGTCGGGCCGTACGCCTTCCGCGGCGAGCAACGGAATGACCGTGAGGCCCAGTCCGGCGGCGACGAAGCCCTGTTTCGCCGTCCACTCACGCACCCGGAACACGTGCTCGGGCGGCGGGTCGGCGGCGGCGAACAACTCGTCGGCGACGTCCGGGGTCCCCTGGACCCACCGCTCCCCGACGACGTCGGCCAGCCGGACCTCCCGAGCCGCGGTGAGCAGGTGCCCCCGCGGCATCGCCACCAGGAGTGGATCGCGCACCAGCTCCACCAGCTCGACGTCCCGGGCCGGCTCGACCGGGACCGCGAAGACGACCGCGAGGTCCAGCTCGCCCGCCGCGACGGCCGACGCGAGCCCCACGCTGCCGCCCTCCCGCAGCCGCACCTCGACGTCCGGGTGCCGTTCCTCCAGCCGGGCGAGCGCCCGCGGGACGAGCGCGGCGTTTGCGGTGGGGACGGCGCCGATCCGCAGCGGGCCGGCCGTGCCGTCCCGCACCGCGGCGACCGCGGCGGCGGCATCGTCCACCGCGCGGAGGACGACCTGCGCGTGCCGGTGCAGCGCGGCGCCCGCCGCGGTGAGCCGCACCCCCCGCGCGTCGCGCCGGAACAGGGGGACGCCCGCGGCCCGCTCCAGCCCCGCGACGCGGCGCGACACCGCCGACTGCGTGTAGCGCAGGCGCGTCGCCGCGCGGGTGAACGAGCCGTGCTCGGCAACGGCCACCAGGAGCCGGAGGTCGGCGAGATCCATGTCCACGGGGAATGGCTGCCCTTCCAAGCTGTCGCTACTGGCATGCCTTGCGGCTGCCTACGGTAGCGGTCGTGAGCGCCCCGACCATCGGTCTCTTCCTGTACAACGTCCACATCGCCGCCGATCCCGCCGTCGCCGCGGCGGTCGCCGTCCGCGCCGAGGAACTCGGATACGACTCGCTGTGGGCGGGCGAGCACGTCGTGGTACCCCGCCCGCGCGTCGCGCCGTCGCCGATGGAACCGGACGAGACGATCCTCGACCCGCTCGTCCTGCTCGCCCACCTCGCCGCCCGCACCTCGCGGGTCCGGCTCGGCACCGGGGTGATCGTGCTGCCACAGCGCCACCCGCTCGTGCTGGCCAAGCAGCTGGCCAGCCTCGACGTCGTTTCCGGAGGAAGACTGATCGTCGGGATCGGAGCCGGGTACCTGGAGCCGGAGCTCGCGGCACTCGGGGTACCGATGGACGAGCGGGGCGCACGCACCGACGAGTACCTCGCCGCGATGCGAGCACTGTGGACGAGCGAGGCGCCCGCCTTCGAGGGCCGGCACGTCCGGTTCGCCGGGGTCGACGCGCACCCGCGACCGGTGCAGCGCCCGCTTCCCGTGGTGGTCGGCGGAGGCGCGCCCGCCGCGCATCGGCGGGCGACCCGTGCCGCGGACGGCTGGTACGGGTATCTGCTCTCGCCGGAGGCGACGGCGGCCCAGGTGGCCGCACTGCGGAAGGCAGAGGCCGACGCCGGGCGGGAGCGGCCGCTGCACATCTCGGTGACGCCCGAACGGCGCCTCGACGCCGCGACGGTGCGGGCCTACGCGGGCGCGGGGGCCGACCGCCTGATCGTAGCCCCGCGCCCGCAGGCCGACGGCCCTGCCCTCCTGCGTCTGCTGGACCGCAACGCCCCCGCGGCCCTCGCCGCGGCGGCCCGCTGACGTCGCGGCCCGCTGACGTTGCAGCAAAGCCACTTTCATGCCACGTCGTTGCGTGAAAGTGGCTTTGCTGCAATCCGGGGCGCGCTACAGCCGCGGGTCCACGGGCTCGGACTCCAGCGCCAGCACCGCGAACACGCACTCGTGCACCCGCCAGAGCGGCTCCCCGCGCGCCAGCCGCTCGAGCGCCTCGACGCCCAGCGCGTACTCGCGCAGCGCCAGCGCCCGCTTGAGCCCGAGCCCGCGCTGCCGCAGCCGGTCGAGGTGGGCCGGGTAGTCCGGCCCGTAGACGATCCGCAGGTACTCCCGCCCGCGGACCTTCACGCCCGGCTGCACGATCCCCCGGGTTCCGCGGGTCAGCCCGGCCATCGGCTTGACGACCATGCCCTCGCCCCCGCCGGCCGTCAGCTCCTCCCACCAGGTGATCGCCGCCGCCACCGAGTCCTCGTCGGTGGTGTCCACCATCGCGGTTGCGGTCGGCCGGAACAGCGCGGGATCGGCGGCGCGCAACCGCTCGGCCAGCGCGAGGTGCCAGTCGTGCGGACGGGTGACGAACGCCGCGCCCTCGGCCGCGAGCACCTGGAACGGGGCGAGCTGCACGCCGTCGAGCCCGTCCGTGGGCCAGCAGTAGCGCCGGTAGGCGGCCCGGAACGCCGCGGCGTCGGCCGCCCGCCGCCCCGCCCTCGAGGACATCGCGGCCGGGCGCGTCACCGTCGCGTTCCGGGGGTGGGACCGGCCGCGCGTGCGGCCGGGCGGGACGCAGCGCATCCCCGTCGGCGTGCTGGAGTTCACCGCCGTCGACCCCGTCGAGGAGTCCGCGCTCACCGAGCTGGACGCGGCGGC
>NZ_JAHKRK010000574.1 GCF_019396355.1 Pseudonocardia nigra
CACCGACCGGCGGCTGCTGGTCGGGAACTCCTCGCCGGAGCTGATTCCCTTTCGGCGGGAGGCCACGGTGAATGCCCACGGCGTAGTCGTGGCGATGTCGCTGGGGCAGAGCTGGGCGCCGACCCCGCCGATCGGTCGTGTGGTGAACGTGGGAACCGTCCGGTGTCGCCCTCGTCTCGTGCAGCCAGCACGGGAACGGGCAGGCGCGTTGTCCGCTGTGGGCGCCGGGCGGGGCGGAGGCCTCGTAGTAGTCGCGGGTGTGACGACCCGTCGTGGAGGTCGGGAAAGCCGACCACAGGGCGAAGGGGGCCAGCAAGTCCGCAGTGGACGTCAGGGAAGGCCAGGAGGTCGCCGGTGAACACCGACGAGCTGGCGTTCGTCCTGCTCAGGGCGGAGCGTCGGGTACTGGAGATCCAAACCAAGCTGCACCGTTGGGCCCGTGATGATCCTCATCGCAGGTTCGATGATCTGTTCAATCTCGTCGCCGATCCCAGCTTCCTGTTGGTGGCCTGGGATCGGGTGCGGGGCAACAAGGGGGCACGCACGGCCGGCGTGGATGGGCAGACCGCCTACTACGTGGAGGCCGAGGTG
>NZ_JAHKRK010000575.1 GCF_019396355.1 Pseudonocardia nigra
ACCTTGCGCGCGATCTGCATCGCCCCGCGCATCGAGCCGTCCCCGCCGACGACGAACAGGACGTTGACGTGCAGGCGCTCCAGGCAGTCGACGATCTCGTCGGGGTCCTGCGGGCCGCGGGACGTGCCGAGCACCGTGCCCCCGTCGGTCGCGATGTCGCGCACCGACTCCGGCGTCAGGTCGACGACGTCGTGGCCGTAGTCGGCGGCGAAGCCCTGGTAGCCGTTGCGGATCCCGACCACCCGGCGCACCCGGTAGTGGTACGTGAGCGTGCGCACCAGCCCGGCGATGACGTCGTTCAGCCCGGGGCACAGGCCCCCGCAGGTGACGATCGCGGCGCGGGTCTTGGCCGGGTCGAAGAAGATCTTCCGGCGCGGCCCGCACGGCTCGAACCCCGGCAGCTCGCTCGCCGGCACCCCCCGGGAGGAGATGCCTGCGAGGGTGTCGTCGAGCAGCACCCGGTCGTTCTCGTTGACGTAGTGCTCGGTGGTGTTCGCGGCGTCGAGCAGCGGAGCCATCGGCGAGGTGATCCGCGCCTGGCCGAGCGTGGCGATGTTCAGGTCGAGCTGGGGTTGGTTGCGAGGCAGATC
>NZ_JAHKRK010000576.1 GCF_019396355.1 Pseudonocardia nigra
GCCCCGCCAGTTCATGGTGATGTGGGAGAACAGCCGGTGCTCGATCTTGTTCCACTTGCAGGTGCCGGGCGGGAGGTGGCACACGGTGATCTCCAGGCCGGTCTCCACTGCCAGGGCGGCCAGCTCGACCTTCCACGCGCGAGTGCGGTAGCCGGTGGAGCCACCCGCATCCGCGGTGATCAGCAGGCGCCGCGAGCGCGGATAGCCGGCCCGGCCCACCGCTCCCACCAGCGATGCAGGCAGGCCACGGCGAACGCGGCGGTGTCATGGTCGGTGCCCACACCGACCCAGCCGGTGTTCGCGCCCACGTCGTAGATCCCATACGGGATGGCCTTGCCCAGCTCCCGATCGGGGAAGTCGTGGGTGTGCACCTCGACCGGCTCGCCGTGGCGACGCCACTGCCGTCCGGCGTTGCGGTACTGGCCGACCAGCTCCTTCTTCTTGGTGTCCACGCTGATCACCGGTCCCCGGCCGCCTGGTGCTGCCTGGCGTGGTCGTTGAGGTAGTGGAACTGCGCGTCGCGGTCCGGGTGCTGGTTGCCCTCGATCGTCTTGGCGTTGCCCTGCAGGCTGAAACCTTCCTCGCGCAG
>NZ_JAHKRK010000577.1 GCF_019396355.1 Pseudonocardia nigra
AGGGCCACCGCGCGGTCGCCACCCGCTACGACAAGCGCGACTACATGTTCCGCGGAACCATCGACGTCGCCTCGATCAGGATCTGGCTCCGCGACCCCGTCCCATGATCCAAGGGACACGCTCTAGATGGGGCACCAGCGACGCGAACTTCGCCGCCAACCGAACCTCGTCGACATCTACGACCGCTGCCATACCACAGTAACGAGCAGCCGAAAGCGACGCTCAATTTATCGGCGAACCCCAAAGCGGGTTCCGTCGTGCATCCGGCATGTCGGGAGGGACGCGTAGACGGCCAGACTGGACGATCGGCACCGCCGTGCTGGAGCCGGACCACGCGCTGATCGTGCTGCGCGGGCGAATCGACGCGGCGGCGGTGGCGGACATCCGCCGCCGAGTCGACGAGCTGCTCGCCGGCGGGGTGCGCTTCGTGGTGCTGGACCTCGCCCACGTCGAGTTGTAAGCATTCAGCCCGATCTTGAGCGTGACCTCGTGTCGGGGTCAGTGTGATCTTGGCGGCAGTGGCGTGTCGATCACGAATGATCGGCTGGTCTGCGGTGTGATCTTGGGGTGTCCGAGCCGGAGG
>NZ_JAHKRK010000578.1 GCF_019396355.1 Pseudonocardia nigra
ATTGAGGTGATCTCAGCAAGATTGGTTTCGGAGTTGGTGTTCGAAGTGGGTGAGCACGAGTGCTCCTGCGACGATCCGCCCGATTTTCGACGGGCTGGTAGTGATGCGCTGCAGCGCCCGCCAGCGGGTGGTGAGCAAGGCGAAGCCGCGTTCGCCGGTGGCGCGAGTCGCGCGATGCAGCGCGTTGTAGGCCTGGTGGCCGGGTGCGAGGACGTTGCCGTCGCCGGGCTGTTTGACCGGTGTGTGCACGCCCTGGCCTGCGCCTTCGTAGCCCGAGTCGGCCAGCGCGGGCAGATCGAGTTGCGAGGCCGACCAGTACAGCGCGCCGAGCAGGCGCACCTCGCGGGCGGCGATCAGGTCGTGGTTGTGTCCGGGCACCACCTCGGAGGTCCACACCGGAAAGCCGTCGGGTCGCATGACAGCTTGGATGTTCCCGCCGAACGCGCGATGCTTACCGGAGTACCAGGAGTTGATCGTGTTGCCTTTCGCGCTGGTCGTGGTCTCGGCGCAGCGATCGGTGCGAAACAGCTTGCCGTCCACGACGACGTGCGACCAGCCCTGCTCGGCCACCTCGACGAGCG
>NZ_JAHKRK010000579.1 GCF_019396355.1 Pseudonocardia nigra
GGCGGCCGGGGCGGCGCGGTCGGCCCGCCGGCCGGCCACCGCGAGCGTGGCGCCCGCGAGCAGCGGCACCCCGACCAGCCACCAGAGCACGCGTCAGCCCTTCAGGTCGGCGGCGTCGTCGGTCATGTCCACCTGCCGGGCCCGGTAGATCGCGGTGACCACGGCGAACCCGACGGCCATCTCGATGGCCATCGCCGTGATGATCACGACGACGAGCACCTGCCCGTCGGTGCCGCCGGGTGCGACGAAATACCAGAACGCGGCGGTCGCGACGATGGCCCCGTTGAGCATCAGCTCCAGGCCCATCATCAGCATCACGATCGACTGCTGCGAGAGCGCCCCGTAGAGCCCGATCGCGAACAGCCCGGCCGCCAGCAGCAGGAACAGCTCGAGCGTCATCGGCCCACTCCCCCACGCACCGGGTCGTCGGGACGGGCGGCGCGCAGGTCGTCGCCGAAGCGGTCGTAGCGGCCCCGGTTCGTCGCCAGCACCACCGTGGCCACGATCGTGGCGAACAGCGCGACCCCGAGCGTCATCATCGTCAGCATCTGCCCGCCCATCAGTGCCTCCCCGAGCGCGA
>NZ_JAHKRK010000580.1 GCF_019396355.1 Pseudonocardia nigra
GCAACAGTCATGATCACGAAGAGCTGCGGGCACCTCACACCAGGGTCACCCCACCCAAGGGCAACTACAGAACGTCACCGGCGAGCCAGGTCGAAACGGTCGTTGCCCGGCCAAGATCGAAGACCCAGTTATTCGATACCCCGCGTTGAGCTTGGTGGCGACAATAGAGGCATCAGGACCGGCCGTGTCCGTGGACCTCGTTAGAGTAGACGTCGAGCTAGAGGTCGACTTATCCTATACCGAATGGAGGGAAGGCCGTGGCGAAGGCAACGCGGAGCCAGCCGAGGACTTGCGAGCCAAAGCAGAAGTGGCATGGCATAGTGGTCACGAAATGGCCGAACAGGCAGTGCAACGATGGCTCGCGCATGTTCGGGCTAGGGGCACCCAACCATGGCTGGGACTCGGAGCAGAGGAGCTCATTCAGCACGGTCGAAGCTACATCTACGAGGGCTCAATGAGGTGATCTCAGCAAGAAGTGCGTAGCTGGAGTTGTTCGATGTGGGTGAGGACGAGCGCTGCTTTGACGTAGGCGCCGATTCTGCGGGGGCTGGCGGTGATGCGGCGCAGTGCTCGCCAGCG
>NZ_JAHKRK010000581.1 GCF_019396355.1 Pseudonocardia nigra
CCTGGCTGTGCCACCCCACGGTGACCGGACTACCGATCCCAGAGTGGAACGCGTTGATCACCACGATCACCACCCTGCACCACCAGCAACAACGGGAAGCCGAGCTGGACAAACGACGCGGCCACCGTCCCCGAAAAACCCGCCCCGGCCCCGGACGTCGCCCCTGCTCACCCTCGCCGACCGGCTCCTGGCCACCGTCCTGCACCAACGCCACGCCCTGCCCCAGGTTGCCGTCGCCGCCCTGTTCAACGTCCGCCCCGAAACCATCAACCGGCGCATCCGCGACACCCGAGACCTGCTCGACCAGGCCGGCCACACCATCGAGCACACCGACCAACCACTGGCCACGCTCGACGAGCTCTACGAGCTCGCCGGAACCGCAGGCATCACCATCCCAACACGAATCACGACAGCGAGTTGATGATCTGCAAGCCCTAACTGAACGGCATTGGCACTAGAGCGTGTCCCTTGGATCATGGGACGGGGTCGCGGAGCCAGATCCTGATCGAGGCGACGTCGATGGTTCCGCGGAACATGTAGTCGCGCTTGTCGTAGCGGGTGGCGACCGCGCGGTGGC
>NZ_JAHKRK010000582.1 GCF_019396355.1 Pseudonocardia nigra
CGGGTCGATCTTGTGGTGAGAACTCCCTATCGGGGGACCCCACGCTCTCACCAGCACCGCGCAGATTGTCCGATATGAGCGTGTCGCGCTCACGTCGCGCTACGATCTTGCTGAGATCACCTCAATAGAGTCCGGAACGCTGATGGCGTTCGGCCCGCAGAACTCATTGACTATCCGCTCCGGCATGTGCGCGCTCTCCAACGAGGACGTGGACGCAATTACTGTTGAGACCGCCAGCGGCAAGCTACCAGGCGTCGATCGAAGCCTACTTGGAGAGGCTCTATTTCTCGCTCAAGAGGCGGAGACAATTGATACCCAACGCGCCATTCTCAGCGCTGCCACTGCTTGTGAAATCAGAATCAAGGATGCACTACGCGCACACGCTCCCGCCACAGTTAGCCCGCTACTCGAACTAGTAATCAATAACCAGTCGAACATTAGCGACCTATTGAGGTGATCTCAGCGAGGAACTGAGGGTGCACAGCGGCGACACGGGCAAATCGGTCATGTCCGGCGGTGCTGGTGTGGGCGTGGGGTCCCCGGTAGGGACGTTCTCACCACAAGATCCATCCGAGG
>NZ_JAHKRK010000061.1 GCF_019396355.1 Pseudonocardia nigra
GCGGCTGCAGGACCTCGGCGCCGCGGTCGAGTGGGGCCGCGCGGTCACCGAGGTCACCGCGGCGGCCGACGGCGTGCGGGCCCGGCTCGCGGACGGGGACGAGGTCGCGGCCGGGTGGGTCGTGGGCTGCGACGGCGCGCACAGCCGGGTCCGCAAGACCGCCGGAATCGGTTTCCCCGGGGTTCCGCTCGTCGAGCGCTTCCTCCTCGCCGACGTCCGCGCCGAGCTGCCGGTCCCCCGGGACACCGTGCCCGTCTGGCTGGACGGGGACGAGATGCTCGCCGCGTTCCCGCTGCCGGGCGAGCACCTGTGGCGGCTGATGGCACCGGCGCCCGCCGGCGAGCCGAGCGACGTCCTCGCCACCCTGGCCGGGCTGCTCGAGCAGCGCGCGGGCCTGCCCGCATCAGCCGTCGGCGAGGCCGTCTGGACGTCGACGTTCCGGTTCCACCGGTGCCTCGCCGATGGCTACCGCCGGGGACGGGTGCTGCTGGCGGGGGACGCGGCGCACATCCACAGTCCGTTCGGCGGGCAGGGGCTCAACACCGGGCTCGGCGACGCCGAGAACCTGGCGTGGAAGCTCGCTCTCGTCGCGCACGGACGCGCCGATTTCGCGCTGCTCGACACCTACGAGGCCGAGCGGCGCCCCGTCGCCGCCGACGTCCTGCGTCCACGAGCGGATTGACGGGCGTCGTGCTGGGCGGGAGCACCCCCGCCCGGCTCGTCCGCGACCATGTCGTGATGCCCCTGATGAACCGGCGGCTCGTCCAGCGCCTGATCTGGGAGCGCGCCTCGCAGCTGACGATCACCTACCGCGGTGGCCCGCTCGCCCCCCGCGGCGTCGCCCGCCCGCGCCCGGGTGACCGCGTCCCCGACCTGGAGTGCCGCGTCGACGGCCGGCCGACCCGGCTGTACGCGGAGCTCGGTCGCGGGTGGGCGCTGCTGGCGGCCGACCCGGCGCAGCGGACCGCCTGTGCGGACATTGCCGCCGGGCAGCTCGGCGCCGTCGCCCGGCTGGAGCCGTTGGCCGGGCGGGACGAGGCGTCCCTGATCCGTCCGGACGGGCACCTCGCCTGGCGGGGACGGCGTCGCGCCGCGCTGGGCGAGTGGCTCGCCGGCGTCCTCTCGCCGCCGCGACGAGAGCGCGCCGCGGCCAGATGACCACGCCCGGGGGACGGCGGGAGGCCAGGAAGGCCGCGACGCGGCGCGCGATCCAGGAGCACGCGCTGCGGCTCTTCCTGGCCCAGGGCTACGACGCCACCACCGTCGAGCAGATCTCGTCGGCGGCCGGGGTGTCGCACATGACCTTCTTCCGGCACTTCCCCACGAAGGAGTCGGTGGTCGACACCGACGATCACGACCCGATGATCGCCGCGCTGATCCGCGACCGGCCACCGGACGAGGAGCCGGTCACCGCGATCCACCGCGCGATCCTGCAGGGGCTCGCCGCGGTCCTCCCGGACGGGCGCGACGTCCTCCTCGAACGCACCCGGCTCGTCCTGTCGACCCCGGCGCTGCGGGCCCGCCAGGCCGACAACCAGCTCGCCACGCGGCGGCTCTTCGCCAGTGCTCTCGCCGACCGGGCCGGACTCGCCGAACCGACCTACCGCATGCAGGTGCTCGCCGCCGCCGCGCTCGCGGCACTGACCACGGCGCTCGCCGAATGGTCCGACGGCGGTGGCGCCACCGCTCTCGACGCGCTGGTGGACGAGGCGTTCACGATCCTGCGCGCAGCGCGGCGCTGACGGCTCCGGACACGGCATGATGGCCGGATGTGGCGCCCACTGCGATGGCCCGCACTGGCGGTGGCCGCCGCGGGCGCACTCGTGCTGGTGGCGTTCGCGCTGGACACCCGGCCCCCGGGCCCGGCCCGCGACGCGCACTGGTGATCGGCGCGCCCGCCTTGTGGATCCTGCTGCCCCTGGCCGTGCTGTGGCTGGTGGTGGCGCTCGTCCGGCAGATGCTCCGGCGCAGGCACTGATCAGGCGGGAGGCGCCGACCGGCGCCGCGGCTCCCGGTGTGCCGGCTGGGCAGGCGCGTCGTGGTGGGTCGTTCGCACGGCCGGGCGAGTCACCGCCTCGTCGGCGGTCAGCTCGATCTCCTCGCCGTCGTGCCGGATCGTCAAGGGCTCGCCGTCCACCAGGGCGTACTCCACCTCCTCCGGGGTGACCGACACGCGCAGCGCCCGGCCGAGGTGCCGGAGCCGGAACGTGAGCCTCCGGAGGGTCTCCGGGAGCGCGGGACGGAAGTGCAGCTCGCCGTCGACCTGGCGAAGTCCACCGAAACCCGCGACGAGCCCGATCCACGTCCCGGCGAGCGCGGCGACGTGCAGCCCGTCCGAGGAGTCCCGCTCCCCGTCGCGCAGGTCCGCCAGCGCCGACTCGGCGAGGTAGGCCAGCGCCAGCTCCAGGTGCCCCAGCTCGGCTGCGACCACGGCCTGACACGGCGCCGACAGCGAGGAGTCGCGCACCGTCACGCCCTCGTAGTAGGCGAAGTCACGGGCCTTCTCCTCCGCGGTGAACCCCTCGCAGCACAGGTGCAGCGCGAGCACGAGGTCGGCCTGCTTCACCACCTGCTTCCGGTAGAGCTGCAGGTAGGGAAAGTGGCTGTGCAGCGGGTAGCTGTCGGGTGCGGTGCCGGCGAAGTCCCAGCGGGGCTGATCGGTGAACCCCGCCGCCTGGGGGTGCACCCCGCGCTCGGCGTCGTACGGCACGGCCATCGTCTCACCGGCCGCCTGCCAGTCGTCGATCTCGGCGGCGTCGACGCCGAGGCGGGCCGCGTCGTCGGGGTGCGCCCTCGACCACCGGGCCGCCCGCAGGAGGTTCCGCCGGGCCATCAGGTTCGTGTAGACGTTGTCGTCGGCCAATGCGCTGTACTCGTCGGGCCCCGTCACGCCGAAGATGTGGAACCGGCCGTCGCTGCCGCGGTGGCCCAACGAGGCCCACATGCGGGCGGTCGCCACCAGCAGGTCCAGGCCGGCGGTCCGCGCGAAAGCGTCGTCGCCCGTCGCTTCCACGTAGCGGATCACCGCGTCGGCGATGTCGGCGTTGACGTGCACCGCCGCCGTTCCGGCAGGCCAGTAGCCCGAGCACTCCTCGCCGTCGATCGTGCGCCACGGGAAGGTCGCACCGCGCAGGTCGAGCCGGCGGGCTCGGTCCAGCGCCTTCGGCAGCGTCGCGTGCCGCCAGCCCAGGGCCTGGCGGGTGATCTCCGGGCGCAGGGCCGTCATCACCTGCAGCACGAACGTGTCCGTGTCCCACAGCGTGTGGCCCTCGTACCCGGTTCCCGTGAGCGCCTTGCTCGCGATCGCGCGGCCCTCCGCGCGCGCAGTGGCCTGGAGCAGGTGGAACAACGCGAACCGCACGGCCTGCTGGAGCTCGTCGTCGCCCTCGATCTCCACGTCGGCGTCGGCCCAGAAGGCGTCGAGGTAGCGGCGCTGCGCGTCGACGAGCCCGGCCCACCCGGTGTGCTGCGCGGCCGTGACGGTGGCGGACACCTCGTCGCGCACCGCGCCGACCGAGCGCTCACCCGACCACGCGTAGCCGAGCACCTTGACGACCGTGAGCTCCTGGCTGTGCTCCAGCCGCGCGGTCACCGTCAGCCGGGCCCAGTCGTCGTTGCTGTCGACGTGCACCTCGAGCTCGTCCGGGCCGTCCACCAGGTGCTCGGCGGCGGCCCCGACGACGAACCCGGACCGGTGCATCCGGTGCAGCAGCGTGAGCCGCCTGCGGTCGACATGGTGTTCGAGCGGGTCCAGGGGGTGCTGCAGCAGGTCGGCGGAGCTGGGGTGCGTCGGGAGGTGTGGCTGCTGGCGGTTGGCGACCAGGCCGGAGGTCAGCACGATCTCGAGCGGCTCGTCCACGGCCCGCACCGTGTACCGGATCGCCGCCGCCCCCCGGTGCACGAAGGAGACCAGCCGCTCCGAGCGCACGTCGACGTGCCGCCCGGCGGGCGAGCACCAGCGGAGCGTGCGGGTGAGCGTGCCGGCCCGCAGGTCGAGCACGCGCTCGTGGTGGGGCAGTTCGCCCGCCCGCAGGTCCAGCGGCTGCCCGTCGACCGTCAGCCGCAGCAGCGTCCCGTCAATCGTGTTGACCAGCGTCTGGGTGGCCTCGGGCTGTCCGTACGCGGTCTCGGTGTAGACCATCGTCCGCAGCTCGTACAGGCCGGCGAGGTAGGTGCCGGGCATTCCGTTGGGGTCGCCCTCGTCGAACGTGCCGCGGATCCCGAGGCAGCCGTTGGACAGCGCGAAGACGCTCTCGGAGTCGGCGAGGATGTCCAGCCGCGGACGCGGCTCACGCACCGTCCAGGGCTCGGCCGTGTAGGCGTCCGGAACCGTCACGCCCCGTTCGTTCCCCCCGATGGTGGGTGTTCATGCCGGGTCGCCGGGGAAGAGGTCGGCCGCGATGTGCCGGCTGGTCCATTCCGTCCAGTCCGCCGCGGGCCATCCACTCGTGACGACGAGCAGACCATAGGCCTCCGGCGACAGCAGCGCCCCGACGATCTCGGTGGCCCGCTGCACGGAGATCTGCGTGGTGAACCCCGGCTTCTCGGCGAGCTCGTCGACCGCGCGGGCGTGCACGGCGAGCGCCGCCCGTCGCATGCGGTCCAGCAGCTCGGCGGGTTCGGGGTCGGCAGCAGCCGCCCGCAGGACCGCGTCCAGGGCGTGCTGGCGCTCGATGGCCCGCGTGGTGACCGCGGCGTAGCGGAGGAGTGCGGCCCGACCGTCCGGCTCCGACCCGAGGTGTTCGATGCACTCGATCGGGGCGTCGTCGGCCGCGGCGCCCAGCGCCGCCTCCAGAACTGCCGCCTTGCTGCCGAAGGACAGGTAGAGGGTCTGGACCGCGACGCCCGCCGCCCGGGCGATGCCGGCCATCGTGGTGTCGAGGTAGCCCTCGCGGACGAAGAGCGGCGCCGCTGCCTCGACGATGCGGGCTCGGGTCGCCCGGGCCCGCTCGGCCCGAGCCTGGTGACGGGTGCGCGTGATGATGTTCTCCGGTGCTGGAATGACGTTCCACCCACATGTTCCATGATCACGCTACAACACCGGTCGACAGCACGGCGAGCTTCCGGGGGGCGCCCGTTCTCCGATGCGGAGAAGGCGATGGTGGAATCTATGAGTGGAACGTCATTCCAAACTTGGCGTCCAGCATGCAGTTCTGGGATTACGACGTGCGGACACGCCGCCCGTCCGAACGGCGGGGTCAGCCCGCTTCGGGCCGTAGGCCCGTGCCCACCGGGCAGGACACCCCCGTGCCACCGATGCCGCAGTAGCCGTTGGGCACCTTCGCGAGGTACTGCTGGTGGTAGTCCTCGGCGTAGTAGAAGCTGCGCAAGGGCGCGATCTCCGTGGTGACCGGGCCGTAGCCGCCGGCTCGGAGAGCCTCGCCGTACGTGCCGGCGGTGGCCTCGGCGAGCTCACGCTGCGCGTCGTCGGTGTAGTAGACGGCGGAGCGGTACTGGGTGCCGCGGTCGTTGCCCTGGCGCATGCCCTGCGTCGGGTCGTGGCCCTCCCAGAACACCTTGAGCAGCGTCTCGTAGCTGACCTGCGCGGGATCGAACACGACGAGCACGACCTCGGTGTGACCGGTGAGCCCGGAACAGGTCTCCTCGTAGGTGGGGTTCTCGGTGAACCCGCCCGCGTAGCCGACCGCCGTGGAGTAGACCCCCGGCGTCTGCCAGAAGATGCGCTCCGCACCCCAGAAGCAGCCCATCCCGAACACGGCGGTCTGCAGCCCCTCCGGGAACGGCGGCTGGATGCGGTGGCCGTTCACGAAGTGCTCGACCGGGACCTGCAGGGGTGTCTGTCGCCCCGGCAACGCCCGCTCAGCAGTGATCATCTCCGACTTGTCGCGCCCGAACAGACCCATGTCTCCAGGCTACGCCGCGCAGGCAGGGGCGACTCGGGTGTCGAAAACGGGCGACTCGCGGGCGAGTCCCGCAGGTCGGGCAGGACCGCTCAGACCTCGTCGGCCAGCGGCACCTCCTGGACCGCGCGGGTGGACATCCACTCCCGCAGGGCGCGGGTGGCCGCCACGTCGTCGGCGTTGTACTCCAGGAGCCGGATCCGCTGTTCCTCGTCGGGCGGTCCGCCGTGCATGCCGACGGCGTGGCGGTACCACCGCATGGAGTTCTCGCCGCCGGCCTCCGGGTCGCGCCAGGTGAAGCCCGCCGCCGGGGCGATGCGCTTGAGGCCCTTGCCGTGGGCACACAGGAACCACTCGCTGACCACCGCGAACAGGTCGACCCAGGACTCGTCGGCGATGAACGCCTCGACCTCGGCCACCGGCGGGATGCCGGGCAGCCCGGCGAACCGGCGCGCGGACGCGAGCAGCCACCGGTTCTCGGCCTGCTCGTTGTAGCAGTAGGCCGCGAACGTGCGGCCGCTGCTCGCCGCGGCCGCGCGGACGTCGCGCAGCCAGCCCCAGAACTCGGCGAACGATCGCGCCTCGTCCTCGGTGGGCACCGGCTCCCAGGTGGCGAAGGCGCGGTACCCGTCGGGCCCGTCGCCGGGTCTGCGCCCGCCGGGGTGCGAGAGCAGCACCCCCCACAGGTACGCCCCGGCCTCGCCGAAGCTCTCCATGTCGATGTCGACCTCGACGTCGGCGCGCCGCACCGGCACCCGCGGCACCCGCCGCACCACGGAGAGGTTGCGTTCCCGCGCCCGCGCCAACGCGATCAGGTCGGGGAACGGCACCCCGGGCAGCACGACCGGCGGCGCGGCCATCGGGTCGAGCGCTGCGAGCTCGTGCACGGTGCGCACGCCGACCTCGCGCAGCGCGACGGCCGTCTCCCCCCGCACCACCAGGCTGACGTCGTCGACGCGTTCGAGCCCGGCCTCACAGGTGGGCCACCACGGGCACCGCTTGCACTCGGTGATCCGGGACGGCTCGGCGAGCGCGGGGGCTCCGGTGGCCGCGGCGACGGCGATCGCGGTGCGGTCGGCGAACCGCGCGTCGTACTCGGCGAGCGTGGAGCGGCCGCCCGGCCAGTGGCCCGCGCGCAGGTCGTGCCACACGACGACGTCGGCGTCCATGCCGATGACGCCGCCGTGGTCGCCGTGCTGGAGCTCGTGGGCCGCCGCCCAGCCCGCGGCGTGCAGCATGCGGTTGAGGTGGGCCAGCCGCAGCAGGTCGCGCGGCTGCGACCGCACCTTGCGCCGGGGATCCGGATGCGCGCGGCGCAACCACGGATCGAGCAGCGGGGACGTGAGCGCGCCTTCGCCCGGGTCGGTGATCCGGTGCCGGACGACGATGACGGGCAGGTACCCCCCACCCGGCGCCCGTACCAGCAGCTCGGCGCCGCCGCGGCGGCCCGCCCCTGCCTCGTCGGGCAGCACGGCGCCCCAGATCAGCGGGGCGCCCTCGGTCACGAGTGCCGCAGTGGCCGCGATCCGCTCGTGCGACGGTCCGGACGGGGGGACGACGTGCCAGGCGGGCCCGGTGGCCAGGGCGAGCCGCTCACCGATGCGCACGCGGTGCTCGGCGGCATCGGCCCGCCGTTGCTCGAGCGACGGATCGGGCAGGGCCCGCGGTGCGTCGGCCGCGGAGGGGTCGTGGTCGAGGTGCACGCGGCGCCTGCACCGTGAGGTGGCCGCGGCGTCGAGGGACACCCCGTTTCCCAGGGTGGGCCCCGCGTCGGGGGGCCGGTTCTCGATCGCGGTCACGGGCCCGAGGGTAATGACGGGCACCGACAGTCGGCGGTCGACGCCGGACGGGTGTGGTCGGCGCGACGCGCCCGCGGAGGCCAGCGCCGACGCCCACGGTGCCCCTAAGCTGCGTCCCACCCGTACCGGATCACCGGAACGGGTACGAGGAGGGTGAGCGGATGGGACTCCGGCGACGGTCCGGCCGGGTCGACGCGGACGCCGCGGTGGAGCCGCCGGGCGACGTCACGGCCGTCGTGGGCGAGGTCACGCGCAGGGCGGGCGAGGCCACCCGTAAGGCGGGCGCACGCGCCGAGCACGCGGGAGCCGATCTCACCCGGCCCGTCCGCAGGCCGCTCACGGCGTCCCGGGCGAAGCGACTGATCGGCGTCGGGAAGGCCGTCGCCCCGCTGCTCGCGCCGTACGCGCTCGCCGCCGCCGGCGTGCTCCGCTCCCGGTGGGACAACCACCGGGCGGCGCGGCTCGGCGTGGACCCCGGGCAGCTGGCGGCCTACGCCGGCCCTGGCGGTGCACTGCACGCCCGGCTGTCCCGCGTGGCGGAGGCGCTGAACGAGATCGAGGCGGCCGGCGAGGCGCACGGCACCGACGCCGGCCGCGCGTTCGCCGCGGACATCCGCCCGCGGCTGGCCGACCTGGCCGTCGGGGTGCGCGCCGCCGAGCAGATGCCCGCGCAGCGCAGGCGCGCCGCGTACCGGGCGATCAGCGGGGAGCTGGACCGGATCGAGACCGAGCTGCTCCGGCACCTGGACATCACGCCGTAGCCCTCCCCCTGGCGTCGGAAGCGCGGCCCGCGACCCGCCCGGCGCGACCCCGGGCTACCGTCGGGCTGTGAACGGCGATGCGGGGATGCTGCGTGGGGCCACTCTGGCCGCGCTCAGCACCCTGCTCACCGCCGTCGGGCACGTCGCGGGCGGCGGAGCGCTGCCCGACCTCGCCCTCCTCACGGTGCTGTCCCCGCTGCTCGCCGGCGTGTTCGTGGCGGTCGCGGAGCGCTGCCGCGGTGCGGTCGGCACGATCGGCATCCTCGGTGCCGGTCAACTCGCACTGCACCAGCTGATGGTGCTGATGCACCCGCCCCACCACGCAGTGGACGCCGCGGTGTCCTCCGGGACCGGGATGCTCGGCATGCATGCCGCGGTCACGCTCGTCACGGCGCTGATGCTGCGCATCGCCGACCGCGCCATCGCCGGGCTGGCCGCCGCGCTGCGCCGGGTCGTGCCGCGGCGGCTCACCCCGCCGCCCGCCGACCGTCCGCTGCCCACCCGCCCGGTGCCCGGGCCCGCCGTCCCCGTGCGCCTCGCGCTCGTCCTCGCCGCAGCCCAGGTGCGCCGCGGCCCTCCGGTGGGGTGCTGACCACCCCTTTCACCCGATCCCCACCGGAGAATTCCATGACCTTGTTCGCCCGTCGGTCCGCGCTGCGGGCCGGCGCCGTCCTCGCGGTCGCCGCGGGAGCAGCGCTGCTGGGCGCCGCCCCGGCGCTCGCCCACGTCACCGCCCAGCCCGGCACCGCAGAGAAGGGCGGGTACGCCGTGATCGCGCTGCGCGTGCCCACCGAGTCCGACACGGCCGGCACCGTGAAGCTCGAGGTGACGCTGCCCGCCGACCACCCGATCACCTCGGTGCGCACCACGCCGCGCCCCGGCTGGACCGCCACCGTCACCTCGGCCCTTCTCGACCCGCCGATCGAACGGAACGGGCGCACGATCGCCGAGGCGCCCCGGACCGTCACCTGGACCGCCGACCCGGGCGTCCGGATCGGTCCCGGCGAGTTCGCCGAGTTCCCCCTGTCGCTCGGTCCGCTGCCCACCGACACCGACTCGCTCGTGCTGCCCGCCGTGCAGACCTACGACGACGGCGAGGTCGTCGCGTGGGACCAGCCGCCGTCGGTCGACGGCTCCGAACCCGAGCGGCCCGCCCCGACCGTCACCCTGACCGATCCCGCCGAGGCGCAACCCGTCGTCACAGCGGCGGCCGGGGACGGCATCGACGCCACGGCGCGGTGGCTGGGCGGCGGCGGGCTCCTCGTCGGTGCGCTCGGCCTCGGCCTCGGTGCAGGAGCCGTACTCCGCGGCAGGCGCATGCAGGGGGGCGAGCGATGACCACCCGAGCCCTCCGCGCCGTCGCGGTCACCCTGCTCTGCGGCCTCGCCCTGCTGCTCGGCACCACCCCGGCGCTCGCGCACGCCCGCCTGCAGGGCAGCGACCCCGCCGACGGCACCAGCACCGCCACGGGTCCGGAACGCGTCACCCTGACGTTCAACGAGACGATGCAGCCCGGCTTCGCCACCGTCACGGTCGTCGGCCCCGACGGGACGCACTACGAGGCGGGTGACGTCACCGCCGAGGGCCGCGACGTCAGCATCGGCGTGCAGCCGCTCGGCCCGGCCGGCGAGTACCAGGTCGGCTACCGGGTCGTCTCCGAGGACGGGCATCCGGTCACCGGCAGCGTCACGTTCACGCTGACCGAGCCGGGCCCGGCCGCCGGGGCACCCGCAGGCACCGCCACGGGCCCGAGCGCACCCGCCGACGCCGGTCCCACGAGCGCACCGCCCGCCGAGGAAGCCACGGACGCCCGCGCGGACGGCGCCGATGGTGGCGCTCCCGTATGGCCGTGGATCGTCGGAGCGGCCGTGCTCGTCGCCGGGGGCGTCGTCGCGGCGCTGCGGCTGGGCCGGGGATGACGCCGCCGGCCGCGCGCCCGCACCCGGCCGTCCGGTGGCTGCCACCGGTCGGCTGGGCCGGGCTCGCGGTCGGCACCGCGGTGCTGGTGGGCCTGCTTACCGCCACGCCGCTGAGCTCGGCGCCGTCCGTGCTCGCCGGCATCGCCGTCACCCGCTCCGGTATGGACGTCGCGGGCGTGGCGTGCGTCGGGCTGGCGCTGCTGGGCGTGCTACTTCCCGGGAACCGGGCCGACCTGCCCGGTGGGGCCGGCCGCGCGCTCGCCGGAGTGCGCGCCGCGGCGGACCGCGCCGTGGTCGCCCTCTCCGGCGCCTGGCTGGTGCTCGTGCTGCTCGGGGTCGCCTACCGCACCGCCGACGCGTTCGGCCGCCCGGTCCACCGCATCGGGTGGGACGAGCTCACGCGCTGGTCGGCCCAGCTCGCCGCGGGCCGCGGCATGGTGCTCACGGCGGGCTGCGTCGCGGTCGTGCTCGGCTGCGCCGTCGTCCGGTTGCGCGACCCCGGCCTGGTCCAGGTGCGGGTGGTGCTGATCGCCGCGCTGCTCGGGGTCATCACGCCCGGCGTGACCGGGCACGCCGGCACCGCCGCCGACCACCAGCTCGCGGTGATCACGATGGCGCTGCACGTCGGCGCGGCCGCGCTCTGGGTCGGCGGGCTCGCCGCAGTGCTGGTGCTCGTGGCCCGCCACCGCCCGCTGCTGGACGCGGTGCTGCCCGGCTTCTCCCGGCTCGCCGGGATCTGCATCGCCGCGGTGACCCTCACCGGAGTGGTCAACGCCGTGCTCCGGGTCGAGGGCTGGGCCGGGTTGGTCACCACGCCCTACGGCCTGCTCGTGCTGGCCAAGTCCGCCTGCCTCGTGCTGCTCGCCTGCCTGGGCGGGCTGGCCCGCCGCAGGCTCGCGACCGGCCGCCTCCCCGTGCTGCGCTGGGCAGGCCTGGAGACGGCGCTGATGGCGCTGACGCTGGGCCTGGCCGCCGCGCTGGCCCAGAGCGCGTAGAGGAACCCGCCACTACGACGGCGTGCGGTAGGCCTCCAGCAGCCGCAGCCACACCTCGCTGATCGTCGGGTAGGCGGGCACGGCGTGCCACAGCCGATGCATCGGCACCTCCCCGACGACGGCGATCGTCGCCGCGTGCAGCATCTCCGCCACGTCCTGGCCGACGAACGTCACGCCGACGAGAACTCCCCGGCGCTCGTCCACCACCATGCGTGCCGCGCCGTCGTAACCGTCCGCCTCGAGCGCCGAGCCCGCCACCGCGATCGGCAGGTCGACGACCCGCACGTCGAGCCCGGCGTCCCTCGCCTGCTCGGCGGTCCGGCCGACGCCGGCAACCTCCGGGTCGGTGAACACCACCTGCGGCACCGCGGTGTGGTCGGCGGTGGCCGCGTGCTCGCCCCACGCCCACGTCTCCGGCTCCTGGCCGATCGCCCGGGCGCCGATCGCCGCGCCGACGATCCGCGCGGCGTACTTGCCCTGATGGGTCAGCGGGGCCCGGCCGGTGACGTCACCCGCCGCGTAGAGCCACTGCCCCGCGACGCCCTCCACCAACCCGGAGTCGTCCACCACCAGGGGCCCGCCCGGGTCGAGCCCGACCGCTTCCAGCCCGACGTCGTCGGTGTTCGGCCTGCGCCCGGTCGCGACGAGCAGCTCGTCCACGCTGATCGTCTCGCCGCCGACCCGCAGCGCGACGGCATCGCCGTCGGGCGCCACGGAGTCCAGCTCCGCACCCAGCCGCACGTCGACGCCTTCGGCGCGCAGGGCAGCGGCGACCCGATCCCCCGCGAACGGCTCCAGCCCCTGCAGCAGCCGCTCCGACCGTTGCAGGAGCGTGACCTGCGCGCCGAGCCGCCGGAACGCTTGCGCCAGCTCGCAGCCGACGACCCCGCCGCCGACCACGCCGAGCCGGGCCGGCACCTCCTTGGCCGACGTGGCCTCCCGGGAGCCCCACGTCCGCACGGTGTCGAGCCCCGGGACCGGCGGCCGGACCGGCACGCTCCCGGTGCAGACCACGACGGCGTGCCGGGCCCTGAGCGTCTGCGCGCCCGCCGGGCCGTCCTCGACGGCGACGGTGCGCTCCCCGGTGAGCCGGGCATGCCCCCGCAGGACTGTGATACCCGCGCCCCGCGCCCACTGGACCTGGCTCTCGTCGTTCCAGTGCGAGGTGAAGCCGTCGCGCCGGTCGAGCACGGCGGCGGGGTCGAACTCCGCGCTGGTGCCGGGCAGCCTGCGCACCGCGGCGACCGCGTGCCCGGTGCGCAGCAGCGCCTTGGACGGCATGCATGCCCAGTACGAGCACTCCCCGCCGAGCAGCTCGGCCTCGACGAGCACCGCGGAGAGCCCGGCGCGGACGGCGTAGTCGGCGGCGTTCTCGCCCACGGCGCCGCCGCCGATGACGATCACATCGACGGTGCGCGGGGCGCTCATGACGACACCGCGGTGACGGCCTCGAGCACGTCGGCGTCGCCCTCGCGCAGCTCCAGCACGTGCCCGGCGGTGGCGGGGTGGTCGAGCAGCGCGGCGATTACGGCGGCGGTGTCGTCGCGGCTGATCGGGCCGGGGCCGACGGGCGGCGGCCCGAGCAGCACCAACCCGGTGCCGGGGTCGTCGGTGAGCCGGCCGGGCCGTAGGACCGTCCACTCGAGCTCGCTGCTGGTGATCGCCTCCTCGGCGGCCTTCTTCGCCCGGATGTACGCCGCCCAGACCTCGCCCCGCTCCGGGTCGGGCTCCGCGTCCACCCCCATCGACGAGACCAGCAGGTAGCGGCGGACGCCCGCCTGCGTGGCCGCATCGGCGAGCAGCAGGGCCGCCGCCCGGTCGACGGTGTCCTTGCGGGCCACCCCGCTGCCCGGGCCGGCACCGGCGGCGAACACCACCGCGTCGGCGCCCGTGAGGTGGACGGCCAGCTCGTCGACGCCTGCCGACTCCAGGTCGACGACGGCCGCCGTCGCACCCGCACGTTCGAGGTCCTCGCGATGGTCGGGGTTGCGGACCACCCCGGTGACCACGTCCCCGCGGCCCGCCAACAGCGCGGCCAGCCGCAATCCGATCTTCCCGTGTCCTCCGGCGATCACCACGTGCACGGGCCGGACGGTAGCGGCACCGGAGGCGGCGCGCTCTATCGATTCGGGCGCAATGTCCAGACGACGGTCATCCGGGTGGTCTCCCGCGCCTGCGCGTCGCTGATCGTGACCGCCACGGCGAACTCCGGACGCGTCCCAGCGTCGAGCTCGGCGAGCACGTCGGCGGCGGGGCGCTCGAGCACGGCCACCGCCGTGAGCGGGCCGCGCGCGACGCGGAGGTACTCGATGTCGCTGCGGACGGGCAGCGGCGTGGCCCGCTCCATGGCCGGGGCGAACGCGGCGAGCGTGACCGCCCCGGACGCGGTCTCGCCCAGACCGAAGATCATCGCCGCGTGCGGGCCGCCGACGTGGTTGCGCAGCTCGGCGGCGTCGGGCAGGTGCGCCACCACCCGCTGGGGCGTGACCTCCCCGAACTCCACACCGACGGTGCCCACCCACGGCACGGTCGTGCCCATCGTCGCGCCGACCCAGCTCGTGTCCGTCGTCACGACCGAAGCCTACTGGCGAGTAGCACCGGCGGGAAGCGGTCCCGGGAACGCCAGCAAGGTGGCGATACTGCCACTGGACGGCAGCAAGGCCACCTTGCTGGCAATTCGCGCGGGGCAGTGTCCGGGTCAGCCCCAGACGTCCTGCGCCACGTCGACGATCAGCCGCAGCTTCGCCACCTGCTCGTTGTAGCTGAGGCTGTTGCCCTCCACCGTGGAGGAGAACCCGCATTGCGGGGACAGGCACAGCTGGTCGAGCGGCACGTACTTCGCGGCCTCGTCGATCCGTCGCTTGAGCACGTCCGGGTCCTCGAGCTCACCGCGCTTGGTCGTGACGAGCCCGAGCACCACCTGCTTGCCGGGCCGCACGAACCGCAGCGGCGCGAACCCGCCGGAGCGCTCGTCGTCGAACTCGCAGAAGAACCCGTCGACGTCGAGCTCGCCGAAGAGCGCCTCGGCCACGAAGTCGTACCCGCCCTCCGCGACCCAGGACGAGCGGAAGTTGCCGCGGCACATGTGGGTGGTGATCCGCATGCCCTCCGGCCGGTTCGCGACCGCCGCGTTGATCTGCTTGATGTAGCGCAGGTGCTGGGCGTCGGCGTCGTCGCCGCGGGCGGCGAGCTCGGCGCGCTGGGCCGGGTCGTTGAGGTACGCCAGGCTGGTGTCGTCGAGCTGCAGGTAGCGGCACCCGAGGTCGCCCATGGCACGGATCTGGTCGGCGTAGGCCGCCGAGAGATCGGTCCAGAACTCCTCGACGTCCGGGTAGACCTCCGGATCGATCGCGGCCCGCCCGCCCCGGTAGTGGACCATGCTGGGCGACGGGATCGTCAGCTTCGGCACGGCCGATCTGGTCTCCCCGGCAAGGAACCGGAAGTGGTCGGCGAAGATCGGCTGCTCCAGCCGCACCTTCCCGTCCACCGCCATCCCCGACGGGGTGAACTCGATCTCCTCGGTGGCGTTGTGGAACTTCACGGCGAGGTTCGAGCTCGTCCGGCTGATCCCGCCGAGCTGGTAGATGAAGTCCATGTGCCACGACGAGCGGCGGAACTCGCCGTCGGTGGCCGACTGCAGCCCGATCTCCTCCTGCATCGCGACGACGTCGCGGATGGCCTCGTCCTCGGCCGCCCGCAGCCCGTCGGCGTCGAGGTCGCCGGCGGCGAACCGCTCCCTCGCCGCGAGGAGCGCCGGTGGGCGGAGCAGGCTCCCGACGTGGTCGGCCGGGAACGGGGGTTCGGTGCGTCCATGCATGGTCGGCAACCTATCCGCGCATCGGCCGCCCGTGCGAGGTGTTCCGCGGGGCGGAAGCCGGCCCATCCCACGATCATGGGCAACCCGGCGGGAGACGGGTACAACGACAGCGACCCACACCTTCGACATCGGACGGGGACGGCATGGACGACGACGAACTGCACCGGCGGATCGACGAGCTGGTCGCGGAGGAGCACCGCCTGGAACGCAGCCATGTCGGGCAGGCGCTGTCGGACGAGGAGAAGCAGCGTCTGGACCGGCTCGGCGTGCAGCTGGACCGCTACTGGGACCTGCTGCGCCAGCGTGACGCGCGGCGCCGGGCCGGCCTCGACCCCGACAGCGCGCAGGAACGGCCGGCCGATGTCGTGGAGGGCTACCGCCAGTAGGCCACGAGCGTTGGGACACCATCGGACCGTGAACGTCACCCCCGTCAGCCCGAACCGGCTCGCCGATGAGGTGGCCGAGCTCGTCGCCGCCCGCCCAGGGCGCGTGCGCCTCGCGCTCGACGGGCCACCGCCGACCCGACCTGCCGCGCTGGCGGCATCGGTGGCGACGCACCTGCGCGCGCTCGGCAGGGCCGTGGTCGTGGTGTCCGCATTCGACTTCCTGCGGCCGGCCTCGGTGCGTCTGGAGTACGGCCACACCGACCCCGACGAGTTCCTCGACGGGTGGCTGGACGTCGGCGGGCTGATCCGGGAGGTGCTCGACCCGGCGGGCCCGGGCGGGTCGGGGCGGGTGCTGCCACGACTGTGGGACGCCGCGGCCGACCGCGCCTACCGCGACGGGTACGCGGCGCTGCCCGAGGACGGGGTCGTGGTGCTCGCCGGTGCACTGCTGCTCGGCCGGGGGCTGCCGCTCGACCTCGCCGTGCACCTGCGGATGAGCGGGCCGGCACTGGCCAGGAGGACCCCGGTGGAGGAGCAGTGGACACTGCCCGCCTACGCCCGCTACGAGACCGAGCGAGACCCGGCGGGAGAGGCCGACCTGCTGGTGCTCGCCGATCACCCGGAGCGACCGGCGGTGCGCCGGTGAGGGGCGCCGAAAAGATCACCGGGCCGGAACCGGCCGCCACCGGTATCGTCGTTCCTTGAAGATCATGAGAGGAGATCGGCAATGGATCCATGACGGGCGACGACCTGCGGCATCCTTGACGGGCGACGACTTACGGCGCGCTGGACCGGAGGGAACCCACCCGACGCAACCATTGGAAGGGGGGTCCGGGGGGCGAAGCCCCTCCGGGCGGGGTCTGGGGGTTGCACCCCCAGACGAAATCCCGAACGACTGGGTGAGCGTGCTCCGCGAGCACGCTGACCCGGAGTGAGGGTGGGCGAGGAGGGAGTTGAACCCTCACGTCCTTACGGACACACGGACCTGAACCGTGCGCGTCTGCCATTCCGCCACTCGCCCTGGCAGGAAGAAAGCTAGCACGGGGGTGGAGCCACGCTGATCGGGGGGTCTCATCACCCGCCGGTCGGGGGGCGACGGCGCCGCGGCTAGCACAGATACGATCGGTACTGCCAGCAACACGCCGATGCGAACGGAGGAAGATCGGTTGGGCCGCGTCGACAGGTTTGAACGCCGTCTCCAGGGACTGGTGGGCGACGCCTTCGCGCGGGTCTTCGGCGGCAGCGTCGTTCCCCAGGAAGTCGTGCAGGCGCTGCTGCGGGAAGCCGAGGACCACATCGAGGAGCTCGCCGGGGGGCGCCTGCTGGCGCCCAACCGGTTCACCGTGCTGCTCAGCCCCTCCGATCACGATCGCATGGGCGGCGACCGCGCGGAGATCGTCAACTCGCTCTCCGGCTCTGTCGCCGAGCAACTCGCCGACCAGGGATGGGACGCCTACGGCGAGGTCGTAGTCTTTCTGGAGCGCTCCGATGCGCTGCACACGGGACAGTTCCGCACCCGCTCGTCCGTGGACCCCGACGCTTCCCGCCGGGACGCCATCCGAGCACGCGACGCAGGAGAAGCACCCATGAGCCAGCAACCGGGCCACCCCGAGGAGAACGGGCAGTACGGATACGACCGTGGTGCCCCCGGCGGATACGGGCAGCAGACGTACGCCCCGCCCGCCTACGACCAGCGTCAGGGGGGGTACGACCAGGGCGAGCCCGGACCCCAGCAGGGTTACGGCCAGCAGGGCGGCGGCTACCCGCAGCAGGGCGGCGGCTACGGCGGCCAGCAGCAGGGCGGCGGCTACGACCAGGGTTACGGCCAGCAGGGCGGCGGCTACCCGCAGCAGGGCGGCGGCTACGACCAGGGCTACGGCCAGCAGGGCGGCGGCTACCCCCAGCAGGGCGGCTACCCGCAGCAGGGCGGCGGCTACGACCAGGGCTACGGGCAGCAGGGCCATGCACAGCCCGGTGGCGGGTACGGCCAGCAGGGCTACGCGCCTGGCTACGACCAGGGCTACCAGCAGGGCGGGTACGGCCAGCAGCAGTACGACCAGGGCTACGACGCCGGCTACGAGCAGCAGGGCTACGGCCAGCAGGCCGGCTGGAACCAGCCGGGCGGCTACGGGCAGCAGGGGCTGTCGGCCTCGCTCAGCCTGGACGACGGCTCGGGTCGCACCTTCGACCTCACCCAGGGCAGCCACGTCATCGGCCGGGGCCAGGACTCGTCGTTCCGCCTTCCGGACACCGGCGTGTCGCGCCGCCACCTGGAGATCAGCTGGGATGGTCAGACCGCAACGCTGACCGACCTCGGGTCCACCAACGGCACCACGGTCAACGGCAACCCGGTGCAGACCTGGCAGCTGGGCGACGGCGACGTCATCCGGGTCGGGCACTCGAGCCTCGTCTTCCGCACCCAGTAGCCCGCGCCGCAGGAACGGGGACGACGATATCGGAGAGAACGGAGTGCGCCGCGAGTGCCGGAGTTGGTGCTGCAGCTGACCAGGGCGGGATTCCTCGCCCTCCTCTGGCTGTTCGTGCTGGTCGCGCTCCGGGTGGTGCGCTCCGACCTGTACGCCGCGTCCGGTCTCCGGGCGCTCGTTCCCGGCGGGCGCGCCACCACCCGCACGAAGCGGGGGCGTACGGCCCGCCAGCTGATCGTCACCCAGGGCGCGCTGGCGGGAACCCGCTTGTCGCTGGACTCCCGGCCGATCCTGATCGGCCGGGCCGACGACTCGACGCTGGTGCTCGATGACGACTACGCCTCCACCCGGCACGCGCGGATCGCGCAGCAGGGCGACGAGTGGTACGTCGAGGACCTCGGGTCGACCAACGGCACCTACCTTGATCGGGCTAAGGTCACCGGACCCACCCGGGTTCCCCTGGGAGTCCCTGTCCGCATCGGCAAGACGGTGATCGAGCTCCGGTCATGAGTGACCGACACCCCGACCCGTCGCCCAGGCCTGGTCACGCCGATCGACCGACCGGAGTGCCGCGATGACGCTCGTGCTGCGCTACTCCGCCCGCAGCGACCGCGGGCTCGTCCGGCAGAACAACCAGGACGCCGTGTACGCCGGGCCGCGCCTGCTCGCACTCGCCGACGGCATGGGCGGGCACGCGGCGGGCGAGGTCGCGTCCTCGCTGGTGATCGCCGCGCTCGCCCCGCTCGACGAGGACGATCCGGGCGACGACCTGCTGGCGGAGCTGCGGGACGCCACGGTGCAGGGCAACGCCGCGATCACCCAGCACGTCGCCGATGCCCCCGATCTGGAGGGCATGGGCACCACGCTCACGGCCATCCTGTTCGCGGGTTCGCGGCTGGGGCTGGTGCACATCGGCGACTCCCGGGCCTACCAGCTCCGGGACGGCATCTTCACGCAGATCACCAAGGACGACACGTTCGTCCAGTCGCTGATCGACGAGGGCCGGATCACCGAGGAGGAGGCCCACACCCACCCGCAGCGATCGCTGCTGCTGCGCGCGATCACGGGGCAGGACGTCGACCCGTCGCTGACCATTCGTGAGGCGCGCGCGGGCGACCGCTACCTGCTCTGCTCGGACGGCCTGTCCGGCGTGGTGAGCGACGAGACGCTGGCCGACACGCTGCGCAGCTACCACGACCCGCGCGAGTGCGCCGACCGCATGATCGAGCTCGCGCTGCGCGGCGGCGGCCCGGACAACATCACCTGCATCGTCGCGGACGTCGTCGACATCGAGTTCGGCGAGGACGCCCCGATCATGGGCGGCTCCGTGGGCGACGGCAGCGAGGACGGCCCGCCGCCCGACTCGGCCGCCGCGCGCGCCTCGGCCACCACGCTCACCCGCACCGCCCCGCAGCGGATCGTGTCCGCGCCGGCCACCGCCACCGCGCGGCGGCGCCCACGGTGGCGGCTCGCGCTCGGGGTGGTCGCCGTCGTGGCGGTGCTCGTCGCGGGCGGGTTCCTGGCCCGCATGTGGGTGATGCAGCAGTACTACGTCGGCGCCGACGCCGAGCAGGTCGTGATCTTCCAGGGCGTCCGCGGCGACGTGCTGGGCCTGCCCCTGCAGCGGGTGGCCGAGCGGTCCGACATCGCCCTGTCCGACCTGCCGGAGACCGAGCGCAGCCAGGTGCGCGACGGCATCCTCACCAACGGCGGCCTCGAGGGCGCCCGCGGCGTGATCGAGCGGCTGCGCGACCGGATGCTCGAGCCCTGCCCCGACCCGGTCCAGCAGCAGCCGCAGACGCCTGCCGACCCGGTCCTGCCGCCGGGGATCGCCGATCCCAACCTGCTGCCGCCGGTCGACACCACGCCGCTCCCGACGCCCGCCCCCGTACCGGGCACGACCTGCAGGTCGGTGAGCTGATGACGGCCGCCGACCAGCGGTCCGGCCAGCCGCCCACGCCGGCGCCCCTGCCCACCGGGCGGGGCATCGAGCTCGTGCTGCTCGCGTTCGCCACGGTGATCGTCACCGGCGCGCTCGTGCTGGTCGAGGCCAACCAGGAGCAGGAGCTCACGCGGGCGCTGCTGTTCGTCGGGCTCGCCTACCTCGCCCTGTTCACCGGGGCGCACTTCGCGGTCCGCAAGTTCGCCCCGTACGCCGACCCGCTGATCCTGCCCTGCGTGGCGCTGCTCAACGGGCTGGGTCTGGTGATGATCCACCGGCTGGACCTCGCCGAGGCCGACCGCGCGGCGCTGCTCGGCCAGGAGGCGCCCACCGCGCTGCTGTCCCGGCAGGTCGCCTGGACGGCCATCGGGCTCGCGCTGTTCGTCGCGGTGCTGTGGATCGTGCGCGACCACCGGACGATCGCCCGCTACGCCTACACCGCGGGGTTCGCGGGGATCGTGCTGCTGGCGCTGCCCGGGCTGCTGCCGTCGTCGATCTCCGAGGTCAACGGCGCGAAGCTGTGGATCCGGGTCGGCCCGGTGGGTATCCAGCCCGGCGAGTTCGCCAAGATCCTGCTGATCGTGTTCTTCGCGGCGTTCCTCGTGCAGAAGCGCGATCTGTTCACCACGGCGGGCCGCCGCTTCCTCGGGATGGAGCTGCCGCGGGCCCGCGACCTCGCCCCGCTGCTCGTCGCGTGGGGCCTCTCGGTCGGTGTGCTCGTGCTGGAGCGCGACCTCGGCACGTCGCTGCTGTTCTTCGGCATCGTGCTGGTGCTGCTCTACGGCGCCACCGAGCGGGTGTCGTGGATGGTCATCGGGCTGACGTTCTTCATGGTCGGCTGCCTGATCGCCTACCAGCTGTTCAGCCACGTCCGGGTGCGGGTGCAGGTCTGGCTGGACCCGTTCGCCGACTTCGACGGCACCGGCTACCAGATCGGGCAGGCGCTGTTCGGGCTGGGCACCGGCGGTGTCGGTGGCACTGGGCTGGGGGCGGGACGGCCCGACCTGGTCCCGTTCGCCGAGAGCGACTTCATGCTGTCCTCGCTCGGTGAGGAGCTGGGGCTGATCGGCCTGGCCGCGATCCTCATCGTCTACCTCGTCCTCATCACGCGCGGGCTGCGCAGCGCGCTCGCGGTGCGCGACAGTTTCGGCAAGCTGCTGGCCACCGGCCTCGCATTCACGCTCGCGCTGCAGATCTTCATCGTCATCGGTGGGGCGTCGAAGCTGATCCCGCTCACCGGGCTCACCCTGCCGTTCCTGTCCTACGGCGGCTCGTCGCTGGTGGCCAACTACGCGCTCGTCGCGCTCCTGCTGCGGATCTCGAACGCGGCACGCGCCCCGCTCCCCCGTCGCCCGGCCACGCCGCTGCCCCCGATCGCGGAGGCCGGCACCGAGCTCGTGGAGCGCCCGCGGTGAACACCCCGGTCCGCCGCATCGCGATCGCGGTGATGGCGATGATCCTGCTGCTGATGGCCAACCTCACCTACGTGCAGGTCGTCAAGGCCGACGACTACCGCGACGATCCCCGCAACCAGCGCGTGCTCCTCGCGGAGTACTCGCGCAAGCGCGGCCAAATCAGCGCCGAGGGGCAGGTGCTGGCGGGCAGCGTCGAGACCGACGACCGGCTGCGCTACCAGCGCCAGTACCCCGAGGGGCCGCTGTTCGCCCCGATCACGGGCTACTACTCGGTGATCTACGGCTCCAGCGGGATCGAGCGGGCCGCCGACGCGGTGCTGAACGGCAGCGACGACCGCCTGTTCGGTCGCAGGCTGTCGGACCTCATCACCGGCCGCGATCCCAGCGGCGGCAACGTGGTGACGACCATCGATCCCGACGTCCAGCGGATCGCCTACGAGCAGCTGGAGAGCCGGGGCTACAGCGGCGCGGTCGTGGCGCTGCGCCCGCAGACCGGCGAGATCCTGGCCATGGCCTCGACGCCGTCCTACGACCCGAACCCGCTCGCGAGCCACAGCGCGGAGGAGCAGACGGCCGCGTGGGAGGAGTACACGTCGGCCGAGCCGCCGGTGCTGACCAACCGCGCCATCGACGAGATCTACCCGCCCGGCTCCACCTTCAAGCTGGTCATCACCGCCGCGGCGCTCGCGAGCGGGCGGTACACGCCGGACAGCCAGCTCACGGCCGCGCCGGAGATCGTCCTGCAGAACACCAGTACGCCGCTCGAGAACTTCAACGGCAACGCCTGCGGCACCTCGGCGACGGCGAGCCTGCGCGAAGCCCTGCAGCGCTCCTGCAACACGGCTTTCGCGCAGCTCGGGGCCGAGCTGGGCGAGCAGGCCATCCGGGAGCAGGCCGAGAACTTCGGCATCGGCACCGCGGACCTGTCGATCCCGATGCCGGTGGCCGACTCCACGATCGGCGAGATCGAGGACACCGCGGCGCTGCAGCAGTCCAGCATCGGCCAGCGGGACGTCGCGCTCACCCCACTGCAGAACGCCATGATCGTGGCCGCGATCGCCAACGACGGGCAGCTGATGGCGCCGTATCTGGTCAAGGAGATCCAGAGCCAGGAGCTGGACCCGATCGAGACGACCGAGCCGGACCGGCTCGGCCCCGCGATCGACGCGGGCGTCGCGCGCACGCTGACCGAGATGATGGTCAACAACGAGAACTCCTACTCCGGCAGCGGCAAGATCACCGGAGTGCAGATCGCGGCCAAGACCGGCACCGCGGAGCACGGGGTGAACCCCAAGGAGAACGCACCGCACGTCTGGTACGCCGCGTTCGCGCCCGCCGACGACCCGCAGGTCGCGGTCGCGGTGCTCGTCGAGTCGGGTGGGGACCGGAGCAACCTGGCGGCCACGGGTGGCCAGGTGGCCGCTCCGATCGGCCGCGCGGTGATCCGCGAGGCACTGGGGCAGCAGTCGTGACCGAGCTTGCGAGGTCACCATTCAACACAGCAATGTCGTTCACTCTGCCGACGAGCGCCAGCGAGGAGGGGGCGTGACCGAGCTTGCGAGGGCACCATTCAGCGCAGCAACGCCGTTCACGTCGCCGACGAGCGCCAGCGAGGAGGCGTGATGAACGTTCTCGCCGCCGGGCAGAAGATCGCCGACCGCTACCAGCTGGAGCGGCGGATCGCCGTGGGCGGGATGGGTGAGGTCTGGGAGGCCTCGGACACCCGGCTGGGTCGCAGCGTCGCCGTCAAGGTCCTGCGCCCCGAGCTGTCGGACGACCCGGAGTTCCTCCACCGGTTCCGCATCGAGGCGCGCACGGTCGCGTCGCTGGACCACTCCGGGATCGCCGCGGTCCACGACTACGGCGAGGACGACGGCCCGGCCCCCGGGCAGCACACCGCGTACCTGGTGATGGAGCTGGTCCGCGGCGAGCCGCTGTCCACGCTCATCGGGCGTGGCCCGATCGACCCCGACGAGACGCTGCGGCTGCTCGAGGAGGCCGGCTGGGCACTGCAGGCGGCCCACGAGCGCGGGTTCGTGCACCGCGACGTGAAGCCGGGCAACATCCTCGTCCGCACCGACGGACTGGTGAAGCTCACCGACTTCGGAATCGCCAAGGCCGCCGACGCCGTGCCGGTCACGCGGTCTGGCATGGTGATGGGCACTGCCCACTACATCGCGCCGGAACAGGCGAGCGGTGCCGAGGCGGGCCCGGCGGGCGACGTCTACTCGCTCGGTATCGTCGGCTACGAGTGCCTCGCGGGGCACCGGCCCTTCCGTGCCGAGAGCGCCGTGGCGGTGGCGATGATGCAGGTGCGCGAGGAGCCGCCGCCGCTGCCCGCCGGCGTGCCGCAGGCCGCCCGCGAGCTCATCGACGCGGTGCTCGTCAAGGATCCCGGCCGGCGCTACGCCACGGGCGGCGAGTTCGCCCTCGCGGTCGCCGCCGTACGGCGCGGCGAGCCGCTGCCTGCGCCCGCGTCGGTCACCGGCGTCACCGCCGCCGTCCCGCTGCGGTCCACGGCCACCCCGTCCCGCGGCCGCAGTCGGGTTCCGCTGGGCACGCCGCCGCCAGCGGCCGCGCCGGCCCCCCATGAGTTCGGCGACACGCCCGAGCCGACACCGCCGCCGCGGCGCCGGTCGTCGGGCCATCCGCCGGTCGCGCCCGCTCCCCGTTCGGAGCCGCTGCGGCTGCAGCCCACCGCCGGAATGGGCCGCAGCCTGTTGCTCGTGCTGTTCGTGCTACTCACCGTGGCCGCCGTGGTGGTCGGGGTCTTCGTGTTCCGCGGACTCGGAGAGGGCGGCGCACAGCAGCCGGATGCGACCCCGAGCAGCGCGCCAGCGGGTACGGTGGCGGGCTGGAAGGGCGTCCTGGCCCGACCGGCGGCGCCCGGCGGGGGGCCGGGCCCGGTACTCCATGCCGGGGTCGCCCGGTGAACCCGTCCAGCCGACGGTCCGGCGCCGGGGCGGCCGACAGGCCACCCCGACGGGCGACGTGACCGGCATGATGTCCAGATCACCCATGACCCCCAGGAACTGGCAGCGATGACCACCCCCCGACTGTTGTCCGAGCGCTATGAACTGGGCGAGGTGCTCGGTTACGGCGGCATGTCCGAGGTGCATCGCGGGCTCGACACGCGCCTGGGCCGCGACGTCGCCATCAAGGTGCTCCGGGCCGACCTCGCCCGCGACCCGCAGTTCCAGATGCGCTTCCGCCGCGAGGCCCAGAACGCCGCGGCCCTCAACCACCCCGCGATCGTCGCCGTGTACGACACCGGCGAGGTGCAGAGCGAGTTCGGCCCGCTGCCCTACATCGTCATGGAGTACGTGGACGGGCAGACGCTGCGCGAGATCGTCAAGACCACCGGACCGATGACCCAGCAGAAGGTCATCGAGGTGATGGCCGATGTCTGCGCAGCGCTCGACTTCAGCCACCGGCACAACATCATCCATCGTGACGTCAAGCCGGCCAACGTCATGATCAACCGTTCGGGCGCTGTGAAGGTGATGGACTTCGGCATCGCCCGGGCGCTCGGCGAGGGCCAGAACGTCACGCAGACGGCCGCGGTCATCGGCACGGCGCAGTACCTGTCGCCGGAGCAGGCGCGCGGCGAGGCCGTCGACGCCCGCAGCGATGTCTACGCGGCGGGCTGCGTGCTGTTCGAGCTGCTCACCGGGGAACCCCCGTTCACCGGCGACACCCCCGTCGCGGTGGCCTACCAGCACGTGCGGGAGGACCCACGGCGCCCGTCGGAGGTCAACCCGAGCGTGCCGGCCACGCTCGACGCCGTCGTGCTCAAGGCGTTGAGCAAGAACCCGGTCAACCGCTACCAGTCGGCCGCCGAGATGCGGTCGGACCTCGTGCGGGTGCGCAGCGGGCAGAACCCGATGGCCCCGCTGGTGATGAGCGAGGACGAGCGCACCGCGATGCTCGCGCCGCCGCGGAGCACCGGCCCCACCCGCCGGCTCAACGGCTCCCGGCACACCGCCGCCGCGCCCGTCCCGGACTACGACTACTACGACGACGAGCCCCCGCGCAACAGCACCGGTAAGACGATCGGGATCGCCGCGGCGGTGCTGATCGCGCTCGGGCTCGTCGGGTTCGTCGCGTTCCAGCTGCTCCGCGGTTCACCGCCACCGGCGATGGTGGCCGTACCCAACGTCGTCGGGCAGTCGGAGACGGACGCCCGCAACCAGATCATCGCGGCTGATCTGGTGGTGCGCGAGGTCCGGCCCGTCGAGTCGGAGGTCGGCGAGGTCGGCCAGGTCCTGTCCACCGAGCCCCCCGTGGGGCAGTCGGTGCAGGAGGGTTCCGCGGTCGCACTCCTGGTCGGCGAGGGTCCCGCCACCGCCGCCGTCCCACCGCTCGAAGGCAGGACCGTGGAGGAAGCGGGCCGGCTGCTCCAGGAACGCGGGCTGACCCTCGGCGAGCAGACGACCCGGGAGACGTCCGACTCCGACATGGTGGGGCGCGTCCTCGAGTCCACGCCGCGGGCCGGCGAGGAGGTCGAGGGCGGGAGCGCCGTCGCCGTGGTCGTCGGCACCGAACCCACCACCGTCGCAGTACCCGACGTGTCCGGCCTCGACCAGAACGCCGCCCAGCAGCGGCTCGGCCAGGCCGGGTTCACGGTCCAGGTGCAGCAGGTCAGCGGCCCCGGCGAGGAGGGCGCCGTCGTCGGTACGAACCCGGTGGCGGGCACCCAGGTGCAGCGGGGCTCCCAGGTGACGCTGCAGGTCTCCAGCGGCGACCAGATCGAGATCCCCGACGTGATCGGTCTGGAGCCACAGGACGCCGTCGAGGAGCTCCAGGAGGCGGGCTTCCAGCGCGTCGGCCGGGAGAGCCGGCCGACCACCAACGAGTCGGAGGACAACCGGGTGATCGGCCTGTCCACCGGCGATGCCACCACGGCGTCGCCCGACGAGCAGATCATCGTGTACTTCGGGCGCTACCCCGGCGGGATCTTCGACAACTAGCGCGACACCCGCGCCGACCCACGGGGACACTGAAGCCATGCGCGTGCTCGTCATCGACAACTACGACAGCTTCGTCTACAACCTGGTGCAGTACCTCGCCCAGCTCGGCGCCGACCCGGTGGTGCGCCGCAACGACGAGGTCGACCTCGACGAGCTGGCCGAGGTCGACGGGGTGCTGGTGAGCCCCGGGCCGGGCACGCCGGAGCGGGCGGGCGCGAGCATCGAGGTGATCCGCCGCAGCGCCGACCGGGAGCTGCCGCTGCTCGGGGTCTGCCTGGGGCACCAGGCGATCGGCGTGGCCTGGGGCGGGGTGGTCGAGCGCGCCCCGGAGCTGCTGCACGGCAAGACGTCGCTGGTGCACCACCGAGGCGACGGGCTGCTCACCGGCCTGCCCGACCCGTTCGTCGCCACCCGGTACCACTCCCTGACGATCCGCCCGGACACGCTGCCCGACGCCCTGGAGGTGACCGGGCAGACCGACAGCGGCGTGATCATGGCCATCCGGCACCGGGAGCTGCCGGTGGTCGGTGTCCAGTTCCACCCGGAGTCCGTGCTCACCGAGGGCGGGCACCGGCTGCTCGCGAACTGGATGGCGAGCGCGGGGCACCCGGTCCCGGAGCCCACCGTCGCGGCCCTCGGCGCCGAGGCGGCGGCGGTGAGCGCCGGCGTCTGAGTTCCGATCGCGGGGACGCACGCTACCGTGGAGGCAAGCACCCCGAACGTCACGCGAGGTCACGCATGCCGAAGTCCAAGGTCCGGAAGAAGGCGGTCTACACGCCGCCGCCGAACGAGCGGAACACCACGCCGGTCAAGGTCGCGGGTCCGACGCATCCGGTGTACATCGCCGTGATGCTGGGCCTGATGCTCGCCGGGCTGGTCTGGCTCGTCGTCAACTACCTCGCCGGACCGTCCATCCCGTTCATGGACCAGCTCGGCCCGTGGAACTTCGCCATCGGCTTCTCACTCGTGGTGATCGGCTTGTTGATGACCATGCGGTGGCGCTGATCAGCGGAAAGACACCCCTGTAAGCCGTCCCCAGTGTGGACAGCACCTGTGGACAAGTTACGTTGAGTGATCAAATCGGGGGCGCCCGCGAGTGGAGCCCCGCTGTCGGACTGGTGGTCTGCGCCTGGCTCATCGCCGCGGGCGCGGCCGCGTGGTGCGCCGCGCTGTGGGCGGCCGGGGCCGATCCGGCGGGGCGGTTGCTCGCCGGCGTGGGCGCAGTCGGGTTCGCAGTGGCCGCCCTGTTCGGCACGCGCGCACGTCCCCGGCTGCGCGCCGACGCCGATGGGATCACCGTCGGCGGTCTGTTCGGTGCCCGGCACCACCCGTGGCCGCTCGTCCAGGACGTGCGCGTGCTTCGGGTCCGCCGCTTCGGCCGGGAGACCTCACTCCTGGAGGTCGACACCGTCACACCGGCCGGAGGCGAGCGGCTCCTGGTCTTCGGCAGGCTCGACCTCGCCGAGGACCCGGAGGACGTGGTGCCGCAGCTGCTCGCCGTGCGCCCCTGATCCCCGTCCGGCCTTGTCGGCCAGCCCCGTTCGGCGCAGTGCCCCTCACGGATGGTGTCCACGGATCGCCCGCACGAGCGTCGTCAGCGGCGCCCACATCTGCCTACCATCGGGAACAGGCGACGAAAGGAGTCTGGATGGTAGAGACGAAACCGATGCGGGGCACCGACGGCTGCACCTCCGGTTGCGGCTGCGGAACCCCCGCTTGACCCATCCCGACGAGTCCGCGGGGCCACCCTGACGAGGGTGGCCCCGCCGTCGTTCGCGCCGGCTACAGCAGCACGGCTCCAACGATCACGAGCAGCATCAGCAGCGCGAGCGCACCCAACGCGCCGGCCTGCACGGCCGTGCGGTTGCGGGGTGGCGCGTAGACGAGCGCTGCGGTGGCGGCCGCGCCGACCACGAGACCGCCGAGGTGGCCGATCAGCGAGATCCCGGGGATGACCACACTGATCACGACGTTCACCACGATCAGCCCGATCACCTGACCGGCGGGCACCCGCATCCGGCGCAGGACGACGGCCAGCCCACCCATCAGGCCGAACACCGCCCCGGACGCGCCGGCCACCATCTGGTTGGGCGCGTAGAACAGCATCACCGCGGCGGCCCCGCCGAGCAGTGCCACCAGGTAGACGGCCAGGAACCGGCCGCGGCCGAGCACCGTCTCCATGTCCCGGCCGAGCACCCACAACGCCATCATGTTGAACAGCAGGTGGATCGGCCCGATGTGCAGGAAGCCGGACGTCAGCACCCGCCACCACTCGCCCGCCGCCACGAGCCCGGGCACCAGGGCCCACTCGCGGAACAGCGGTGCCGCGACGTTGCCGTTCAGGCTGCCCGCCTGCGCCACCGTCCACACGAAGATTGCGGTGTTGAGGACGATCAGCGCGGGCACCACGATCGGCTTGCCACCGAGCTCCGCGCCCGCCACCGTGGTGCCGCGGCGGACACCGCTGCGCCCTTGCGCCACGCAGTCGACGCACTGGTAGCCCACGGAGGCCTCCCGCAGGCACTCCGGACAGGCGGGACGACCGCACCGGGTGCAGCTCAGCCCCGTGGCGCGGTCCGGATGCCGGACGCACACCGCGGACGGTCCGGTGGGCTGCCCACCGGGGTACGGGGGCGGAGTGGGCGGCCCGGCGGGGTAGCTCACGACCGAGTCAGTTCGCGATCTCGATGTGCTGGATCACCACGTCGTTCAGCGGCCGGTCGGACCGGTCGGTGGCGGTGGTGGCGATGGCGTCCACGACGGCGCGCGACTCGGCGTCGGCGACCTCACCGAAGATCGTGTGGCGGCGGTTGAGGTGCGGGGTGGGGCCGACGGTGATGAAGAACTGCGAGCCGTTGGTGCCGGGCCCGGCGTTCGCCATCGCGAGCAGGTAGGGCCGGTCGAACCGCAGGTCCGGATGGAACTCGTCGGCGAACTGGTAGCCGGGCCCACCGCGGCCGGTGCCCGTGGGGTCGCCACCCTGGATCATGAAGCCGCTGATCACACGGTGGAAGATCGAGCCGTCGTAGAACGGGCCGGAGTCGCCACCGCCGGCGTTCGGCTGTGAGTAGCTCTTCCCGCCCGTCGAGAGCCCGACGAAGTTCTCCACCGTCTTCGGCGCGTGATCGGGCAACAGGGTGATCCGGATGTCGCCCTGGTTGGTCCGCAGCGTCGCGGTGTTCTTCGCGTTGCCTGGTTCTGTCACCACCCCATGGTGCCAGCCGGGCGCCGAGCCGTCAGCGCTGCACCTCGTCGAGGACCTCCGACAGGAAGTCGGTGACCGCCCGCTCGTACGCCGCCGGGTCGGCGTTCCACGCTCCGGTGTGCTCGACCCCGGGCACCTCCAGGTAGCGCATCGGCCAGTCCAGGCCGGGCGCCGCTGCGACGAGCGCCCGGCTGGGCCCCACCGGAACCGCGGTGTCGGCGTCGGTGTGCACGACGAAGGTGGGCGGCCGCACGGTCGGCGGGTGCAGGCGCAGGTCGAACTGGTCGAAGTCGATGCCGATCCGCCTGCTGGTGACCGCGGTGGCCAGCGGCGTCAGCCCCGGTGGCAACCTCCGGTTGCGGGCCTGTTGGCGCAGCGTGGCGCGCCAGTCCACGAGCGGCGCGTCCCACACGACCGCGGCCACGTCCGACGCATCGGCGGAGCGGTCCAGGAAGGCACCGGTTATCGCGCCGCCCATCGACCACCCGAAGAGGACCACACGCCGCGCCCCGTGCCGCCTGGCGTACCGGACGGCGGCCTCGACGTCGGCCCACTCGGTGTCGCCCAGGTGGTAGTAGCCGTCCGGGCTCGGCGGCGCGCCCTCGTCGTTGCGATAGCTCGTGATGAGCACGGGGTACCCGCGCTCGTGCAGGGCGGGCAGGATGCGCAGCGCCTCGCGGCGGGAGCCACCCCGGCCGTGCACGGTGACCACCCACGTGTCGCCTTCCGCCGGGACGAACCAGGCGGGGCAGGGGCCGAGCGGGGTCGGCACGTCGACGTCGTCGAAGGCCAGCCCGCGGGCGGCTGGGTCGGGGTCGAACGGGCCGGTGTCGAGCACGGCGCGGGCCCGGGCGGGCGGCACCGGCCCGGCGAGCAGCGAGCGCACCACCTCCCGGCGGCGCAGCGTCAGCACCGGGCCCAGCACCGCCAGTCGCTCCGCACCGGCGGCGTCGACCCACCGGAGCCCCCACACGCCGGGCTGCACGGTGAGCCGGCTGGTCGCGAGCATCACGGTGGTGTCATCGGCCCCGAGCACCCGCTCCGGGTACACGGGACGCTGCGAGGTGTCCAGGAGGACTGACGAGTAGAACCATCCGAGCCCGATCGCGCCGGCGCCGATTCCGGCCCCGAGCCCGGCCCCCACACGACCCAGAAGCGCCATTCCCGAAATGATGCCCGGCTTCGCATCGCGAATCCGCACCGGCCCGGCACGTCAAGCACCGGCAGGTCACCCGGGTTGGTGAAAGGGTCTGTCACCTGCGTATACGGCGCCACTGGAACGGGTGAACCGCTGGTTCTCGACGGGGAACGACACAACTCGGACCGCACGGGTTCGTTGATCCCGGCAGATCAACGTCGCAACTGGACGGCAGCCAGTACCGAAAGGATTCACCTTCATGAGCAGCCTCGCCCGGCGCAGCATCCGTACGACCGCAGCCGCTGCGGGAATCGCCGCGCTCGGTGTCGGCTTCGCCGGTCACGCCCTCGCCGCGCCCGAGGCGCCCGCGGTCCCCTCGACCGACGGCCTCGGCCAGGCACCGGCCCTGCCGCACGCGGATGCCGTTGGGGGCGTGATCAGCTCCGTGCCTGCCGCGCCGTCGGACCGCCTTGCGGATCTGCCGGACCTCTTCTCGTTCCAGGCCCCGAACGTCTCGGCCGCAGCCCCTGAGGCCGCGCTGCTGCCCCAGGTTCCGGAGGCCGAACTCCCGGAGGCACCGGAGGTGCCCAGCACGGCGGAGCTGACCGACGGTGCGGTCCAGTTCGAAGGCAGCATGGGCCAGGTGAACGGACCGACCACGGACCCGCGGTCCTTCACCGAGACCAACCACGTCGGGCCGATGCAGACTATTGACACCGCGCTGATGGTCGCCGACCTGGCACAGCGGGCGATGGCCGGCGAGACCGTGACCGAGGGCAACCACATCGACTGACGCTCGCAGACGCGACGGGGGGCCCGTGCCGCGGCGAACCCACCGGGGTTGTCGCGGCACGGGCCGCTCGTTCGCACTGGCTGCCTCTTACCTGCCGTGTCATCGACGCAGTGACCTGCGCGCGCGAGAGTTGATCCTGTCGAAGTCAACGGACCGCACGACGCCTGGAGGCCCCCGATGACCGCTCTGCCTCTCTCCATCGCCCGCATCGCCGCCGTCCGCGACGGCGGTCGCCTGCTCCGCATCGCGCTGTGGCTCGACGCCGCGGGATCCGGCGCCCTCGGTGTCCTCGGGGTGGCCGCGGCGCCGCTGCTGGCCGACCTCCTGGGCCCGACGACCGCGGCCCTGCGGGGCACCGGCGCGTTCCTCGTGGCCTACGCGCTCGGGCTGGTCTTCCTCGCGACGCGGGCGACGGTTCCCCGCCCGGGGGCCTGGTCGGTGGTGGTCCTCAACGCGGCCTGGGTGCTGGGCAGCGTGGGTGCGGCCGTCGCGGGCCGCGAGGAGCTCACCGTGCTCGGCACCGCCGTCGTGCTCGCCCAGGCCGCGGCTGTGGCCTTCTTCGCCGACCTGCAGTGGCTGGGCCTCCGCCGGGCCCGCTGACGCCGGATCCCCACGACGAGCGGGACGGCCGCCGGATAGATTCCGGTGGCCGTCACCGTTCGTGTGATTGGAGCTCTGGTGCCCACTCACGCCGACCTCGTCCTGCGGCACGCCACGCCCGAGGACGCAAGCGGCATCGCCCTGGTGCACGTCCGGTCCTGGCGCGCCGCCTATGCCGGGCTCGTCCCCGACGAGATGCTGGCCGGCCTGTCCGTCGACGCCAGGGCGCAGATGTGGACCCGGCTGATCGCCGACCCGGCACAGCCGATCCTGGTGCTCGCGGCACCCGACGTCGTCGGGTTCGCGGCATTCGGAGCGAACCGCGAAGATCCAGCCACCGGCGAGCTGTACGCGATCTACCTCGACCCCGGGTGGTGGGGCCGCGGCGCGGGCCGCCTGCTCCACGACGCCGTGGTGGAGTGGCTGGACGACCGCTACGCCCGGTCCACACTGTGGGTGCTGCGGACGAATGCCCGGGCCGTCCGCTTCTACCGTGCCGCCGGCTGGTTCCCGGACGGCACCGAGAAGGTCGAGGAGGGCCCGGGCGGCGCCGTGCTGGAGGAGAACCGCCTCGCCCGGACGAGCACACGTCGGCCACCCTGTCGCGATGCGTCCACGCCAGGGTGAGGTGCTCCACTTCTCCGAAGACCCGACGGTCGAGAGCTTCGTGCCGCACGTCGCGGCGACCGCGCGTCAGGGAACGGCGTACGTGTGGGCGGTCGACGCCGCCCGGGCGCCGGCCTACTGGTTCCCGCGGCAGTGTCCGAGGGTGGCGGCCTGGGTCACCCCCACCTCGAGGGACCGGGACGTCGAAGGCATCCTGGGTCCCGGTGGCGGCGACCGCGTGCACGCGACCGAATACCGGTGGCTCGAACGCATGCGCACCGTGGAACTGTTCGCCTACCGGTTCCCCGCCCATGCCTTCGAGCCCATGGGAGAGCCGGAGCCGCACGCCCATGTGACGACCCGCGCCGTGCGCCCGCTCGGTCCGCCCGAACCCGTCGGTGACCTCTTCGCACTCCACGCGGCTGCCGGGATCGCCCTGCGGATCCTGCCCGACCTCCGTGAATTCTGGGCGGCCGTGCACACGAGCACGCTCGGGTTCAGCGGTATCCGGCTGCGGAACGCCGTACCGCCGATTCCCGGCTGAGCTTCCGCATTCCGGGCGGCTTCCCGAGCGGCCCCGCGAAAAGGAAGAGCCGGGACCGCGAACTGCGATCCCGGCACGTCCTCCCGCGTGATCCGGATTCCTTCTCAGCCCTGCCCGCCGCCGGAGGTGGCCGTGGTCGAGCAGGTCACGGGCGCGCCGGTGGCCGTGGCCGGCGCGTTGCCGATACCCAGGATCCCGAGCACGTTGCCGATGCCGACCGCGGCGACGACCTCCGGGCAGAGGTTCACCCCGTTCAGCACATTGAGGTCGTTGATGTTGACCAGGCCTTCCTGGGGGCCGTCCGGGCCGGGGTCGATGACCTGTTCCACCGTCGCCTTGCCGGCCGGGTGCTCGCTACCGGCCCCGGCATAGGCGAGGGGACTGACCGCGAGCAAGCCTGCGGCGATCGCGGTGGCGACAATTCCTGCCTTTTTCCACACGGTCGACTCCAATGGGTGAACATGGCCCGGGAGGGGGCCGATCGGGTGCCAGCAGGTCGACTGGGTCGTACTGGCAGGACGGAAAGCTAACTCCGCCCCACACGCTCCACGACCCGAGTACCACCATCGTGTAGCAGCCATTGCCCAGAGCAAAGATCTGGTGTTTGGCCCTGGGACGGGGAGGGCAGGAACGGTCTTTCCGATCGCGTTCCGCCACTGTCCGTACTCGATTTCCGGCACCAGCCCGGGACGCGCTGCCAGAAGATCACTGTGCGTGACGCGGCGCCGGGGCGCCGGAAGGTGCGCACTCGACCGGCACGCACCTTCGGGAGCCCCTTCCTGGTCCCCCGACCGTGGTCCATCGCCGACCGGCCCCGTCCGGGGCGCACGCCGCCGACCGACGGCCGGCACCCTCGCAGTGATCTCTCGGAGCTCTCCCGCGCGTGATCAACCTTCGGGCGTCGGGGCATCCAGGAAATGGAGCACCACGTCCAGGACCAATGCGGTCCGGGCGAGCCCGAAGAAATGCGTCGTTCCCGGAAGCACTGCCAGCTGTGAGGACGGGACGCCGGTGAAATCACCGTTGACGTCGCCACCGCGCAACTGCAGGAACCTGACCGCATGTTCGAGCTTGACCGCGTCGCAGTCGCCGACCGTGATCAGGGTCGGAGCGGCGATTCCCTCGATGTCGGCGTCGGACCAGCCGGTGAACCCCTTGTCGAACGTTCCGAGCTTGTCGAGCAGATCCTGCAGCTTGTCGGGGTGCGGCGACTTGGCGCGGTACTCCTGTTCCATCGGCGTGCCCGCGATCATCTCGACGGTCAGCTCGCCCACCGCCTCGCTGTTCTCGTGGCGGTCCCCGTCGGGGTGGAACGAGGCGGACGACACGATCAGCTTGCGGACCAGTTCCGGGTGGTTGACGGCCAGGTCGAGGGCCGTCGCGCCGCCCACGCTGAACCCGAAGACGTCGGCCTGCGCGACGTCCAGGTGCTGGAGCAGGCCGACGACGTCGGAGGCCAGGTCGGCGCTCCGGAGCGGCCGGTCGATGTCGTTGGTGCGCCCGTGACCCTGGAAATCGGCGGCGATCACCTGGCGGGTCGCGGCGAGCCCGGGGATCAGCTCACCGAACTGCAGGTCGATGTTGAACAGCCCACCATGCAGCAGGAGCAGGGGCGTTCCGCCCGAGCCGTGGATCTCGTAGTACATCTGCAGGCCGTTCACCGGGGCGTAACCGGTCTGCGGCGGGTTCTCCGTCGTAGGCACGACGGGAGTCTTCACGTCACCCGATCACCGGTCAACGGCGTTCGCGTCGAACGCTACCGGGCCGGCCATCGGCAGGCGATCTCGCGGCTGCGCGACATGCTTCAACCGGTCGAAAGAGTGGAGACGAGGGGAATCGAACCCCTAACCCCCGCCTTGCAAACGTACGGGTAGACAGTGGACAAACCGGCTACCGCAGCTCTACGTGTCCGCCGCGCTGCCTGGCTAGGCTCAGATGCGCGCTGACGCCGGAGCTTCGGTGACAGATCCGGTGACACGTCGTAGTCCACGGTGGACGTACCTGACGTCATGCTCTGTGGCCGACGTGGTCAGGTCTCCGTCAGGTGCATCGCGCGCCCGGTGGTCGACTGTGCCTCGAGGGGTGAGACGACCGGGACCCAACTACCCCGCGGGCTCGGCTTCCGCCGGCGGCTGGTCGTCGTTTGGGTGCTGGGCGGACTCATCGCTGCCGGGGCCGGCGTCGTTC
>NZ_JAHKRK010000583.1 GCF_019396355.1 Pseudonocardia nigra
TCACCGACGCCGACGGCCTGCCGATCACCGGGTTCCTCACCAACACCGCCCGCGGCGGACCCAGCGGCCAGCTCCCTGACCTGGAGCTGCGGCACCGCCGCCACGCCCGGGTCGAGGACCGGATCCGCGCGGCGAAGGACACCGGGCTGCGCAACCTGCCCTTCCACGACACCAACCAGAACCGCATCTCCCGTCGCCATCGCCGCCCTCGCCCAGGACCTGCTCGCCTGGTGCGCGCGGCTCGCGCTGCCCGCCACCGCCGCCGGCTACGAGCCCAAACGGCTGCGGCTGCGGATCCTCGCCACCGCCGGACGGCTCGTGCGCACCGCCCGGCGGCGCGTCCTGTACATCGACTCGACCTGGCCCTGGGCCGAGGCGATCACCACCGCCCACACCCGACTCCGCACACTCCCCGTTCCCTGACCCGACCACCACATCCCTACGACCGAGGGACCGGAGCACCGGCAGACCCCGCTGAGCCGGCGATCCCACGCGCCCGCCCCCAGCGACACGACCAAGAAGATCAACAGAAGCGACCCAAGATCACAGCACGGTCGTTACGAAAGATCGAGG
>NZ_JAHKRK010000584.1 GCF_019396355.1 Pseudonocardia nigra
GAGGCGCTCACCCAGACCCACCGGCTCAACCTGCTGCGCCACTTCGTCATCGACCACGACGACACCGCCGCCGACGGCCCGCTCCGGATGCGCGTCGCGGCCTGCGTCCTGCTGCTCTACGCCCAACCCGTCACCCGAATCATGACGCTCACCATCGACGACATCGCCGTCGACGACGACGGCGCGATGACGCTTCGGCTCGGCGACCCGCCCGCACCCGTCCCCGAACCGTTCGCAACGCTCGTGCTGCGACTGCTCGCCCAGCGACCCGCCGGCAGCACCAGCCGCTGGCTGTTCCCCGGCCGCCGCCCCGGCCAGCCACTTAACTACGTCAGCCTCAGCCAGGGCCTACGCGATCTCGGAGTCCCGCTGCGGCTCGCGCGCGTCGCCGCCCTACGCCAGCTCGCGCTGCAGGCACCCGCCCCGGTGATCGCCGAGGCGCTCGGGTTCCACCACACCACCACCCAGCGCCAGACCATCCACGCCGGCGGCATCTGGAACCGCTACGCCGCACCCGCCCCGGGAGCGAAGCCGAGAACACGCGGCAGATGAATACGCGATCCTCCCAGTT
>NZ_JAHKRK010000585.1 GCF_019396355.1 Pseudonocardia nigra
TAGAGGCAGAACAACCGGATGGACTCCTGGTAGCCGCGCAGTGTGGAGCGGCGCAGCCCGCGGACCGCGCGCAGGTCACCGAGTCACTCATCCAGCAGCGCGGCGGTCCACAGCCAGGGGAACGCGTCCGCGTGCACGGCGAACGCCCGGGCGGCCCGTTCCCGGGCGGCGATCGTGGCCAGCGCGAGGTTGCGGGCCAGCTGCTGGTTGCGCCAGCCGTCGAGCATCGCGGTGAACATCTGCTCCTCGGGGCGCAGCAGCGGGATCCCGTCGGCCAGGTGCAACCGGGCCGCACCCGGTGTCCGCGGCACGATCTCCACCGCCGATCACTCCCATTCCGTCTCGCGTTGGACGGGAGAATGTCGCATCAGATGCGAGAGTGCCAACATCACTGCAGGTCAACCAACCGAACGAGTGGCACGGGACTTGCCTACCGCGTCAGGCAGCGGTGGCATCATCGACCGCACCAGCCCTGAGTCGCTGCTGGTCAGCCCGCGATCACCCGTGACGCTGTGGATCGCACAGCAAACCGTCTCGAATTCGCATCTGATCGAATACGCGCCGGATG
>NZ_JAHKRK010000586.1 GCF_019396355.1 Pseudonocardia nigra
CGGGTCGCCGGATGTGGCGTTCCCCCGGTTGAACGCGCTGTCGTACTGGCTGTTCCTGTTCGGTGGCCTGATCGTGGTGGCCGGGTTCGTCACCCCCGGCGGGGCGGCGGACTTCGGCTGGTACGCCTACGCGCCGCTCAACAGCGAGACCCACAGCCCCGGCGTCGGCGCGGACCTGTGGCACGTCGGGTTGATCGTGTCCGGGCTGGGCACCATCCTGGGCGCGGTCAACATGATCACCACGGTGATCTGCCTGCGGGCACCGGGGATGACGATGTTCCGGATGCCCATCTTCACCTGGAACATCTTCTTCACCGCGGTGCTGATCCTGATCGCGTTCCCGATCCTGACCGCGGCCCTGTTCGGCCAGTTGGTCGATCGCATGTTCGGGGCGCACGTGTTCGACCCGGCCAACGGTGGGGCGATCCTGTGGCAGCACCTGTTCTGGTTCTTCGGCCACCCCGAGGTCTACATCGTGGCGTTGCCGTTCTTCGGGATCATCACCGAGGTCATCCCGGTGTTCAGCCGCAAACCCCTGTTCGGCTACCGCACCATGATCTTCGC
>NZ_JAHKRK010000587.1 GCF_019396355.1 Pseudonocardia nigra
GCGTTGATCTGTCCGCCGGCTCGAGCGACGCGCCAGAGGTGGCGCGCCGAGCGGGCAGTGACCTCATAGGAGCCTGATCGCAGCAGGTCCCATCACAGTCCTGTCCGCCCGCCCGGCCGCGCCGTGACCACGCAGCCCGGGAAGGACACGCAGCCAGTGGAGAGCATCCCCCACCCGCTTCGTCGACGCATCGTCGTCGGGGTCGACACCCACAAGTACGCCCACGTCGCGGTGGCCTTGGACCAGGTCGGAGCCGTCATCGCCGAGACCACCATCCCGGTCGATCGGGCCGGTTACGCGCAGCTGCAGCGGTGGGCGTGCGAGCTCGGCGAGCAGGTCGAGTTCGGCGTGGAAGGGTCCGGATCCTACGGTGCCGGGCTGGTGTCGTTCCTGCGTCGGCGCGGCCACCTGGTCCTCGAGGTCAACCGCCCGGACCGCGGCGTGCGGCACCTGCGCGGCAAGAACGACAGCATCGACGCCGAGAGCGCCGCTCGCGCGGTGCTGTCCGGCGCGGCGACGGCCGTGCCGAAGACCGCCGACGGCACCGTGGAGATGATCCGAC
>NZ_JAHKRK010000588.1 GCF_019396355.1 Pseudonocardia nigra
TGGCGCGGTTCCCCGGCGAGGAAGGGGTGTTGTTCATCGGCCGCGCCCAGGAGAAGACCGGGCTGTTCCGCACCGAGCGCCGCCGCAACGCCGAGGGTGCGGCGTATCCGTGGATCGTGCGCTCCACCGGGGTGGTCAACCACTTCTACGTCTACGCGGTGGACGCCGACTTCGGGCCGTTCTTCCGCTGCTCCTACTTCCCCTACAACGCCCGACTGTGTCTCAACGGCCACGAGTGGGCCAAGCGCCAGGCCGCCAAGGCCGGCATCGGGCACACCGCGCTGGATAACGGCTTCGCGACCTGCGCCGACCCGACCGCGGTGCAGGTGATCTGCGACCGGCTCGGCCCCGCCGCAGATCCAGGCGCTGCTGGACAAGTGGCTGCAGGTCCTGCCCAACCCGTTCACCGACGCCGATCGGGCCGCCGGCTACCGGTATGAGTGCTCGATCCTGCAGGCCGAGTTCTCCCTGACCCAGGTGTTGGACCGGCCGGTGTCCGGGCGGGTGTTCTTCGAACAGGTCATCCGCGACAACCTCGACGCCGGCCGCCCCGACCGGGTCA
>NZ_JAHKRK010000589.1 GCF_019396355.1 Pseudonocardia nigra
CCTATACAGAGGGCTGCGAGACCGTGAGGTGGAGCGAATCCCTTAAAGTAGGTCTCAGTTCGGATCGGGGTCTGCAACTCGACCCCGTGAAGTTGGAGTCGCTAGTAATCGCAGATCAGCAACGCTGCGGTGAATACGTTCCCGGGCCTTGTACACACCGCCCGTCACGTCACGAAAGTTGGTAACACCCGAAGCCGACGGCCTAACCCCTTGTGGGAGGGAGTTGTCGAAGGTGGGACTGGCGATTGGGACGAAGTCGTAACAAGGTAGCCGTACCGGAAGGTGCGGCTGGATCACCTCCTTTCTAAGGAGTCTCACCGAGTGGTGGGGTTGGCCAGCTCGCCGGCTTCGGTCGGGGATGCTTGGTTCTCCTTTCACGATTCCATGCGCGCGCTCCTGTGGGGTGTGGGTGTGGCTGGGTGGAACTTAAGATCGTGTTCGTGGTTGTCGGGGTTTTTGGTGAACTCCGGGGTTTGGCACACTGTTGGGTCCTGAGGAGACACCCTTGTGGTGTTTTTTCTGGCTGCTCCTGGCCTGGACCGTCTAACGCATCGCGC
>NZ_JAHKRK010000590.1 GCF_019396355.1 Pseudonocardia nigra
ACCGGCCACCCCTGGATGCCGGCACTACCCGCGCCCACCTGACCACGGACACCGAGCCGAGCGCACCGGAGGCCGAACGGCCGACCGGCGATCACGCCATGCCACCCACACCGCTGAATGTTTACGTGCCGGCGTGCCCTGCGGCCCGGAACTCGTCCGTGACATCATGCGCGAGCTGGACCTGCGCCCCTGCCAGCCCCGACCGTGGCGGGCCGGCCTGACCGAGCCCGACGACCGGGACCACCACATCCCCGACCTGGTCGGGCAGGACTTCACCGCCGAGGTGCCCGGCCGCAAGACCGTCGGCGACATCACCTACATCCCGACCTGGGAAGGCTGGCTGTACCTCGCCACGGTCATCGATTGCCACACCAGAATGGTTATCGGCTACGCGATGGGCGACAACTACAAGACCCCACTCATCACCGCTGCATTGCGGCACGCCGCCGCGCGCGGCGCGCTGCAACCGGGCGCGATATTCCACTCCGACCGCGGCAGCAACTACACCTCCCACGACTTCGCCACCACGATCGCCGAGCTGAATCTGCGCCACTCG
>NZ_JAHKRK010000062.1 GCF_019396355.1 Pseudonocardia nigra
CCACGGGCGCTCCACCTTGACGCCGGCTCCGGGGCGCCGCCAGGCACACCACACGACGAGGAACAACAAACAATCACGAACTGGTGCTTGACCGGGGCTCCCGCCACAGATAAGTGCCGTTCGCGCGGCCGCCGCCGGGCGTCAGCGGACCCGGTCGTACAACAGGCAGATCGCCCCGCTGTCCGTCGTGGACAGGTCGGTGAGGCTCCACGAGGACGCGGGCAGCCCGTCCGGGAAGAACCGCGCGCCGCCGCCCACCAGCTCCGGGCACAGGACGATGCTCAGCCGGTCGAGCTCGTCCGCCTCCAGCAGCGCCCGGATCACGCTGCCGCTGGACATCACCCAGATGTCGCCGCCGTCCTGCCGGCGCAGCTCCTTCACCACGGACGCCGGGTCGCTCTCGGCGAGGCGGGAGTTCTGCCAGGTCGCCTCGGTCAGCGTGGTCGAGAACACCACCTTGTCCGCCGCGTCGAGCCACCGGGAGAACGCGCGGACGCGGGGGTCGGCGCTCTCGTCGTCGGCGACGGTCGGCCAGTAACCGCCGAAGCCTTCGTAGTTCTTGCGGCCGAGCAGCACGGTGGTGGACGTGCTCATCAGGCGCTCGAGGAGGTCCAGGGCGCCGTCCGAGACGGCGTGGGCGCCGACCCAGCCCATGTCGTGGTCGCCACCGGGGCCGGTCGAGCGGCCGTCGAGGGAGAGGGAGATGTTGCCGACGACGGTGCGGGTGCCGCTGCGGGTCATGGTGTTCCTCCTGGTCAGGTCGGAGTTGATCTGGTGACGGAGGCAATGGTCGTCGCGGGGCTGCCGCGGAACATCTGCCAGGTGGCCGATATGCCGCTGTCCCCATGGCCGATCCGGTGCCAGACTCCGCGGCGATGTCCGAGGCCCATCACCTGCCGCCCGAGCTGACGTCGTTCGTCGGGCGCGAGGCCGAGCTCGCGGCCGTGGCCGAGGCGGTGGTCGCCGGGCGGCTGCTGACGCTCGTGGGCCCCGGAGGGTGCGGGAAGACGCGGCTCGCCGCGCGGACCGCGGTACGGCAGGCGCCGGAGTGGCCGGACGGCGTCTGGTGGGTGGACCTGGCCGCCGAGAGCGACGCCGACGCGGTCGCCGCCCGCGTCGCGGACGCCCTGGGCGTCCTCGTGCCCGGCGAACCGCAGGCACCGGCGGCGGTGCTGGCGCAGCTGCGGCACCGTGCGCTGCTGCTCGTCCTCGACAACTGCGAGCACGTCCTGCCGGGCGTGGCGCGCCTGGCCGCAGCCGTGCTCGAACGCTGCCCAGACGTCGGGCTGCTCGCCACCAGCCAAGCGACGATCGGGGTCTCGGGCGAGCGCGTCTGGCGCGTTCCTCCGCTGTCCCTCGCCGACGCGCTCGCGCTGTTCCTGGACCGTGCGGGAGCGCAGAGCGTCGACGGTCCGGCGCACACGGCCGCGCGGCGCGTGTGCGACCGACTGGACCGGCTTCCGCTGGCCGTCGAGCTGGCCGCGGGCTGGGCGGGGACCCTGTCCCCCGCGCAGATCGCCGAGTCCCTCGCCGAGCCGTTCACGCTGCTGACCGGCGGGCCGCGGAACGCACCGTTCCGGCAGCAGACGCTGGAGAGCTCGCTGCGGTGGAGCCACGACCTGCTCGACGACGAGGAGCGCGCGCTCTTCCGGCGGCTCGGTGCCTTCGAGCCGGGGTTCACGGCGGACGCCGCGCGAAGAGTGTGCGCGACCCCGCCGCTCGACGAGGCACGCACCCTGTGCGCCCTGCGCGGACTGATCGACGAGTCGCTGGTGATCGCCGACACGGGCGGACCCGCGGCGCGGTACCGGATGCTTGACGTCATCCGGCGGTACGCGCTGGTGCGGCTCGAGGAGTCCGGCGAGGCCGACCGCACCCACGATCGGCACCTCGACGCCTACCTCGACCTCGCCGAAGGTCTCCTGCCGCTGCTCGACACCGACAAGGACGCCTGGCGCCGGGAGGTGGGAGCCGACTACGCGAACGTCCGCGCCGCCATCGCCCGCGGCCTCTCCCGGGAGGACACGGAACGCGGCCGCCGCCTCGCCGTCGCGACGGCATGGCTCTGGCACCTCGAAGCCCGTGGCGCCGAGGGCCTGCGGCTGCTGCGCCGAGCCGTCGACCGGGCGGGGGACGAGCAGAGCGGCCTGCAGGCCCGGGTCCTCGCGGCGGTGGCGCTGGTGGCCGACACCGCGGAGGCCGGCGAGGAGGGCTACGCCGCGGCCGCGGCCGCCGAGGTGCTGGCGAGCCGGTTCGGCGACGCCGCCACCGTCCGGTGGGCCCGCCTCCTCGGCGCGATCGGCACGCTGGGCAGGGACCTCGGGACGACCTACGAGCGGGCGGTCGACGTGCGGGACGACGCACGCCGGGCAGGCGATCGCGTCGTCGCCGATCACACACAGGTCCTCGTCGGGTTGGTCCACCTCGTGCGTGACGAGGACGACCGGGCGATCGGCGAACTCGGCGCCGCGCTCGAGGGACTCCTGGCGCGCCACGACCGCGGGGTCGCGGCCACGGCACTGGCCTGCACGGCGGTCGCGTCGACCCACCGTGGCCGGCTGGCCGACGCCGCCGACCTCGCCGGGCGCGCGGTGGCGACGGCGCAGCCGCTCCGCGACTTCCACCGGGTCGGTTCCGCGCTGAGCGTTTTGGCCGAGGTCCGCGCGCTGCAGGGCGACCTCGACGCCGCCCAGCAGGCCCTCGAACCCGTGCGGAAGCTCATCGACGACTCGGGACTGTCCCCGTTCATCCCCGGCTGGGAACGGGCGGGCGCCCGGCTGGCGCTGTGGTCCGGGCGGCCGGACCTCGCCGTGCAGTGGTGCCGCCGGGAGGGCGGCGCGCCGTCGGCCGACGACGCCCTCACCCCCGACACGCAGGTCGTGCTGGCCGCCGCGCTGCGACTGGAGGGCGAGCAGGCCCGGGCACACCTGCTGGTGGCAGGCGTGGAGAAGATCGCCGAGGCGATGGCCATGCCGCGCGTGCGTGCCGATTCCGTCGAGCAGCGGGCCCATCTGCTGGCGGACGACGACCCGGACGCGGCCGTCGCAGCTCACCACGAATCGCTGCGCCTCAGGACCGAGCACGGCCTCGTCCTGGGATGTGTCGACAGCCTGGAAGCCCTCGCGCTCATGGCGTGCCGGCGCGACGCGGTCGAGTTCGCTGCGGTGCTGCTGGGCGCGGCCGAGCGGGCCCGCGCCGAATCGGGATACGCGGCAGGCTCCTCCCGGCACCCGCTCCTCGACGATCCCGCCGTGGGCGAGGCCGTCGCCCGCGGGCGGGAGATGGACCTTCGTGCGGCGGCGGCGTACGCGGGCCGGGCGCGAGGTGCGCGCGGGCGGCCCACATCGGGCTGGGGCAGCCTCACGCCGACCGAGCGCGAGGTCGTCGAGCTGGCCGTGCAGGGGCTGTCGAACCCGGAGATCGGCACGCGGCTCTTCATGAGCCGGGGGACGGTGAAGACCCACCTGGCGCACGTCTACGCCAAGCTCGCGGTGGCCAATCGCACCGAGCTGGCCCGCCTCGCAACCCGGGAACACGCTCCCCGTTCCTGACGGCGGCACGTGGCCCCGCCCTGCGGGCAGGGAGCCGGGACACTGGCCGGATGGGCTCACCGACGACACCCGCACCCGACGATCCGCAGCACCGCCCGCCCGCGGACGACCCGCGGCTCGACCTCGTCGCGGGGTCCGTCGAACTGCGCCACGGCCGGCTCGAGTTCGTCCGCCCGCGGGAGGCCACCGCACTGCTCTACGAGGAGGACGTGGCGGCCGACCAGGCCTACCCGCCGTACTGGGCGGAGGTGTGGCCGAGCGGGGTCGAGCTCGCGTACGCGGTGTCGGCGCGGGAGTGGGCCGGGGCGAGTGTCCTCGAGCTGGGCTGCGGTCTGGGTCTACCGGCCGTCGCGGCCGCGCTCGGCGGCGGGGAGGTGCTCGCCACGGACCGCTCCCCCGACGCACTCGCGTTCGCCGCGGTCAACGCCGAGCGCAACGGCGTGGCGATCGGGACGGCCGTGTGCTCGTGGGCGGAGCCGGCGCCGGTCACCGAGGCTGCGCCGTGGCGGCTCGTGCTCGCCGCCGACGTGCTGTACGGGCAGCGCAACATCGCGGAGCTGCTCGCGCTGCTCCCACGGCTCGTCGACGACGGCGGCGAGGTGTGGATCGCCGACCCGCAGCGGCCGCTCGCCGGGGAGTTCCTGGCCGCCGCGCGGCGGGACTGGGACACCGTGACCACGGCCGCGACCCGGGACGACGGGGTGCGGCTCCACCGGTTGGCCGCTCCGCGCACGAACCTGCGTTGAAGCGAATCGGCCCCTCACCCGTCGAGCACGGTGAGGGGCCGCTTCCGGTCCGGGCCGGGCATCAGTGGAGCTGCTCGCGCTTGTTGCGTCCGGCGATCGCCTCCGCGGTCCCCACGAGCAGGACGGCGGCGATGACCGCGACGACGAAGCCGAGCACGTTGAGCTCGAAGATGCTACCGGTGCCGAGCAGGCTGGCGATCGAGCCTCCGATCACGGAACCCACCAGGCCGAGCAGGAGGGTCGCGATCCAGCCGAGGTTCTGCTTGCCGGGCTTGATGAGCCGGGCCAGTGCACCGATGATCAGGCCGGCGACGATGAAACCGATCATGAACACTCCTCACGTCTCGGGTGGGCGTGGGCCTGGCGACCGGCGGCCGCAGGCGGAAGGCTTCGGCGCCACCCGAACTCCGGGGTATCCCGTTGCACTCGTTCTTGAACGTGGCCGCGCGACGGCCACGTTCCGGCGTGATCGAACTCGCGGGACCGGCCGCCCGGCGCGGTGCCATGCTCCCCGGGACACGTAGCCGACCCACCGACAGGAGTCCCGTGGCACGCAGCGACCTCTCCCTCGACGAGCTCACCGCCTACCGCCCGGACGTGCGCGAGCCTGCCGACTTCGACGCCTTTTGGGCCCGCACGCTGGACGAGACCAGGGCGCACGACCTGGACGTCCGCGCGGACGAGGTCGCCACCCCGTACACCACGGTCACGGTCCGCGACGTGAGCTTCCGCGGGTTCGGCGGCGACCGGATCGGCGCGTGGTTCACGACTCCCCGTGGGCACGAGGGCCCACTGCCCGCGGTCGTCGAGTTCATCGGCTACAACGGCGGGCGCGACCTGCCCGGTGAGGCGCTGCACTGGGCCAGCGCGGGGTACGCGCACCTGCTCGTCGACACGCGCGGGCAGGGGGCCCGGTGGGGCGGGGGCGGGCGCACCGCCGACCCGCACGGCTCCGGGCCGAGCACCCCCGGGTTCATGACCCGCGGCATCGAGCACGCCGACACCTACTTCTACCGGCGCGTCTTCACCGACGGCGTCCGGGCGGTGGAGGCGGTGCGCACCCTGCCGGGGGTGGACGCGGCACGGGTGGCGGTGCAGGGGATCAGCCAGGGCGGCGGGATCAGCCTCGCCGTGGCGGGCCTCGTCCCGGACCTCGTGGCGGCGATGCCGGACGTCCCGTTCCTCTGCCACTTCGAGCGGGCGCTGGACATCTGCGACAAGGACCCGTTCGCCGAGATCACCCGCTACCTGTCGGTGCACCGCGCCCGGGCCGACGAGGTGCTGGACACGCTCGCGTACTTCGACGCGGTCAACTTCGCCCGCCGCGCCTCCGCGCCCGCGTTCTTCTCGGTGGCCCTCATGGACATGGTCTGCCCGCCCTCCACCGTGTACGCCGCATACAACCACTACGCGGGCCGGGACAAGGACGTCGCCGTCTACCGCTTCAACGACCACGAGGGCGGGCAGTCCTACCAGCGCCAGGCCCAGATCCGCCGGCTGGGCGAGCTCCTGGGCCGCTCCTGAACGTCAGGCGGGGCGGGTCAGCGGCGCACGGCGTGCGCAGGCACCTTCTTCGCCACGGCCTTCTCCGAGCCCGCGCCGGTCAGTGCCCGCACCTCCATCTCGGCGTGCCGGGTGGCCGCGGCCGGCTCCCGGCCGCCGAGGAACGTGCCGATGATCCCCAGCAGGAACGACGCCGGGATCGACACCAGCCCGGGGTTCGACAGCGGGAAGACCGCGATGTCGACGGACGGGATCATCGAGGTGGGGCTGCCGGTCACGGCGGGCGACAGGACGATCAGCAGCACGCAGATCACGAGCCCGCCGTAGATGCTGAACAGCGCCCCGGTGGTGTTGAACCGCCTCCAGAACAGCGAGTAGAGGATGGTCGGCAGGTTCGCCGAGGCCGCCACGGCGAACGCCAGCGCCACGAGGAACGCCACGTTCTGGTTGCGGGCGAGGATGCCGGCCGCCACCGCCACGACGCCGACGCCGACCGCGGTGCGGCGGGCGACGCGGACCTCCGCGTCCGGGGCCGCCGTCCCGCACTTGATCACGTTGGCGTACACGTCGTGCGCGAACGACGCCGACGCCGTGATCGTCAGCCCGGCCACCACGGCGAGGATCGTCGCGAACGCGATCGCCGAGATGATGCCCAGCAGCAGTTCCCCGCCGAGCTGGTAGGCCAGCAGCGGCGCCGCCGGAGTTGGTGCCGCCGGGCGCGGTGGAGATGCGCTGCGCGCCCCCGGGCACCAGCGCGGCCGCGCCGTAGCCCAGCACCAGGGAGAACAGGTAGAAGATCCCGATCAGCCAGATCGCCCACACCACCGACCGACGGGCCTCCTTGGCGTTCGGCACCGTGTAGAAGCGCATCAGGATGTGCGGCAGGCCCGCCGTCCCGAGCACCAGCGCCAGGCCGAGCGACAAGAAGTCGATCTTCGCGAGGTCGGACGCGCCGAACTGCAGCCCGGGGATCAGCAGCCGCTCGCCCAGCTCCTTCGTGCCGGACGACGTCTCGATGGACGGGTTGGCCTCCACCGCCTCGCCGAGGAGCGCGGACAGGTCGAACGCGAACCGGCCGAGCACCCACGTCACGAGCGTGGCGGCGCCGACGAGCAGCAGGCCGGCCTTGATGATCTGCACCCAGGTGGTGCCCTTCATCCCGCCCACGAGCACGTAGACGATCATCAGGATGCCGACGATGGCGATCACGATGCCCTGGCCCAGGGTGTTGCTGTTGGGGATCTGCAGCAGCAGCGCCACCAGCGCGCCGGCACCGGCCATCTGCGCCAGCAGGTAGAAGAACGACACCACCAACGTCGACGTCGCCGCCGCAGCCCGCACCGGACGCTGCCGCATCCGGAACGCCAGCACGTCCCCCATCGTGAACTTCCCGGTGTTCCGCATCGTGTTGTCCTCGCCGCCGATCCCGTCCGGGACCGCGACGAGACGTCTCAGCTGCCCGACCGGCCGCCGCGCGGCCGTTGCCCGGCCCGGCGCGACCGGACCCGGTACCGCTGTCTCCGCGGTCGGTGCAACGAACCTGCGGCGGCGCGGATGCGACCAGGGGTGACAAGATGATCACCGTTGGGCACGGTGGGCACCCCCGGTCCGACGGCCGTGGCCACGATCAGGTGCTCCCGTCGCTGTGACGAGAAAGCGGCAACGGCGGGAACGCGACCGCGTGGTGCTGATCAGCGCGCCGGACTCGCCGTTGGCGCCACCGGCACGTGGATCACCGATCGTGGCCGCGACCCTCACCCGGATGCGCCGTCACACCTTCGAGTGGTCCCGGCGCGTCGCTCACGGCCCGTGGCCCCTCCGGTCGCCCGACCGGCGCCGCCCGAGGCGTCACCAGGGTCGGTGGCGTGAGCCGCACCGAGCGTGCCGATCTCGGCCAGGTGGCGTACGAGCGGGCCACCGAGGACGTGCGGGACTTGGGTCGCGCAGCGGCAGCCGGCCGGACGCCGCCCGTCGACGCCGAAGTGCGGGACGCGGTGGCCGCGGCGCTGGAGGCGGCCTGACGGCGGATCAGTGCTCGCCGATCAGCCTCCGCAGCACGTCCTTCGACCGCAGTGGCGTCTCCGCCTGGACGCTGACGCGCTCCATTACCGCGAGGTAGTCCTCCACCTCGGGGCGCTTGTCCAGGTAGACGGCGCTGTTGAGCTGTTCGAGGTACACGACGTCGGGCAGGTCCGGCTCGGCGAACCGGAGGATCGTGAACGGGCCGCCGGCCGCGGCGTGCCCGCCGAAGCGGAAGGGCAGCACCTGCACCGTGACGTTCGGTAGCGCGGTCATCTCGAGCAGGTGCTCCAGCTGGGCGCGCATCACGCCGCGGGAGCCGAAGGGACGGATCAACGCGGCCTCGTCGAGCACCGCCCACAGCTGCGGAGCGCCGGGCTCGGTGAGGATCTTCTGCCGGGCGATCCGCAGGTGCACGCGCCGGTCGATCTCGTAGGCCGACTCGGCCCCGTGCCCGACCAGGATGACGTTGCGGGCGTACTCCTCGGTCTGCAGCAGCCCCGGCACGAACTGCACCTGGTAGGTGCGGATGAAGGTGGCTGCCTGCTCGAGGCCGAGGTACATCTCGAACCAGCTCGGCAGCACGTCGCCGTGCTGGTGCCACCAGCCCCTGGCGTTCGCGCGCCTGGCCAGCCCGAGGTACTCCTCGCGCTCCTGCTCGTCGGTGACGCCGTATAGGGTGAGGAGGTCGACGATGTCGCGCTCCTTGAACCCGACCCGCCCCAGCTCCAGCCTGCTGATCTTGGCGTGGGAGGCACGGATCGCGTCGCCCGCCGCCTCCCGGCTGATCCCGCTCGCCTCGCGCAGCCTGCGCAGCTGGGTGCCCAGGACGATCCGCAGGACGGTGGGACCGCCCTGCTGGGCCGGGTCGAGCGGTCCGATCCGGGGGCCGACGCCCGACGGCTCCGGCTTCACGGCGCTCTCCTCACGGGCGACCCGTCCTGACGACTCGGCGGCCCGGAGGCCGCAGCGGCACACCGGCCGGCGGCGACGCCACCTCCGGCGGTCGGAGCATAGCCCGCTCGAGGGTGCATGGCCGGGCCTCGCCGGCGCTCGTCGACCGCATCAAGCAAACGCGCTGTGCCCGATGGTGAGCTCGCAAGCTCGCTCACGAGACGAGGTCGTCGAACTCCCCGTCCTTCGCCCCGCGGATGAACGCCGCGATCTCGGCGGGCGTGTAGATCAGGGCGGGGCCCTTGGGGTCGCGCGAGTTGCGGACCGCGACCTCCCCGCCCGGGAGGTGGGCCAGCTCGACGCAGTCGCCGTTGGGGTTGCTGGCCCGGCTCTTCCGCCAGGTGACGGGGCCGAGGTCCGGTGCGAGCGCCCTGAGCGCCCTGTTGTCGTGCTGGGGCATGTCGACCCTCCGTGCCGTGGGCATCAAATGCAGCTGCAGATGCACGTGCAGATGCACGTCGTGCAGATGTACTTGCAGATGTTGTTGCAGACAGGCTTGCGGACGCAAGCCGCAGACGCCACACTGTTACCCAGGGGTGTGCTCCCGAGCACACCCGGGATCGGGGCTGTGTGCGGAGTGGTGGGGAGCCGTGAGCAGAGCGCGTCGACAGTCGGCCACGTCCGAACTCGCACGCGGGGTCACCGCCACCGTGTCCGTCACGTGCCTCAGTGACGGTAGGGCCCACGACGTACCCGACACCGAGCTCTCCCAGCCCAGCGGGTACTACTCCGCCCTCTGCGGCCACGTGGTGGCCGCCGCCCCGATGGTGGCGCCCGAAGGTGCCCCCTGCCCGCTCTGCGCCGAGGTGTGGGACCTCAACCACGGGCGCCAGCGGCGACGCTTGCACTTCTGACCCCCCGACCCGGCGCATCCCGCCGTCCCGGCGCCCCGCGTCCGTCCGCCGTCAGGCATGCTACCGCCGGTAACGCCTGGCCTCAGGGACGAGACGGTGGAGCGGGATGACGACATCTAGGCACGACTACGACGTGCTGGTGATCGGATCGGGTTTCGGCGGTTCGGTCTCCGCGCTCCGGCTGACGGAGAAGGGCTACCGCGTCGGCGTACTGGAGGCAGGGCGGCGATTCGCCGACGCCGGCTTCCCGAAGACCTCGTGGGACGTCCGGAAGTTCCTGTGGGCACCGAAGCTCGGCTGCACCGGGATCCAGCGCATCCACCTGTTGCCCGACGTCGTCGTGCTGGCCGGGGCCGGCGTGGGCGGCGGGTCACTCGTCTACGCGAACACGCTGTACCGGCCAAAGTCCGACGCCTTCTACAACGACCCCCAGTGGGCGTACATCACCGACTGGCGCACCGAGCTGGCGCCGTTCTACGACCAGGCCGCGCGCATGCTCGGCGTGGTGCCGAACCCGACGATGACGCCGTCGGACCGCGAGATGCGGCGGTTGGCGCAGCAGATGGGCGTCGGGGGCAGCTTCGGGATGGCACCGGTCGGGGTCTTCTTCGGGCGCGACGGCCACAAGGAGCCGGGCGTGGAGATCGACGACCCCTACTTCGGAGGCGTGGGGCCGCGCAGGCGCGGGTGCCTCGAGGTGGGCGAGTGCATGACCGGCTGCCGCCACAACGCCAAGAACACCCTCGTCAAGAACTACCTCCACCTGGCCGAGCTGGCGGGTGCGACCGTGCATCCGCTCACCACCGTCGCGCGGGTGCGGCCGCTGGCGTCCGGCGGCTACGCCGTCGACACCGTGCGTACCGGTGCGTGGCGGGCCCGCCGCACCGCGCGGACGTTCACCGCCGAGCAGGTCGTCCTCGCGGCGGGCACGTGGGGCACCCAGGACCTGCTGCACCGCATGAAGGCCGACGGGACCCTGCCCGCGCTCTCCGACCGGCTCGGCACCCTGACCCGCACCAACTCCGAGGCGCTGTGCGGCGCGGGCGTCAAGCTGCGCCACCGCCGCCACCACGACTTCACCCAGGGCGTGGCGATCACCTCCTCCATCCACCCGAACGCCGACACCCACATCGAGCCCGTCCGCTACGGCAAGGGCTCGAACCTGATGGGCCTGCTCGGCACCGTCATGACCGACGGCAGGTCGCGTTTCGTGCCGCGCTGGCTGCGGTGGCTCGGCCAGGTCGTCCGCCACCCGGGGCAGCTGGTGTCGCTCTACGCCGGGCTCGGCCACTGGTCGGAGCGCAGCATCATCGCGCTCGTCATGCAGACCCTCGACAACTCGCTCACCCTCCACCTCGTGCGCGGACGGTTCGGGCGGGTCCGGCTCAGCTCCGAGCAGGGGCACGGCCAGCCCAACCCCACCTGGATCCCCGCCGCCAACGACGCCATGCGCCGGCTCGCCCGCAACATCGACGGCATGCCGTTCGGCAGCATCGGCGAGGTCGTCGATATCCCGATGACCGCGCATTTCCTCGGCGGCGCCGCGATCGGCGACTCCGCCGAGACCGGGGTGGTCGACCCGTACCACCGCGTGTACGGCCACCCCGGGCTGCACATCGTCGACGGCTCGACGATCTCGGCGAACCTCGGCGTGAACCCGTCCCTGACGATCACGGCGCAGGCCGAGCGCGCGATGGCGCTGTGGCCGAACAAGGGCGACGCCGACACCCGCCCCGCGCCCGGCTCGCGCTACCGGCAGCTCGCGCCCGTGCCGCCCCGGCGCCCGGTCGTCCCGGAGACGGCCCCGGCGGCGCTACGGCTGCCGGTCGTCGACATCCGCTGAGCCGCCTGCGGACCGTCCCGTGCTCGCCGTGGGAGTGCGGTTCTCGCGGAACAGACTGCAGGAACCCGCCACTCACGGCGATCACGAGGCTGGTGATCGCCGTGAGATGACGGTAGGTGCGCTTCGGGAAGCGGGAACGGCGATCTCGCGACGACCACGGGATCCGGCGGCTTCGCCAGTCGCACTTCAACTTCTTGTTGACCCCTTCAACAGCGAGTTGTAGCGTCCCCCCTCCATCGACCGGGCCGCACCGAGTTCCCGGCGAACACCTACTACCGGACGCACGGCCCGGACGGGCGCCCCATCCGGTCGTCGACGATGTTCCTGCGCGACGCCGACGGGGGGTCGCGATCGGGTGTCTGTGCGTCAACAGCGAGCTCGCGGGCGGGTCCGCGACGAACCCGGCGGCGCCGGCGGGCACCCGCGACGAGACGTTCCCCCTGGACGTCGACAGCCTCCAGCGGTTCCTCGTGGACCGGGCGGTGGAGCACGTCGAGGTGCCGGTGGAGCTGATGAAGAAGCAGCACAAGGCCGCGGTGGTGCGGGAGCTGGACGAGGCGGGCTACTTCCTGATCAAGGATGCGGTGGACTTCCTCGCCGCCGAGCTGAAGGTCACCCGCTACACGATCTACAACTATCTCAACGAGATCCGCGGCTGACCCGGCCGCCGTGCCACCCGGCGACGTCGCCGTCATGCTGAGGGCTGTGGACCCGTCGCTCGTCGTGCGCCCGGACCGCGAGCTCTGGCTGTTCCTGGCGCCGCGCAGGCGGTGCGAGGAGTTCGCGGCGCCCTACGACGGGGAGGCGTCGCTCGGCCACGTCGTCCAGGCGCTCGGGATCCCGCTCACCGAGGTCGGGGAGCTGACCCTCGACGACGGGCGGGCCGACCCGGCGGACCGGCCCGTCCCGGGCGCGACGGTCGGGATCGCGCCGGTGCCGCGCCCGCAGCACGTGCCGGGCGCGACCGGCTTCCTGCTCGACGTCCACCTCGGCACGCTCGCCCGGCGGCTGCGGCTGCTCGGCGTGGACACCGTCTACCGCAACGACGCCGAGGACGACGCGCTCGTGCGGCAGTCGGCGGACGAGCGGCGGGTGCTGCTCACGCGGGACCGCGGACTGCTCATGCGACGCGCGCTGTGGGCCGGGGCGCACGTGCGCGACAGCGACCCGGCCGACCAGCTCGCCGACGTGCTCGACCGCTTCGCGCCGCCGCTGGCGCCGTGGACCCGGTGCAGCGCGTGCAACGGCGAGCTCGCCGAGGTGCCCAAGGACGAGGTGGCGGGCGAGCTGGAACCGGGCACCCGGCGCCGCTACGACCGGTTCGCCCGTTGCCGGTCGTGCGGGCGGGTGTACTGGCGTGGCGCGCACTCCCGCCGGCTCGACGCGATCGTGGACAGGGCCGTCGGCAGGTAGGGCCCGGGTGGCAACGCCCTCGGCCTCGGGGGCCGAGCCCAGCAGCCGGTGGGCGAGCCCGAACAGCACCCGCCGCCGCTCCTCGAACAGTCCGACGGCCCCGTCGCCGACGCACTCACCCACGCTCGCGGCCGTCCAGCGCCCACGACACCAGCGGCTCGTGCCGGGCGCTGCCGCCCGGCCCGGCGCCGAGGTGGCTGCGCACCAGGTGCAGCTCGCCCGCCGTCCAGGGGCGGCCGGCGAAGCCGGCGAGCGCATCGACCAGCGACCGCAGGTCGACCTCGCCGCCCGCGCGCGCGAGCGTGAGATGCGGACGGTACGGCCGGTCGTCGACGGGCAGCCGCGCGCGGCGGGCGGCGGCCCGCACCGACGCGGCGAGCCGACGCACCGGCTCCACGTCGCCGGACACCCGCGTCCACAGCACCCGGTCGCCGAACCGGCCGGCCCCGCTCAGCGCGAGCGTCAGCGGGGGGTGGCGCCGGGCCGCCCGGCCGAGCCGTTCGACGAGGTCCTGCCGGGCGGGGTCGTCGACCTCACCGAGGAACGCCAGCGTGAGGTGCCACTGCTCGGGACGGGTCCAGCGCAGCCCCGGCCGGTCCGTGCCCACCGCCTCGACCGCGGACCACAGCTCGTCGACGGCCTCGGGTGGCGGCGACAGCGCGACGAACAGGCGCACGGTCAGGAGGCCGCGACGACCAGCCGGATCGTGAAACCGTCCGTGTCGCGGTGGAAGGTCACGTCGCTGCAGATCTGGTGCGCCATCCACAGCCCCAGCCCGCCGGTCTCGCTGTCCAACGCCGGCAGCAGCCCCGCGTACGGGTCGCTGGGGCCCGGGCCCGCGTCCGTGACCGCCACGACGACCCGGCCGCCGTCCGTCCAGACCCGCAGGCGGACCGGCGGCTTCCCGTGGCTGATGGCGTTGGTGACCGCCTCGCTGGCGGCGAGGACCAGGTCGTCGAGGTCGTCGGGGTCGCGCAACGTCGCCGAGGCGACGTCCCGGACGGCCGCACGGGCGAGGGCGGGGGCGGGGCCGGCGAGGTCGAGAGCCGGCGGTCCCGACTCGGGGCGGACGGCGGTGATCAGTTTGCTCTCGAGGAAGCCGACCGGGTCGCCGAACTCCGGGTTCATGTGGTGCCCGCCGTCCGCCGTCGCGATGCGCGGGTGGGTGCGGGTGACGTCGGCCAGCACGTCCGGCGGGGTGGTGCGGGTGTCGTACGGGCACATCCCCCAGATCGGGAAGTCGTCGTAGGCGTGGTTGACCGCGGCCTCGTAGCGCGCCCACGCGTCCCACGGCACGCCGAACCCGGGATGCGGGACGTCCCCGACGACGCGGATCTGCCCGACGCCCCGCGCCGTGTGCTCGGCGAGCAGCTCGCGGTAGGACCGGATCGCGGAGGCCGCTTTCGCGTACTGGAGCTCTCCGGTCACGAACTCCACGCCCGTGGTGTCGCCCAGCGCCGACCGCACGAGCGCGGCGTTCCGCTCGGCGAACGTCACCAGCGTGGGTTCCCCGGCCGCCACCCCGTCCCGGAGGAAGGGCACGACGATGGCGAGCAGCTCCTCGTCGGAGCCGTAGAAGGCGGTCTCGTGGAAGTACCCCTCGGTTCCCGCCGCTGCACCCGATCTCATTCCGGCTGCTCCACACGTACGCCCTCGACATCGAGCAGAGTGACCAGCCTGCGCACGGTACCCAACGCGGTGCGCAGCACCACCGTCGCCCCGAGCCGCCGGGCGAGCTCGGCGAGCGCGAGAACGGTACGGTGGTCGACGAAGGTCAGTCCGGTCGCGTCGAGCACGAGCTCGCCGCCCGACGGGGCGAGCGCGGCGCGCTCGAGCGCGCTCGCGAACCGGTCCCGGGTGTGGATGTCGAGCTCGCCGTCCAGGGCGGCAGCGGCGTGGCCCGAGGCGTACAGCCGAAACGGTGTGACGCCCGCGCCGGCGCTGGGGTGCATGCACGCCACCTGCGCGACCACCTCCGGCCCCAGCGCGGTCCGGTCGTAGGCGCACATCGCGGAGAACGGCGCCGTCACCATGTACCGGTCCACGAGGTGTTCGTAGCGGGCGAACGCGTCGAGCCGGTCGGGATCGCGCACGAGCGGCGTGGCGTCCGCTGCGACGCGCAGCCCGGTGAAGCCGTCGGCGAGCGCCTCCTCGGTGAGGGCGGCGTACGCCTGCACCTGCACGGCGGGCTCGACGACGGCGTCGGTGCGGTAGGTGTTGAGCAGCGACCGGACGTGCACCGCCCCGGGGCGGCCGGCGGCGAGCCCGTCGATCTCGGCCGCGAGGTCGGCGGACGCGCGACCGGCGACGTACTGCACCCGCTGGCCGCGGGCGAGCCCGTCGGCGAGGAACCGCAGCGCGCTGTCGCGGAACTCCGCGGCATCGTCGTAGGCAAGGCACAGGTGGTCGTGCGGGCCGTAGCCCCGCACGTCGGCCACACTGCCCGCCGTACGCATCGCGCCCAGGCTACGCGTCTCGCCCGGCATCGGCCCGACGGCTCGACGCCCGCACCTGCGCCCGCGGCGGCACCGGGACGCGCATCAGGTCGGCGGCGACGACGATGTCGCCGCCGAACACCTCCGCTGCCTCCGCCGCGAAGCGGTCCGGCTCGGGGTAGCGCTGGGAGAAGTGGGTGAGCACGAGCCGCCGCACGCCGCACTCCGCCGCCACCGACGCCGCCTGCGCGGCGGTGAGGTGGCCGTACTCGTGGGCCAGGCGCGCGTCCTCGCCGAGGAACGTCGACTCGATCAGCAGCAGGTCGGCGCCATCGGCCAGTGCGTACGCCCCGTCGCACAGGCGGGTGTCCATGACGAACGCGAACCGCTGACCGGGACGCGGGGCGCTGACCTCCTCCAGCCGGACCGTGCGGCCGCCGACCGACAGGCTCCCGTCCCGCTGCAGCCTTCCGACCTCGGGTCCCGCGATGCCGAACTGCGCGAGCCGTTCGGGCAGCATCCGCCGCCCGTCCGGTTCGACCAGCCGGTAGCCGAAGGACGCGACGGGGTGGTCGAGCCGGTGCGCCTCGAGCGTTCCCGTCCCGTCCGTGGCGACCACCCCGTCGCGCTCGATGGGCTCCTCACGCAGGTCCGCGACCTCGCGGAAGGCCGTGGCGTGCCGCAGCCGCGCGAAGAAGTGCCGCCCCGACGCCGGGTAGTGGGCGTGCACCGGGTGCGCGACGCGGTCCAGCGACAGCCGCTGCACCACCCCCGGCACGCCGAGGCAGTGGTCACCGTGGAAGTGGCTGAGGCAGATCCGCGTGACAGCGCTGCTGGCCACGCCCGCGAGCAGCATCTGCCGCTGCGTGCCCTCGCCGGGGTCGAACAGCAGGCCGTGCCCGTCCCAGCGGAGGAGGTAGCCGTTGTGGTTGCGGTGCCGGGTGGGCGCCTGGCTGGCGGTGCCCAGCACGACGAGCTCGCGGTCCGACACGCTCCCGGACGCTACCCGCTGTCCATGATCGCTTCGCAAGCTCCGCTCAGCGCAGGGACCAGTGCCCCGCGGCCACGGACGTGTCGGCGAGCTCGAACGTCGTGGCGTAGGGCACGAAGCGGACGTGCCGGTTCACCGCGTACAGCACCCGGGGAGCGACGAGGAACAGCGCGAGCGACTGCCGCGTCACGTACCGGTCGATCCGGTTGGCGGCCAGCACCTGCCCGACCTGCGACGTCCGTGCCCCGAGATCGGCGAAGAGCCGCTCGAACCGCGCGTCCACCGGCCCGGCCCGGAACTCCCCCGACCGCCCCACGAACGCCCGGTGCAGCTCCAGTGGCGGCACGTCAACCGTCTGCGAGCCCTGGTCGACCAGCAGCACGTCCCAGTCCCGCGGTTCCTTCGCCGCGAGCCCGCGCCGCGCCTCCCGCTGCCGGTCCCCACGCAGGACCGTGACCTCGACCGGCAGGTCGATGGCCGTGTGCAGCTGCGCGGCCACGGTGTGCGCGACCGCCTCCCACGCCTCCATCGCCGCCAGGCGCAGCGGTCGGGCAGCCCCTCCGGCGGCGCGCCAGAGGCGGGCGGCCTCGGCCGGGTCGTGCGGGTGCGCGCGCAGCCGGTCCGGGGCGCGGTGCAACGCGGTCAGCACCGTGGGTGGGGTGAGGCCGGCGAGCGGCCGGGTGTGGCCGCGGAACAGGTCGCGGACCAGGGCGTCCCGGTCCACGGCGAGGTTCAGCGCCCGCCGAGCCCGCACGTCGTGCAGCGGCAGGCCCTCGGCCTCGCGGTCGATCACGCCGGCCAGCGCGCGCACGGCCGCCACCGACACCAGCCGCGCGTGCCGCGACCGGCGCACCCGTTCCGCCGCGCCGGCGGGCACCTCGGTCACGATGTCGACCTCACCCACGGTGTCGCAGACGAGGTCGAGCGCCTCCTCCCGGCTCAGCGTGTTGCGGAACTCGACCTCCTCCAGGTGCGGGCCACGCACCCGGTCCCAGTAGTGCTCGTTGGACCGCAGCCGCACGACCGGCGACCGGTCCTGGGTCTGCAGCCACGTGCGGTCCTCACCGTCGCTGATCACCTCTTCGGTGTGCACGAGCGAGCGGCCCTCGACGAGGATGAACGGTCCGGAGCCCCACGGGCCCGGTGCGTCGATGATTCACCAGTGGCCTTCGCCGGACTGGTCCCGCGCGTAGCCGAACCCGAGATCGCGCCAGAACCGCTCGGTCATCACGTGCGTGGCCCGCAGCTTCCCCAACGCCAGCCCGTCGACGGCCGGCAGGTGCAGCCGGACCGTGCGGTCGTCGACGACCTCCGCGCCCGTGCGCCGGTCGATGTTGAAGTGCGTGCCGGGAGGGTGCGGCGAGACCCAGCGGACCTGCTCGTCGAACGCGCGGCGCAGCGACCCGGCATCGAGCGGGCTCCCGTCGGCGAACCGCTCCCCGCGCCGCAGCGTGATCTCGAGCGTGCGCGGGTCGCGCCACCGGTACCGACTCATGGCGGCGGGACGGATCTTGCCCCGCTTGGTGACCCGCACCGCTTCCTCGACGGTGTTGTAGGTGATGTAGAGCCAGTTGAGGGAGTTCGGGTCGACCACGCGGACGGTGCCCCGCGGCGCGCTCCGGGCCCGGCCGACCAGACGCTGCAACACGCTCATGCCGATGGCGTACCCCCGACGCGGCCGAGGTACCGCGCTGCCTGCGACGGCGTCGGTGACCTGCAGGTACCAGTGCGCGGAGATGTCGGGGACGGCAGGGACGTGGAGGGACGGGGAGGGACATGGTTCGACGCTAGGAGCGGCAGGCCGCCGGTCGCGTCTGTCGCCGGGCACGAGTGCGACCTGCCGATCGACATACCGGTGGATCTGTCGATCGGCAGCCGCTACAGCGCGAGCGCGAGCACTGCCGTCGCAGCCGTCGACGTCACCGTCCGGACGTGGTTCCAGGCCGTCCAGCGGCGCAGGTAGTCCGGCCACACCCGGTCCCCGTCGGGTCCGGCCGCGTCGAGCCGGTTGTTCATCGGCACGTTCCCAACGACCGTCACGAGGAACGTGCCGACGAGGTACAGCAGCGCACCCGTCACCCGCCACGCCCCGCCGCCCGCGGTCCCCACCAGGACGAGCACGGGCAGCAGGACGCACGCGACGGTCGCGCCCCCGAATGCGACGCCGAAGACGGGGTTGAGGATCGTCCGGTTGATCCCCTGCATCGCCGAGGCCCCCTCGGCGGGCGGCAGCCGTCGCAGCGCCGGCATGACGGCCACCGAGAAGGCGAAGAACAGCCCCGCCATCAGGCCGCACCCGACGACGGCCACCACGGTGACCACCGGAACCAGGTCTCGATCATGGCGCTGCCACCCCCATCAGCTCCCCCACGACGTCCTCGAAGCCGGTCGGCGTCGTGGTCGACCGGGTGCCGGCCACCGACCGCTCCTGCGCGCGGATCGTGCCATCGCCCAGCGCACCGGCGAACTCGACGTGCAGCGCGGCGACCTGTGGGGCGAACCCGGCCTGCACCAGGATCGCGGCCATCTCCTCGCCGGGCAGCTGCACGTACCCGAGGTCGGGCCGCCCCAGCGCGTCGCCGAGGATGCGGGTGGCCTCGGCGTAGGTCAGGTCGCGTGGACCGAGCAGCTCGCGCACCGCGAACCCGCTCCAGTCCCGGGCGACGAGGGCGCGGGCGGCCGCGTCGCCGACGTCGCGCGTCGCGACCATCGGGATCGGCACGTCACCCGCGATCGCGTCCACGTTCACCCCGTGCTCGCGCACGACGTCCGCCGCCGCGGCGACGCTCTCGAAGAAGTAGCCCGGTCGCAGCGCGAGCACGTGGACGTCCGCGAGCGCGCGCAGGCGCTGCTCCTGGCGGAACAGGCTGGTCAGGAACCCCGTGCCGGCCGGGACGTCCGCCCCGACGCTCGAGAGCGCCACCACGTGCCGCACCCCGGCGGCGCGGACGGCCGCCACGATCGACTCGCCCAGCCGGTCCTGGTCGCCGTGGTAGTCCGGTGACGCCGGGTCGTAGGGCAGGAGCGTGTGCACCGCGTGCGCGCCGCGGAAGGCCCGGGTGAGGAACGCCGGGTCGCTCGCGTCGCCCGCCATCGTCGCCGCCCCGGCCGCCCCGAGGTCGGCAAGCCTGCGCTCGTCCCAGCGCCGTGACCTGCTCGCCCGCGGCCAGCAGCCGCCGCACGACCCGTCCGCCCACGTGTCCGGTCGCACCCATCACCGTGATCATCTCGTCCTCCTCGTCGGGTTGCCCGACGTCCAGACTTCCGGCGGGACGCCGGACCCACCATCCCCGTTCGTCGCTGTCCCTTGCTCGTTCGTCCAGATCCTTGGACGACCGGTGCCCGGCGGCACACACTGGGCGGCGTGCAGGTCGACGAGATGTGGAACTCGCAGGATCCGCTGGGCGACGCGTTGCACTTCCTGCGCGTGACCGGAGCGTTCTACTGCCGATCCGAGCTGACGGCGCCGTGGGGCCTCACACTGCCCGCCATGCCCGGCTGTCTGTGGTTCCACGTCGTCACGGCGGGCCGCAGCAGCCTGGAGGTCGCCGGATCGGCACCGCGCACGCTGCAGCCGGGCGATCTGGCGCTGGTGCCGCACGGCCGGGGGCACACACTGCGCAGCGAGCCGGACGTGCCGGCTCCGAACGTGCTGGACCTGCAGCACGAGTACAGCAACCACTACGCGCTGCTGCGGCACGGCGGCGGAGGTGCAGCCAGCACGCTGGTCTGCGGTGCCGTGCGGCTCGACCATCCGGCCGCGCACCACATCGTCCCGCTGCTGCCGGACGTGGTCCACGTCGAGCCGACGGGATCGGCCCCGGACGAGTGGACGCAGAGCACGCTGCGACTGATGGCCGCCGAGGCCGCGGAGGTGCGCGCCGGTGGCGAGGCGGTGCTCACGCGACTGTCCGACGTGCTCGTCATCCAGGCGTTGCGCACGTGGATCGAGCACGACCCGGCGGCGCGGCGCGGCTGGCTCGGAGCCCTGCGCGACCGGCAGATCGGGCGCGCCATCTCGCTGATCCACCGCGACCCGGCGCGGCCGTGGACGGTCGCGTCGCTCGCGGCGGAGCTCGCCATGTCGCGGTCGGCGTTCGCGGCGCGGTTCACCGAGCTCGTCGGCGAACCGGCGATGCACTACGTCACCCGGTGGCGGATGCAGGTCGCGCGCGCCTGGCTCGCCGAGGAGGGCGCGAGCGTCGCGCAGGTGGCGAGCCGGCTCGGGTACCGGTCCGAGGCGGCGTTCAGCCGGGCGTTCAAGCGCGTGGCCGGGGTGTCGCCGGGGGCGTCGCGGGCGTCGTAGGTTCGCCGCATGCTCGCCACCTACAAGGACCTGTGCGTCGACGCCGTCGACGCCGAGCGCTCCGCCCGCTTCTGGTCGGCCGCGCTCGGGCTCGGCTGCGCGCCTCACCGCGAGTCCGTCGTCCGGCTGCCCGGGCCCACCCCGCAGCACACGGTCTGGGTCAACGCCGTACCCGAACCGAAGGTCGTCAAGAACCGCCTGCACCTCGACGTCCACACCGGTTCGGTCGCCGAGCTCGTGGAGCTCGGGGCGACGGTGCTGGACGACACGCTGCCGTGGACGGTGATGGCCGACCCCGAGGGCGGGGAGTTCTGCGCGTTCGTGCGCGAGGAGCCGCCCCCGCAGCGGCTCTACGAGCTCGTGCTCGACGCACGGGACGCCCACGCCACGGCGGCCTGGTGGGCGACGCTGCTCGGCGGCAGGCTCGTCGACGACGGGAACGGCTTCTGGGTGGTCGGCGACATCCCCGGCGCACCGTTCGAGTGGCTGTGCGTGAACCCGAGCGAGGACCCGAAGGTCGGCAAGAACCGCGTGCACATCGACGTCGTCGTGCCCGACATCGAGCGCGTCCTCGACCACGGCGCCCGCCTGCTCCGGCCGAGCGGCGGGGACGTCGGCTGGGACGTCCTGGCCGACCCGGAGGGTAACGAGATGTGCGCGTTCCGCCCCTGATCAGCGACGATGCGCTGCCGCTCGTCGCTCCAGGACGTGCTTTCGGCCGATCCGAGGGGTCCACGGGCGGGCGGATCCCGCCCCGGTTGCTTACGTTGCCTCTCGGATTCATGACGGCACGGTCACGAACAGGACACGGGACTCCCCACCCGCCGGTTCCCCCGACCGGAGGTCCAAACGGGCCGTCGATCCGGAAGGCAGGTCGTGGCTCGGCATCGCTCCCCCCGGGGCCGACGCGCACACCAGACCCCGCCACCGGTGGCCCCCGGCCGCCCGGTGGAGGGCGAGGGCGCGCGCCGGCCCGCCCGGACCCCGCTGCGGCGGGGCACCGCTGTCATCGCCGTCACCGGCGGCGCGTTCTCCCTCGTCGGAGCCGCGGCCCCGACGGAAGCACCCACGGTCGTGCCGGCGGTCGTGCCGGCGGCGCAGCAGGCGCCGACCGAGGCCGGCGCGGTGCTGCTGCCCGCCGTCGAACCGGTGCTGCCGAACCCGGACGTCGTCGACGCGTCCGAGCTCGTCAAGGCCGTGCAGCTCGCCGAGGAGGAGATCGCGCGGCTCGCCGCCGAACGCGCCGCCGCCGAGGAGCGCGCGGCGCGGGAACGGGCGGAGGCCGAGGAGCGGGCGGCCCGGGAACGGGCCGCCGCTGAGCGCGAGCGCGCCGAGGCGCAGGCCGCGACGGCCGCCGCCGCCACCGGCGGTGGCGACTGTGGGCTCGACACCTCCGGCCTCGGCGCCGTGAAGCCCCACGTCCGGGACGCCGCCGAGTACCTCGACTGCCGGTTCGGCGAACCGGCGATGCACGGCGTCGCCGGTCGCGCGGGCACCTCCGACCACCCGTCGGGCAAGGCGCTGGACTTCATGGTCGACCGCGCCACCGGGGATGCGCTCGCCGCCTGCGCGCTGCGCAACAAGGAGGCGCTCGGGATCACCTACGTGATCTGGGAGCAGCAGATCAACCACGGCGGTGGGTGGGAGGCGATGGAGGACCGCGGCGGTGCCACGGCCAACCACTTCGACCACGTGCACATCTCCTTCGGCTCCGGCGGCGGGAGCGGTGCGCTGCGCGGCTGCTGACCCGCCCCTCGCTACGCCGTTGGGCCCAACTCCCGCTGCGCCGCTCAGCGCAGTAAAGCGCCCACCCATCTCACCCAGGGTGACGTGCGGTCATCGTTCCGTGACCGTTCCGCTATGTTCGGCCCCGGATCACGGAGCGACCCGGCTCCCCAGCGGACACGGATTCCCCGATCCGCCGGCCACCCCGAGCCGGACGTCCGCGCGGGTCGCACGGTCCGGAAGGCAGGTCGTGTCTCGGCACCGCTCCCCCGGCGGCCGGAACGCGCACCCGCAGCCCGTCGTCCGCGCGGGCGCGCTCGCCGGTGCGCAGCCCGTCCCGCAGCCTGCGCGGCACCGCGCCGCCACCCACACTGCCGTGCGCAACGGCATGACGGCGGCCGCGGCAGCGGGCGGTGCGCTCGCCGTCGTCGTGCCGACGGTCGCGGTCGCGACCGGCCCGGCGACGGGAGCCGTCGCCGAGGAGGCGCCCGTGCTCCGGCTGACCGCCGATGGAGCCTCCGTCAGCGGGGTGCGGATGATCGCGAGCGTTGCGCCCGTCGCGGGCGTGCGCGAGCCCGAGCCGCCGGAGGTGGACGTCGCGGAACTGCTCAAGGCGGCGGGCCTCGCCGAGATCGCCCGCAAGGCGGAGGAGGAGCGCCTCGCCAGGGAGGCCGCCGCGCGCTGTGCCGCCGACCTCGGTGACCTGGGGCGCGTCAAGCCGTGGGTGCGCGATGCCGCCCGTTTCCTCAGCTGCCTCTACGGGCACCCGCCGCTGATCGGGGTCGCGCAGCGCAACCGCGACTCCGACCATCCGAGCGGCCACGCGCTCGACCTCATGGTCCGCGGCGAGCGCGGCGACCGGATCGCCGAGTGCGCCCTCGCCAACCAGGAGGAGCTGGGCATCACCTACGTGATCTGGGAGCAGCGGGTGAACTACGGCGACGGCTGGGAGCGCATGGAGGACCGCGGCAACGACACGGAGAACCACTTCGACCACGTGCACATCTCGTTCGGGCGCAGCGCGCCGGACGACATTCCCCGCGCCGAACGCTGCGAGTAGCCCAGCTCCTGATCCGGTCGTTCACGCGTCACCCGATCGGGTACTCCCGGCGCCTGATGGCGTCGCTCCCTCGACCTGCCCGGTCCTCGGCGCCATCGAGGAGTCGACATGATCGGACGACACGGCGGCCTGCCATGGCGGATCACCGGGAGGCCCCGGCGCACCTCGGCGGTGGCCGTTCTGGCCCTTGCCCTCGCCCTGGTGGGGGGATCGCAGGCGCTTGCCCACGACGAGGGGGACGACCGCAAGGGCGGCGAGCACCCCTCGGCGACCGACGCGCGGTGGGCGGCGATGATGATCCCGCACCATCGGACCGGCATCGAGCTCACCGAGCTGGCACTCGAGAAGTCCGAGAACGACGGGGTGCGCGATCTGGCCGCGGAGTCACGGCACGACCAGCAGCGTGAGCTGCCGAAGTTGGAGAAGGTCGCCCGCGCCGGTGGCCTGGAGCCGATGCCGCCCGAGAAGCCGATCCGGCGGTTCAACGAGCAGCAGATGGAGAAGCTGCGGGAGCTGTCCGGGCCGGAGTTCGACCGGGCATGGCTCGACGTGTTTTCCGGTCACCACGTGTCCGCGATCATGATGAGCGATGTCGCTCTTGCGGGCACCGCCGGCGGCCTGGCGGAGAAGCTGCAGGAACAGATCCACGATGTCCAGCTCGAGCAGCTCGCACGGATGAACGAGCTGCGTGAGGAGGTCGGCGAGGGCTGAGGCCACCGGCCGACATTGCAGCAAAGCCACTTTCACGCAACCAGATGGCGTGAACGTGGCTTTGCTGCAATCGCTCGCGCGGTATCTACTGGCCGATCCGCCCGGGGCGGCCGTTCTTGCCCACCTTCCAGATGTTCACCACCGACGGCCGCGGCTGCGTGCCCGGCCCGTCCGGCCAGTTCGACGCGGGGGACTCGGGGCTCGCGTCGTCGAGGTCCCCGGGGTGCTGCGGAGAGATCAGCACGAACTCGTCGGTGACCACCGGGCCGCAGCACTCCGCGCCGACGGGCACGCTGGCGAACAGCGTGGTCCGCCCCCGGGTCGGCCCGTCGAGCGAGACGCCGTAGAGGCCGTCGTTGATGCCCAGCGCCTGCCCGGAGTCGGTGGCGACCCACAGGTTGCCGTGACTGTCGAACGCCACGTTGTCCGGCGAGGTGATCGGGCTGACCTGGCTCTTGTCGTACCCGCCGAAGTAGGTGCTCGGGTCGTCCGGGTCGCCGCACACCAGCAGGATCGACCAGCCGAACGTGGTGCCCGTGTGATCGCCCTTCGTCTCGATCAGCTCGATGACGTGCCCGTGCTTGTTCTCGACGCGCGGGTTCGCCTCGTCGGCAGGCGCGGTGCGGTCGGCGTCGGCCTTGCCGCGGTCGGTGTTGTTGGTCAGCGCGAGGTAAACGTGGCCGGTCTTCGGGTTGGGCTCGACGTCCTCCGGCCGGTCCATCTTGGTGGCGCCCACCTTGTCGCCCGCGAGCCGCGTGAAGACGTAGACCTCGGCGGCCGTCATGCCCTCGACGAACGACTCGTCGCCCCGGGCCAGCGGGATCCACTCCCCGCTGCCGTCGAACGCGCCGTCCGCCGGGAGCGTCCCGGTGCCGTCGATCTCCGCCGCCGGGCTGTCGCCGGTGAACTTCGCGACGTAGAGCGTGCCCTTGGTGAGCAGCGTGCGGTTGTGCTCGCGGGCCCGGCGGCTCTCGCCACGCATCATCTTCTCGTCGGAGACGAACTTGTAGACGTAGTCGAAGCGCTCGTCGTCGCCCATGTACGCCACCGCGCGGCCGTCGTGCGCGAGCTGGATGGTGGCGCCCTCGTGCTTGAACCGGCCGAGCGCGGTGTGCTTCATCGGCGGGGCCTTCGGGTCGTACGGGTCGACCTCGACGATCCATCCGAAGCGGTTGGGCTCGTTGGGCTCCTGCGCGAGGTCGAAGCGCGGGTCGAGCCGCTCCCACTTGCGGCCGGAGGCCTCCTCGGTGATGCCGTAGCGCTGCACCCGCTCCGCCGCGGTCGCGTCGGTGACCGCGGCTGCGTTGGCGAAGTACTGGTTGAAGTTCTCCTCCCCCGAGAGGAAGGTGCCCCACGGGGTGACCCCGCCCGCGCAGTTGTTGAGGGTGCCGAGAACCACCGTGCCCGAGCTGTCGGCCGACGTCTTCAGCAGGTCCGACCCAGCCGCCGGTCCGTCGAGCACGAATTCGGCGGTGCCCGTGTAGCGGCGGTTGTACTTCTCGTTGAGTACCGCTGTCATCCGTCCGCTGTTGCGGTCGCGCTCGACGACGAGGACCGAGAGCCCGTGCGCCTCGACGCCGATACGGATTTGCTCGTCGGTCGGGTTCTCCTCGTCGTAGCCGCGGAACATCAGCGGCTCGATCGTGTACTCGTGGTTGTTGAACATGAGGTAGCGCTCGCCGCCACGTGACCCGGATCCGTCGCGCAGCGGGACGAGGCCACAGAAGTCGTTGTTGTAGCCGAACTGGCCAGCCTGCGCCTCCGCCGTCTGGTTCTCGAAGTCGAACTCGGGCGCACCGGGCACGACGGGGTCACCCCAGCGGATCACGACGTTGCTCTCGTACCCGGGCGGCACGACGACCGCGTCGGCCGTGTTCACCGGCACCGGCTCGTAGTCCAGCCCACGCGGAAGGCGAACGCCCGCCGCGGCCGGGACACTGCTGCTGGTGGTGGACGCAGCGGCGGTGCCGGCCAGGGCGGTGCCCGCGCCGGCGGCGACGGTGAGCACCGCACCGGCGCGCAGCACTCCGCGGCGGCTGAGCGAACGGGCGAGCACGTCACCGAAGTACTCGTTGTCCGACAGGTTCGGCGCCTCGTGGGCGCAGGCGTTGCCACAGCGGTAGCGGCAGGTGAGTCCCTGCCTGCCGGGCGTGATGTCTGCGGTGAGCAGTGGGAGCGGAACGCGGCCGGGTTGGTCGGTCGGCCGGGCACTGGCGTCGTCCGGACAGGACTGGGCCACGGTCATCCTCCTGGGTGGGCAGTCGGGGATGCGCTGACCGTAGGTAACCCAATCGAGGTCCCAATAGCCTGCAGATGGCGGAAAGATGAACGAGTACTCATCACGGAGAGGTTCTTCGTCACTCCATCGGGATCACCTCGTGCCCCCGGGGGGCGCGCGCTCCTTCAACTCGGCCTCGAACACCTGCCTGCGGCAACTGCGGCGTGGCGTCCCGCACCCGCCTCTCGGCGCCGGCGACGCCGCGCCCCCGCGACACGCTGATCGCCCACGGCGAACAGCACCGCCGGCAGCGAACACACGGTCACGGGACCGCCTGCCGGACCTAGCGTCGGCCGTCCACTCGACGACGGAAGGACCCACCATGCCGTTCCCCCAGCCGACGCCCCCGCAGCGCCCGTTTCCGGCGCCCGAGCCGCCGCACCCCGTGCCGGCGCCACCACGCCGGCACGAGCCACGGGCTCCGCAACCCCTTCCGCCCGCGCCGAACGGCCCGGTGCTGTACGCCGAGCCGCCCGGCGGGATCGACCCGGTGATCGACCGGCTGCTCGGCGAGCGGATCGTCTTCCTCGGCCGCGAGGTCGACGACGAGATCGCTAACCGGATCAGCGCGCAGCTCCTGCTGCTGGCCGCGCAGGACCCGGACCGCGACATCACCCTCTACATCAACTCGCCCGGCGGCTCGGTCACGGCGGGGATGGCCATCTACGACACGATGCAGCTGGTCCGCCCGGACGTCGCGACGTGGGCGATCGGCTTCACCGCGTCGATGGGCCAGTTCCTGCTGTCGGCGGGCGCCCCGGGCAAGCGGCACGCGCTGCCGCACACCCGGATCCTCATGCACCAGCCGTCGGCCGGGATGAGCGGCAACGCCACCGACATCGCGATCCGGGCGGGCGCGTACGCGCAGATGAAGCGGGAGATCGCAGAAGTCACGGCGCGCCACACCGGGCAGCCGGTCGAGACGATCACCGCCGACTCCGACCGGGACCGCTGGTTCACCGCGGAGGAGGCGCGCGCCTACGGGCTGGTGGACCACGTGGTCGGCAGGTAGGGGTCCTCAGCAGGTCGTGCCGGGCGGCGGCAGCATCCCCTCCAGGAAGTACCGGTTCGCATGCTCGACGACGCAGGCGTTCCCGCTGGTGTAGAGCACGTGCCCGGGCCCGTCGTGGAAGATCGTCACGCTCCCGGGCACCTGCGCGAGCACGCGCGCGGTCCCGTCGAAGTCGCCCCACGTACCGGCGCCCAGCAGCGGCGGCACCCCGTCGGGCAGCGGGGCGGGCGGGTTCGTCACGGGCGCCGGCCAGCCGACGCACGTGAGCCCGTGCGCGACGAGTGGGTGGCCGACCCCGGTGTTCGGGGCGACCGACCGGATCCGTTGCACCGTCGCGGCCACGTGCGCGCCGTTGCGGTACCGCGGGTACTCGAGGCATTCGGTCACGCCCGGAGTGCCCACCATCGGGTACGGGCTGCGGCCAGGTGGCGCGAATCCCGACGCGTCGCCCTGCTCGGCGGCGACGACGGCGGCCGCGAGCCCGGCCCAGCCCTCGGGCCCGCGCCGGATCTGGAGCATCGCGAGCGACTGCAGTTCGGTGCCCGTGTACCGCACACCGGCGGCGCGAAGCGCCGGGACGGGCTCGCGGTCGGCCGCGGCGACGAGCTGCCGCCACCGCGCTCCCGCGTCGCTGCCGTGCAGTGCACAGCCGGGGTCTGCGGCGCACCCGTCGAGGAACCGCTGGAACTGCACGTCGCTGCTGCGGGCGATCGCCTCCAACGTCCGGTCCCAGTCCGCGGTGGCGTGGTCCCCCGTCCCGTCGAACATCATCGTCCCGACGGTGTCCGGGAACAGCCGCGCGTAGGCCTGTCCGAACACCCCGCCGTAGGACGCCCCGTAGTAGTCGAGCCGCGGCTCGCCGAGCGCCTGCCGGATCGCCTCCATGTCGGCGGCGTTGCCCGCCGAGTCCATGTGGTCGAACAGCTCCGGGTCGGTGTCACGGCACGCGGTCGCGATCTCCCGGTTCTCGGCGGCCAGCGCGTCGAACGCGGCCTGGTCGGCCGGGAACGCGGGCGTGCGCGGCCGGACCATGGACGTCCAGTCGCAGTGCAAGGCGGTGCTGCGGCCTCCGACGATCGCGCCGTAGCCGCGGGGGTCCCACGTCACGATGTCCATCCGCTCCCGCAGCTGCGCGAACGCCGCGTGCGCCCGTTCCCGGAGCAGCGCGATGCCCGGGGCGCCCGGACCACCGAAATTGATCAGCAGGGAGCCCTCGGCTGGTTCGGGACCACTGGCGGGCAACCTTCCGAGCGCCAGCGTGATCCGCCGCCCCTCGGGGCGGTCCGGATCGACCGGGACGTCGAGCGATGCGCATTCCATCCCGATCTCCGCGCCGCCGTCGGGGCACGCACCCCAGGCGAGCGGTGCCGGCGCGGCGGCCACGGGCGGGCCGTCGCCCGTGGCGCAGGCGGTGACCGCCACGGTGGCGGCGAGTACGGCGAGGAGTCTGGTCGACCGGGACGCTTCGATCACGGAACGACGGTCGCGCACGGATGCTCGCGGCACATCGGACCGGAGACCGGACCGCGGCCTCGCCCCCGGGACGGAGCGAGGAACCTCGGACGCGCCGGCCTCACCCCCTCGGCCGACCTCCTCCGGTCGGACGGTCGATCGGCGGTCCCGGTTTCCGCCGTGCCGGCCGGGGAACCCCGCGAGGTGCCCGAGAACACGTCCCGGCTGCCCATATCCCTGCCGATCGCCGTGCTCGTGGCGCTGCCCGGGTTGTACCTGGGCGGCGCGACCTATCTCGGCCTGCCGCACCCCGAGCTGCCGCCCCCGCTGGCCGCGCTCGTGTACGGTATCGCGATCATCGGCGCCGCGTTCGTGCTCTCGTGGGCCGCCGAGGCGGCGCAGGTGGACGTCAGCGCCGGGCTCGCGCTCGCCGTGCTCGCCCTGCTGGCGGTGCTGCCCGAGTACGCCGTCGACTTCGTGTTCAGCTTCCAGGCCGGGCAGATCTACGGCCAGTACGGGGAGTGCGTCCCGCTGCCCGACGGCGCCAATCCCTGCGGGCTCGCGCTGGCCAACATGACCGGCGCGAACCGGGTGCTGGTCGGCATCGGCTGGCCGCTGGTCGTGCTGGTGGCCTCGCTCGCGGTGCTGCGCGCGAGGCGCAACGGTGGGCACGACACCGCGTCGACCCACGCCGGTCGGGTGACGATGCCGCGCAGCATGTCCGCGGAGATCGTGTTCCTCGGCTTCGCGACGCTGTACTCGCTGCACCTGCCGCTGCGCTCGTCACTCACGCTGCTCGACGCCGCCGTCCTCGTGACGATCTTCGTGATCTATGCGGTCCGGCTGTCCAAGGCGCCGGCGCACGAGCCCGACTTGATCGGCACCGCGGCCTGGGTCGGCGGGCTCGACCGCCGGCAGCGGCGAGGCACCTACCTGGCGATGTTCGTCGTGGCGGCCCTCGTCATCCTGGCCACCGCCGAGCACTTCGCCGAGGGCCTGGTGGCGACCGGCGCCGCGCTGGGCGTCGACCAGTTCCTCCTCGTGCAGTGGGTGGCCCCGCTGGCCAGTGAGTCACCCGAGCTGATCGTGGCCTGCCTCTACGCCGCGCGGCTCAAGGCGAGCGACTCGCTCGGCACCCTCCTGTCGAGCAAGGTCAACCAGTGGACGCTGCTGGTGGGCACGATCCCGATCGTCTTCGCGATCGCCTCCGGCTCGTTCACCGGGCTCCCCCTGGACGCCCAGCAGCGCTTCGAGCTGATGCTCACGGCGGCGCAGTCGCTGTTCGCGGTGAGCATCCTGATCACCCTCGGCATCAGCGCCGGCGGCGCCATCCTCCTGTTCGTACTGTTCGCCGTGCAGTTCGTCTCCAGCATCACGCTCTCGCCGGAGGCCGACCGGATGGTCATCATCGTGATGTCCGGGCTGTACGTGCTGCTGGCGATCATCCAGTTCGTGCGGCACCGGCACGAGCTCGTCCAGACCACCCGCGACGGTGTCGTCACGCCGTTCGACGAACTGTCACGGGCCGACGAGGCCGCCGCGTCGCGGTGAGTGCCGTCGGTCGCTAGCGTTGCCCGCGTCTTCTGCATCGGTGGAGAGGGTGGCGGTTCATGCGCGTCGGTGTGCTCACGGGGGGCGGGGACTGTCCCGGCCTGAACGCGGTTCTGCGGGCGATCGTCCGCAAGGGGGTCCCCGAGTACGGCTACTCGTTCCTCGGTTTCCGCGACGGGTGGCGGGGGCCCCTCGAGGCGCTCACGAAGCCCCTCGACATCCCCGCGGTCCGGGGGCTGCTCCCCCGTGGCGGCACGATCCTCGGTTCGTCGCGCACCAACCCGTTCGCGGTCGAGGGCGGCGTCGAGCAGATCCGGCGCAACCTGCAGGACCTCGGCGTCGACGCACTGATCGCCATCGGCGGCGAGGACACCCTCGGGGTGGCCGCCCAGCTGCACGAGATGGGCGTACACGTCGTCGGGGTCCCCAAGACGATCGACAACGACCTCGCGGGCACCGACTACACGTTCGGCTTCGACACCGCCGTCAACATCGCGACCGAGGCGATCGACCGGCTGCACACCACCGCCGAGTCGCACCACCGCGCGCTGATCGTCGAGGTGATGGGCAGGCACGCCGGCTGGATCGCGCTGCACTCCGGGCTCGCGGGCGGCGCATCGGTGATCCTCATCCCCGAGGTGCCCTTCGACGTCGAGCAGGTCTGCGCGTGGGTGGAATCGCGGTTCCGGCTCGACTACGCACCGATCATCGTCGTGTCCGAGGGCGCGCAGCCCAAGGACGGTGACGCGGTGCTGCAGAGCGGCGAGAAGGACGCGTTCGGGCACGTCCGGCTCGGGGGCATCGGCGACTACCTGGCGCGGGAGATCGAGCGGCGCACCGGTAAGGAGGCCCGCACCACCGTGCTCGGCCACGTCCAGCGCGGTGGCACCCCGACCGCCCGGGACCGCTGGCTCGCCACCCGGTTCGGGCTGCACGCCGTCGCCGCGGTGCACGAGGGCCAGTGGGGACAGATGACGGCCCTGCGCGGCACCGACATCACGCTCGTGCCGCTGTCGGAGGCGACGAAGGAGCTCAAGGTCGTCGACCCGGGTCTGTACGCGGAGGCGCAGGTCTTCTTCGGCTGACGACGGCCCGCCGGGAGGGCCACCGGGAAGCCACCTTCCTGCGGTGCGAGGCCGACGGTCGCCTCACGCTGTCGCGACCGCCGGCTGCTTCTCCGGGACGGCTCGGCGGGCGCGCGCCGGCTCCGGCCGCCTCCGCACCAGGCCGGCGAGCGCGGTGATGCCGCTGCCGATCGCGAGGCTGACCAGCAGGGCCGCCAGCGGATCGTTCGCCAGCGCCGCGCCGCCGAGGTAGCCCAGCAGCGCGACGTAGGCGGCCGACATCGTGGCGCCGACCGCGCTGTAGCCGGCGAACTGTGCCGTCGAGAACCGGGTGGCGCCCGCGGCCAGCGCGGCGACCGTGCGTCCCGCCGGGATGTACCGCGCCGTGAGCAGGATCAGCCCGCCCCGGCCGGCGAGTGTGCGTTCCACGTGCCCGAAGGTGGCCGCGCGGGCCGTTCCCGGTATGAGCCTGCGCCGTACCGCCGGGCCGAACCAGCGCCCGATCGCGTAGGCCCCGCTCTCGCGGATGAACGCGCCGAGCGCCGCGGCCGCGATCACCGCAGGCAGGTCCTGGCTCCCCGCTGCGGCGGCCACACCGGCCGTGATGATCAGCGCCTCGCTCGGCACGACCGGGAGCAACGCATCCACGACGGCCAGGCCGACGATCACCAGCAGCAGCTACGGCGACGCCATCGGGCCTTCCAGGAGCAGCCGCAATCCCTCGATCACAGCGTCCAGGGTAGGGAGATCGGCAGCAGCCGACATCGGTCGAAAGTCCGGACCGACCCGGATTTCGGCTCAGGGTCCCCCTGAGTTGCCCGGCCGTTCGATCAGACGATGCCCTGCCGCGTCGCCGTGTAGACGATCTCGGTGCGGCGCCGCACGTCGAGCTTGTCGCGCAGGTTCCGCACGTGGAACTTCACGGTGGCCTCGCTGATCACCAGCCGGCGCCCGATCTCACGGTTGGACATCCCGACCGCGAGCAGCCGCAGCACCTGGTTCTCGCGCTCGGTGAGCATCGCGCCGCCCAGCCCGCGGGGCTGCCCCTGCTCGCCGCGGAGCACGTCGACGACGACCGCCCCGCTGCCCCCGGAGTCGAACACGCTCTCACCGCGCAGGAGCTTGTGGACCGCGCGGACGATGTCGCCCGTGTCGGTGCCCTTGCGCACGTAGCCGTGCACGCCGAGGCGGACGGTGCGCAGCATCACCTCGCGGTCCCGGCAGCTCGTCAGCACCAGCACGCGCACGCCGCGGTGGCGCTCGAGCAGGATCCGGGCCAGGTCCACGCCCGCGTCGGCGCGGCCGAGGGTGACATCGAGGATGACGATGTCGGGTGGGCAGCGGTCGGCGATCACGAGGGCGTCCCGGGGGCCGGCCGCCTCGCCGATCACCGCGACTTCCGGGTCGGCCGCGAACAGCTGGCGCAGCCCGAACCGGACGATCGGCTCGCCGTCCACGATCAGCAGGCGTGCGGTGCGCCGGGCGACGCCCACCGGCGTGGACGTCCCGGGGTTCGGCACGACGGTGCGGGCGTCGAGCACTGCGTCCGTGGTCATGGCCAACCTCCCTGGGGCTCGGCGATGATGGATGGGAGGTTAGGAACGGCCACGTTGCCTTGACGTTGCACGCGCAATCGCCCGATGTTGCTGCATCCGGAGCACTGGGCGATGATGTGCGCGTCCTGGGGCGATGACGCTCGGAGCGCAGAAAATGACGCATGGTGCACACGACCCGGTCGAGCACGCCCGTCTGCTGCACCAGGTGTTCGACGCCGTGTTCGCCGGCGACGCCACCCCGGCCCCGCCCCGATCGCTCGTGTCCGAGTCGTGGCAGCGGAGCCTCGCGGCGGACGTCGACCCCGAGCAGCGGACGCCGCCGGTGGTCTTCCGCGACGCGGAGCTGCCCGACCTGCGCGACGCCCACCCGCTCAACGAGGTGCTGCCGCTGCTGCGCAGCACGTTGGTGAGCATTGCCGACGAGGCGATGCACGTCATGCTCGTCACCGACGCCGACGGCACGATCCTGTGGCGGGAGGGTGCCGCCAAACTGCTGCACCCGGCCGACGAGGTCGGCCTCATCCCGGGCACCCGGTGGACCGAGGACGCAATCGGCACCAACGCGATGGGCACCACGCTCGCCGTCGACGCGCCGGTGACGATCCACTCGGCGGAGCACCTCGTCCGCACCTACCACGCCTGGACGTGCGCCGCCGCGCCCGTCCACGACCCGGACACCGGCGCGATCCTCGGCGCCATCGACATCAGCGGTCCGCTGCACACCGTGCACCCGGCGATGAAGCAGCTCGTGACGGCCACCGCGCAACTCGCCGAGAACCAGCTGCGCGTGCGCCTCGCCATCGCCGACGAGCGGCTGCGGGTGCGCAACATGCCGCACCTGGCGAGTCTCCGCGGCAAGGCGGGCGCGCTGGTCACGTCCACCGGGCGGATCATCGCGGGCGAACCGTACGGCGGCTGGCCCGACCGCATCACGCTGTCGCCCGACGTCGACCGGATCCGTCTCGGCGACGGCCGCGAGATGCTCGTCGAGCCGCTCGCGGAGGGCTACCTGCTGCGCACCCCGCGCTCGGCGGCCAAGGCGCCCGCGCGCCGCGCCCTCTCGCTGCGCTTCATGGGCGAAGCCACACCGCTGGTGCTGCTCAACGGCAAGCGGATCCCGGTGACTCTCCGGCCCGCCGAGCTGCTCACCGCGCTCGCCCTGCACCCGGAGGGACTCACCGCCGAGCGGCTGGCGCTGCTGCTCTACGGCGACGACGGCAACCCCACGACGGTGCGCGGTGAGGTGCTGCGGCTGCGCGGGCTCATCGGAGCCGACGTGCTGCGCACCCGGCCCTACCGGCTCGACGCCACGGTCGACGCCGACTTCGACGCCGTCCGCCGGGCCCTGCGCGCCGGACGGCCCGAGGAGGCGCTGCGCGCGTCGGCCGGGCCGCTGCTGCCGCGGTCGGACGCCCCGGAGATCCGGGAGCTGCGTGACGAGCTGGACGCCGGACTCCGCCGGGCCGTCCTCGATGCCGACGACGCGGACCTGCTCGCGGCGTTCGCGGCCCACCCGCTCGGCCGCGGTGACCTCGAGGTGCTCGACCGGCTGCTGGCCCGGCTGTCGTCCGCCGACCCGCGCCGCCCGGAGCTGGCCGCGCGGCAGGCGAAGCTGCTGGCCGAGGTCTGACCGACCCGGCCCGCCCGGAGGAGACCGGGCGACCCGAGTGTCGATCCGGGCGACTCGCCCGCAGAAATCGGGCGACTGGCGTGTTCTTTCCGGGCGACTCGCGGAACTCCCCGCGAGTCG
>NZ_JAHKRK010000591.1 GCF_019396355.1 Pseudonocardia nigra
CTCGGTCATCTTCGTGATCACCGACGCCGACAGCCCGGCCGAGCTGCCGAGGAACTGCCCGAGCGCGGGCCCGAAGTCCCCCGAGGACAGCCCGTGCAGATACAGCAGCGGCAACACCTCGTTGATCTTCGGGGTCTTGCGGCACCAGGGCGGCAGGATCGCCGAGGAGAACCGCATGCGCTCGCCGGTGTCGGGGTCGAGGCGCCGGTCGTTGACCCGTGGCGCCCTCACCTGCACCGCCCCGGCGCTGGTGAGCACCGCACGGGGCTGGTGGCTACCGTTGCGCACCACCAGCCGGCGACCGGCCTCGTCGCGCTCGGCGGCGAACTGGGCGATGTAGGCATCAACTTCGGCCTGCAACGCCTCGGCCAGCATCCGCCGGGCACCGTCACGCACGATCTGATCGATCACGGACCCAGGCGTCGCACCGCCGCCGGGGGTGGCGTCATCGCGGCCGTTGGGCTCCTCGGGGACTACGCTGAGCACGGGTCGTACCTTCCCGACCGGCGTTGGCGCGCCGATCTTGCTTGAGGGCTGAGAGATCACCG
>NZ_JAHKRK010000592.1 GCF_019396355.1 Pseudonocardia nigra
CCCGACGATCTGCCGACCCTCGTACGATTCGCTCACAGGGGCCTCCTCAAATCGATGGTGTGAGCACCCCGAGCATGAGCCGGGAGTCACGAGGAGCGGAGGCCCCGCTCCTTCATCACATCAGGGCATCGAGCGGTGATCAGTGGGTTGCGGGCAGCCAGGGTCGGCCCTCGGTGAGCATGACGAGGACGTCGAAGAAGTGTCGGCCGTGTTTGACGGCGGTGGATAGGTAGCTGCGGATCGCGCAGAACTGGCGGGCGCCGGTGAGGGTGCGCAGGCAGCCGGACACCTTCTGCCGGAGCTTGATCATGCGGATGTCGCGTTCGGAGCCGTTGTTGTCAGGGGGTATTCGCCAGTCGGTGATGAAGCGCAGGTAGTCGTCTTGCCGGTCGAGCAGCCGGCGGGCCAGCGCGTGCTGCTTGCGCATCAGCGGGTTGTCGCGGGCCGTGGTGTCGCGCAGGCCGATCTGGGCGGCCGACCGGTAGCGGTGGATCTGCTCGTCCAGCGCGGCGGGGTCGACCGCATCGGCGCCGGTGTTGATCG
>NZ_JAHKRK010000593.1 GCF_019396355.1 Pseudonocardia nigra
GTCGCGGTGTCCGGTCGGGCAGCAACGGCTCCAGCCGTGCCCACTCCGCGTCGGTCAAGTCGTGGCGATCAAGCACAGAAGAGATCTACCGCAGCCGACCCGCATGATCCACGGGACACGCTCTAGACCGGGGCGCCACGGAGGGCGTAGCGGCGGTGGGCACAGCGGGGTGCGCCGGGATTCTCCGACGCGCTGGTTCACAGGAACCGTTGACAGATCCCAAACGTGCGCCCAAAATTGCGAATCATACGGAACGCTGTTCCACCGCGGCGTTCGTCCAGCTGGCCTTGTAGACGATCGTCCCGCCGCGGTCGAGCACCCACGTCATGTTGGGTAGCCCGCCGTAGGCGAGGTGCGCGGTGCCGGCGAGGTCGTCGACCAGGATCGGCCGACTGATGCCGACCTCGTCACGCAGTAGACGGGCGTGCGCGAGCTTGGTCTCGAACGAGTCGTGGTGTGGGACGCGGTCGCCGGGATGCGCCTCGTGGGTGTACACGAACACCCAGCCGAGCTCCGGGTAGCGGTCGGCGAGCCGATCGAGCA
>NZ_JAHKRK010000594.1 GCF_019396355.1 Pseudonocardia nigra
AGACGGGCGTGCGCGAGCTTGGTCTCGAACGAGTCGTGGTGTGGGACGCGGTCGCCGGGATGCGCCTCGTGGGTGTACACGAACACCCAGCCGAGCTCCGGGTAGCGGTCGGCGAGCCGATCGAGCAGAGGACCCTCTGCGGAGCAGTACGGTCAAGTGAACGACCCGAACTCCACGACGGCTGAGTTGCGCCGCCACAGCTCGGCCATCGGCACCGTGACACCGTCGTCGAGGCGGGTCAGCGGAAACGTCGGTGCCGTGGACCCGGCGTGTAGCTGGTCCGTGAACCGCTCGAAACCCTCCAGCCCGCCGCTGGCGACGTGCTCGGCGAAGTCGGCGTAGTTGTACTCGTCGGGGTTCATGATGTCCTTCTCGTCGTCCTGACCCTCCCGCCGCACTGTAAGGGTTCATTCGACGCGGTAAGCGGTTGATCGATGAGGGAACGCTTCAGAGGCGCCCAGCAGGTTCATCCCTTTCGTCGTGTCCGCTGAATCGGACAGCCGGTTGCGCAACACCGCCGGCGGCTCGAGTCGAGGGTGCAG
>NZ_JAHKRK010000595.1 GCF_019396355.1 Pseudonocardia nigra
CCGCTGGGCCCGCCGTGATCGACGAATCCCAGCAACGGATGGAACCCGAAACCCTTCTTCCAGGTGCGGGTCGCGTCTTCCTTGTCGGAGTGTGCGGTGACCAGCGTCACGTCCAGATCGATCACCACCCGACCCTGCTGGAGCGGCGCCCCGGCGATGCTCCACACCCGTTCCCGCGCCGCAGCCCGAGCAGCAGCGAGCGCCGCGAGCACGTCGCCGGCGTCAGCGGCCAGCCGCGTGATCAGCCGCGACACCGTCGGACCCGACGCCACCGGACCGAACACCCCCGGCTGCGCGCGCAGCACCGCGACATCGGCGGCGGCGTGCCCACCCAGCGCGACCGCGACCGCGAGGTCGGCCACGACCTTGCCCAGATCGTGCGTCGCGCACGGCAGCCGCCACCGCCCCAGCAGCCGCGACAGCTGCCCGGACAGCCCGCTGCGCCGCGCGGTCTCGGTCAACAACACCCCACCGGCGTGCGACACCAGCGACTCGCCGCCGGCGATCACCGACAACCAGGGACGCAAGTCCTTAT
>NZ_JAHKRK010000596.1 GCF_019396355.1 Pseudonocardia nigra
GCTCTCCGATGATCAAGCTTGGTGTGAGAACCGCAAGATCACCACCGGAGTCGTGCCCGTGCTTACATCCTCGACCGCGTGTCGCCGCAGCTCAGCGCCCACTCACCGCGACTTTGCCGACCCCCTGCCCCACACCCATTGCCGACGTCGCACGTCACGCAATCCTTGGAAGGGAGGCTCCGAATGGGCAGGCGATGGCCGCTGTTGGTTGCGCTGATACTGGTGCTGGCGGGATGCGGCAGTGGAACCGACGATACTGAGTTGCCCGCCGAGGCGCGCGTGGTCGAGCTGCCCGGGGCCGCCGGCCAGATCGACTTCGATGACCTCGTTTACTCGCCCCGGCTGCAGCGGGTCCTGGTCCCGGCCCGGGACAGCGGGTTGTACCTGGTCGACCCGGACGCGGCCACCGCAACCCGCGTTCTCGGCACCGGCAGCGTCGCCTCCGCCGACGAAGGCCGCGGAACGCTGTTCCTGGCCGACCGCTCTGCGAGCACCCTCACCGCCGTCAACCCCGCCGACGGTTCAG
>NZ_JAHKRK010000597.1 GCF_019396355.1 Pseudonocardia nigra
CGCAGGGTGGCGGTCACCCGGCGGCGCACGCTCGACACCATCTGGTTGGCAAGTTGCACCACGTGGAAATGGTCGACCACCAAGGTGGCGTGGGGCAGGTGCTCGCGCACGGCGGCCCGGTAGGCCGAGCACATGTCGATCGCCACGATCTGCACCCCTGCCCGCCAGGAGGGAGTCTGAGCCGCCAGCCAGGCCCCGGCGTCGGCGGCGGCGCGCCCCTCGACCTGCCCCAGCAGGCCCTGGTCGCCGGTCAGGTCCACGAACCCGGTGTGCCAGCGGTCAGCCACCTGCTCGGACAGCCCGGTTTCGGGGTTCGGGGCGAACCGCGGTCGGCCTCGGCGGGTCTCATCGATGCCCAGCGCCCTCACCGGTTGCGGCCCGGCGGGCAGCATCGCGGTGGCGAATTCGGCGAACGCCGCGGACACGACCGGCCAGGACAGCCCGTGATCGCGGGCGGCCTGGGCCACCGTGGCCCCGCCCACCGCGACCGCCCGCCCGGCCGCGGCCCGCAACCGCGCCGTCA
>NZ_JAHKRK010000063.1 GCF_019396355.1 Pseudonocardia nigra
GGGGGGGGCGGCGGCGGCTCGCGGTGCTCCGGCGCCTCCTCCCCCGGCATCCGGTTCCACGGCGGCGGTGCCGCCGCGGACGGGCCGGGCCCCGGGACCGGCCCGGGGGCCGGCGTGGGCGGCCGGGGTGCCGGCGACGGCCGCGCACCCTCGGCCGGCGCTGCCGGAGAGGGACGCGAGCCGCCCCCGTTGCCGGCCGACGGCAGCCGCATCTCCGTAGTGGGCGCGTCGGACGCGGGGGGCGCTCCCCCGCCGCTTCCGGCGACCGGCACGGCCTCCGCCTCCGCCTTCCCGCTGTCACCCGCAGCGGGGGCCGCATCCGGAGTGGCCGCACCGTCCGGCCGGGCGGACGCCCCGTTGCGGGCCGGCTGCTCGGGGACCGAAGCCCCTTCGCCGGACGCCGCAGCAGGTGGCGCCGCCTGTTCCGCGACGGCGGCGGACTGCTCTCCGGTGGCCACCGACCCGCGGCCGTCGGGCTCGTCCGGCGTGCTCGTCTTCTCGTTCACGAGTGGAGGAGTCTCCTCGGGGCTCGGGTCTGGGGCGGGCTGCTCGGCGGTCAGTCGTTCAGCTGCGGGTCGTCCGCGTCGTCCTCGGCGTTGCGGGCCACCGCGAGCAGCGTGGCACTGTCACCGAGGTTCATCAGGCGGACCCCCTTCGTCTGCCGCCCCGCCTTGCGCACCTCGCGGGCCGACGTCCGGATCACCCCTCCGGTCGAGGTGATCGCGTACAGCTCGTCGTCGATCCCGACGATGAGCGCCCCGACCAGGGTGCCACGACGCCGGTCGTACTGAAGGGTGAGAACACCCTTCCCGCCACGACCCTGGACCGGATAGTCCTCGATCGGGGTGCGCTTCGCATAGCCGCCTGCCGTGGCGACCAGCACGAACGTGTCGGACTGGACCACCCCGAGGGAGAGCAGGCGGTCGCCGGCGTTGAACCGCATCCCGAGCACGCCCGAGGTGGCCCGCCCCATCGGCCGGAGCACCTCGTCGCTGGCGGTGAACCGGATCGACTGGCCCTCGGCCGAGACCAGGAGCAGGTCGTCGGTGGCGGAGCACAGCACGGCACCGACGAGCTCGTCGTCCTCGCGCAGGTTGATCCCGATCAGGCCGCCCGCGCGGGGCGAGTCGAAGTCGGTGAGCCGGGACTTCTTCACCAGACCACTTCTCGTCGCGAGGACGAGATAGGGGGCCGCCTGGTAGTCCTTGATCTGCATGACCTGGGCGATGTGCTCGTCCGGCTGGAACGGCAGCAGGTTCGCCACGTGCTGGCCGCGGGCACTGCGGTTGGCCTCCGGCAGCTCGTAGGCCTTGAGCCGGTACACCCGGCCCTTGTTCGTGAAGAACAGCATCCAGTCGTGCGTGGAGCAGACGAAGAAGTGGGCGACGATGTCGTCCTGCTTCAGCTGCGCACCCTGCACGCCCTTGCCGCCGCGCTTCTGCGCCCGGTACAGGTCGGTCTTGGTGCGCTTGGCGTAGCCGGTCTGCGTGATCGTGACGACCACGTCCTCGACGGCGATGAGGTCCTCGTTGGTGACGTCGCCCTCGTCGGCAACGATCTGCGTGCGCCGCTCGTCGCCGTGCTTCTCGACGATCTCGGCGAGCTCGTCGCGCACGATCGTGCGCTGCCGCTCCGGGCGGGCGAGGATGTCCTCGAGGTCGGCGATCGTGCGCTCGATCTCGGCCAGCTCGTCGATGATCTTCTGACGCTCCAGCGCGGCGAGCCGCCGCAGCTGCATGTCGAGGATGGCCTGCGCCTGGACCTCGTCGACGTCCAGCAGGTCGATCAGGCCGGCGCGCGCGACATCGACCGTCTCCGACGCCCGGATCAGCGCGATCACCTCGTCGAGCGCATCGAGCGCCTTGACGTAGCCGCGCAGGATGTGGGCCCGCTCCTCGGCCTTGCGCAGCCGGTACCGGGTGCGCCGGACGATGACCTCGACCTGGTGGCGGATGTAGTTGCGCACGACCTGGTCGAGCCGCAGCGTGCGCGGCACGCCGTCGACGATCGCCAGCATGTTGACGCCGAAGCCGTACTGCAGCTGGGTGTGCTTGTAGAGGTTGTTCAGCACGACCTTCGCGACGGCGTCGCGCTTGAGCGTGATGACGATGCGCATGCCGATGCGGTCGGACGACTCGTCGTTGATCTCGGCGATGCCCGCGATCTTGCCGTCGCGGTGCTGGGCCGCGATCGACTCGATGAGGTTGTCGGGGTTGACCTGGTACGGCAGCTCGGTGACGACGAGGATGGTGCGCCCCTTGGCGTCCTCCTCGACCTCGACGACCGCCCGCATCCGCACCGAGCCGCGCCCGGTGCGGTAGGCCTGCTCGATCCCGTCGCGGCCGACGACCAGGCCCGCGGTCGGGAAGTCGGGGCCCTTGATGCGCTCCATCAGCGCGGCGAGCAACTCCTCGTCGGTGGCCTCCCAGTTCTCCAGCGCCCACACGACGCCCGCGCCGACCTCGCGCAGGTTGTGCGGCGGGATGTTGGTGGCCATGCCGACCGCGATGCCGGCGCTGCCGTTGATCAGCAGGTTGGGCACCCGCGACGGCAGGACGAGCGGTTCCTGCGTCTTGCCGTCGTAGTTGTCGGCGAAGTCGACGGTGTCCTCGTCGATGTCCTGCAGCATCGCCATCGCCAGCGGCGACAGCCGGCACTCGGTGTTGTGGCTGACGAAGCCGTCGGTGATGAAGGAGTGGTCTTCGGTATCGACCCGGATGCTGTAGACGGGTCGGACGCCGGCGTCCTCGACGGACTCCACCTCGGCGTAGTAGAACCGGCCGTCCGTCAGCTCGCGGGCGATCGCGCGCGCGTCCGGGTCACTGACGTGCCCCAGGATCTCCTCGCCACGCTGCTCCCAGCGCTCGAGCCGGTCGACGTTGTGCCGCCGGAGCCAGTCGCGATCCGCGTAGCTCACTGCGCCGTGCTCGCGCAGGAACGCCGCGAGCCCGGGAACATGGTCCCGGCTCATAGACGTGGAGCGCGGAACCTCCGCGCCGAGGATCTCGGCGAGCTTCGCCTGCTTCGATCCGAGGAAGCCGACCCGCGCGGCGAAGAGTCGCGCGTCCCGCCGGTTGGTCATGACCACCTTGTGCTCGCCGGTCGCGTGTCGGTATCGCCGCGAGACAACACCGAACTCCAGCAGCAGCTGCTGGACGTCCTTCGCCAGCTGCTCACTTCGAGTGGAGTACGACACTTGGACGGTGCCGCGTGGGAGCGCCGAGCACGATCCGTCCCCGGTGAACAGGGCCTGCAGGAACAGGCGCTTCCGTGCCCCGCCACCGGCCCAGACGGACTCGGGGACGCGCTTCTCGGCCGACCGGCTACCGATGAGTTCGGCCAGGACGCTGCCCCGGAGAGCGGTCATGTCCTGGACGTCCAGCTCATGGAGAACCGAGCCGGACGCGATTCGGCGGGACGAGACGTACCGGGCGCCCCCGACAGCGCTGTCGAAAGCCGCCAGCACGAGGGAGAAGAACTCATCATCGATGTTGTTGAACCCGGCGCGCTTCTGGGAGACGAAGCCTTCGCTGACGAAGGCCCCGAGCACGAAGGCTTCCATCGCCTCCCTGGTGTTCCAGACCCCCAGCTCCTCGTGCGGGGTGCGCTGCAGCACGACCCGGTCGCCGGGCCGGACCTCCTCGAGCAGCTTCCACAGGAGCGTCGGGATGCCGAGGACGTCGACCAGACACAGCACGGGGTGGTTCTCGGTGCCGGTGAGCTCGTAGCCCTCGGCGGTCCGCACGCGCAGCGTCGGGTGGTCGCCGGAGTGAAACAGCATCTCGGCGCGGACCGGGTTGCCGCTGCGGTCCTGGACCTTGAGGTCGATCGGGTTGTCGCTGTTCGGCGCGGCCCCCGGCACGATGTCGCCGATGCGCGCGGAGGAACCATCGGCGAGGCGAACGCGGGTATCTGAAACGATACAGTACCGCATCGCCGCAGCCGGGTCGTTGCCCCGCGAGCCGAAGTTGCCCTGCCCGTCGATCAGCGGGTAACGCAGCGCCCAGGGCTGGGCGAGCCGCACGAGCGCGTCGTAGATCGACGTGTCGCCGTGCGGGTGGTAGTTACCCATCACCTCGCCGACGACGCGCGCGCACTTGACGTAGCTGCGCTCCGGCCGGAAGCCGTTCTCCCCCATCGAGTACAGGACGCGCCGGTGCACCGGCTTGAGCCCGTCCTCGACCAGCGGCAGCGCCCGGCCGACGATGACGCTCATCGCATACTCGATGTAGGAGCGCTGCATCTCCTGCTGGATGTCGACCGGTTCCATCCGGTCGCCGCCGCCTGCCGGCGGGAGGGTGGGGTCCAGGGTGTCGGTCATGGTCCTTCTCTGCTCGTGCGGAACCTGTGCTGACGGTTCGGACTAGACGTCCAGGAACCGCACGTCCTTGGCGTTGCGGGTGATGAACGACCGGCGCGACTCGACGTCCTCGCCCATGAGGATCGAGAACAGCTCGTCGGCGGTGGCGGCGTCGTCGAGGGTGACCTGCAGGAGCACCCGGTTGGCCGGGTCCATCGTGGTCTCCCACAGTTCCTTGGCGTTCATCTCACCGAGGCCCTTGTAGCGCTGGATGCCCTCGTCCTTGGGCAGCTTCTTGCCCGCCGCCCGGCCGGCCTCGATGAGGCCCTGGAGCTCGCGGTCGGTGTAGGCGAACTCCGGCTGCGCGCCCCGGCCACCCCACTTGATCTTGTAGAGCGGCGGCTGCGCGAGGAAGACGTGCCCGGCCTCGACCAGCGGCCGCATGAAGCGGAACAACAGCGTGAGCAGCAGCGTGCGGATGTGCTGGCCGTCGACGTCGGCGTCGGCCATCAGCACGATCTTGTGGTAGCGCAGCTTCGACAGGTCGAACTCGTCGTGGATGCCCGTGCCCAGCGCGGTGATGATCGACTGGACCTCGGTGTTCTTGAGGACCCGGTCGATCCGGGCCTTCTCGACGTTGATGATCTTGCCGCGGATCGGCAGGATCGCCTGGAACATCGAGTCGCGCCCGGACTTCGCCGAGCCACCCGCGGAGTCGCCCTCGACGATGTAGACCTCGGACTTGCTCGGGTCGGTGGACCGGCAGTCGGCCAGCTTGCCGGGCAGCCCGCCGATGTCGCCCGCGCTCTTGCGGCGGACCAGCTCGCGCGCCTTGCGCGCGGCCATCCGCGCCTGTGCGGACGACACCGCCTTGTTGACGATCGTCTTGGCCTCGGTGGGGTTGCGCTCCAGCCAGTCGGCCAGCCACTCGTTGCTGACCCGCTGCACGAACGACTTGACCTCGGTGTTGCCGAGCTTGGTCTTGGTCTGGCCCTCGAACTGGGGCTCCTTGACCTTGACCGACACGATCGCCGCGAGGCCCTCACGGATGTCGTCGCCCGACAGCGCGGGGTCCTTGTCCTTGAGCAGCTTCTTGTCGCGCGCGTACCGGTTGACCGTGCTGGTGAGTGCCGAGCGGAAGCCCTCCTCGTGGGTGCCGCCCTCGTGGGTGTTGATCGTGTTGGCGAAGGTGTAGACCGACTCCGTGTAGCCGGAGTTCCACTGCATCGCCACCTCGACCGCGTGCCCCTCGGCTTCGGCGGTGTAGGAGACGAGCTTCTTGTGGATCGGGTCCTTCGACTTGTTCAGGTGCGCGACGAAGTCCTCGAGCCCGTTCGGGTAGCAGAACGTGTACTCCTTGATCTTCGCGACGTAGCCCTCGGCGTCGGGCTCCTCCGCGTCGTGGCTGTCGCCGTTGCGCTCGTCGCGCAGGACGATCGTGAGGCCCTTGTTGAGGAACGCCATCTCCTGCAGGCGGCGGCGGATCGTCTCGATGTTGTAGGTGAGGGTCTCGAAGATGTCGCCGTCGGCCCAGAACGTGACCGTGCTGCCGGTCCGATTCGTCGGCTCGCCCTTGCGCAGTGGGCCGGGGACCGAGCGCGCGTAGTGCTGGCGCCAGACGAAGCCGTCGGTGTGGATCTCGACCTCGAGCGCGACGGACAGCGCGTTGACCACCGAGACGCCCACGCCGTGCAGGCCGCCGGAGACCGCATAGGAGTCGCTGTCGAACTTGCCGCCCGCGTGCAGCATGGTGAGCACCATCTCGACGGCGGGCTTCTTCTCCACCGGGTGCATCCCGACCGGGATGCCGCGGCCGTCGTCGACCACGCTGACGCCGCCGTCCTCGCGGAGCGTGACCTCGACGCGCGTGGCATGGCCCGCCATCGCCTCGTCGACGGCGTTGTCCACGACCTCCCAGATCAGGTGGTGCAGACCGCGTTCCCCGGTGGATCCGATGTACATGCCGGGGCGCTTGCGGACCGCCTCCAGCCCCTCCAGAACGGTGATGGACGACGCGCTGTAGGCGTTCTTCTTCTCCGGCACGGGCTGCCTGTCTCCTCGCCACGACGGCTCGTCGCCGGGCGCGCGTCTGCACGCCCCCGCCTCGGAGCCCTTCGACCGGGCGATCGGGGTGCGCCCGGGAACACGGCTCCCATCATACCGGTGCGGCCGGACAGAAAGGCGGCTAGGACACCCCCAGAATCGCCACAGACCGCCGATCGTGGCCCGCGGCGGGTCCTGACGGCTGGCAGCGGTGTGTCGCGCTGCTGCGGGCCCGTCACGTCGCCCTGAGTCGCCGCCTGGCGCCCGCGCCGGGGTTCGGGCAGGTCAGGCGTCAGCCGTACGTGTCGCGCGGCCCGCGGCCCCGCACGTGCCGTGGCCCGTGCCGCCAGCTCGGCCCGGACGGACCGACCACCCGGATCCGGCGCACGACGTCCTTGCCGACGGCGCCCGCCAGCCTGCCCAGCAGCTGGCGCTGCATCGCGCGCAGCTGCGTGGCCCACGCCGTGGACTCCGCCTGCAGCACCAGCTCGCCGTCCCGCAGCGAGAGCGGGGTGCAGTGGTCGGCGATCTCCGGCCCGACCAGGTGCGGCCACCGGCCCAGTACGGTGGCGTCGGTCAGGCGGGGCGACCACCCGCGGTCGAGCGCCACGCGCGAGACCAGCCGGCCGAAGGGCTGGGGGTCGCGGTCGTCGGGTCCCGGGCCGGACCAGCGCCTGCGCCGCCCCCGCGGCTTGCCGGGGCGCCGCCCCTGCCGCTCCGCCGCGCGTTGGGTGGCCCGCTCCGCCGATGCCTCGCGGGCCGCGCGCAGCGCTTCCCGCGCGAGATCCGCCCCCGAGCTGCGCCGAGCGGTTCCGTCCTCGGCATCCCCAGGGTTGGGGACAACCGCTCCCGATCGGGGCGCGCCCGGCGGTTCGGACGGCGCGACGGACGGTCGTTTTGCCTCGTCATCACCAGCGGAGCGGAAGTTATCCACAGTATCCACAACCTTGTCCCCAGGTGCCCTGGATCACACCCGACGCCCTGACGTGGCCTCTTGCGAAAGCCGCTCGACGGTACCGCCGCCCACCGCGAAGCGGACCCCGTTCAGACCGTCCGGCACGTCCTCGGCGACCGCCGCGGTGATCAGCACCTGCTCGGCCCGGCGGGCCACGTCGGCGAGCGCACTGCGGCGCCGCGAGTCCAGCTCAGCGAACACGTCGTCGAGCACCAGCACCGGCTCGACGTCGTCGGCGCACAGCAACCGGTAGGAGGCCAGGCGCAGCGCCAGTGCGAGCGCCCACGACTCGCCGTGGCTCGCGTACCCCTTCGCCGGCCCGGCGCCGAGGCGCAGCTCCAGGTCGTCGCGGTGCGGGCCGACCAGGCACACGCCGCGCTCCACCTCCTGCCGCCGCATCCTCGCCAACGCGTCCAGCAGCAGTGCCTCTAGCGTGGCTGCGTCCGGCGGCAGCTCCCCGTCCAGGCTCGACCGGTAGACCAGCGCGATCGCGTCCGACGACGGAGCGACCTCCGCGAACGCCTCGACCGCCAGCGGGGCGATCCCCGCGACGAGCTCCAGCCTGCCGGCCAGCAGTGCCGCGCCGTGGCGGGCGAGATGGCCGTCCCACACGTCGAGCGTGCGCAGGTCACCGCCGCCCCGTGCGGTCTTGAGCAGCGCCGACCGCTGCTTGAGGACGCGGTCGTAGTCCGAGCGCACCGCCGCGAACCGCGGGTACCGCGACACCAGCAGGTCATCGAGGAACCGGCGGCGCTCCCCGGGGTCGCCCCGTACGAGCGCGAGGTCCTCCGGCGCGAAGAGCACCGTGCGGAGGATCCCCAGCACGTCGCGCGGCTTGGCCACCGGTGCACGGTTGACCCGCGCCCTGTTGGCCCGGCCCGCCGTGATCTCGACCTCGATCCCCAGCTCCCGGCCGTGGTGCACGACGAGCCCCCGCACGACGGCGCGCTCGGCCCCGCGCCGGATCAGCGGGGCATCGGTGGCGACCCGGTGCGAGCCGAGCGTCGCGAGGTACCCGGCGGCCTCCACGAGGTTGGTCTTCCCCACCCCGTTCGGGCCGACGAGCACGGTGACCCCGGGCTCGAGGTCGAGCTCGGCGCGTTCCCACGACCGGAAGTCGGTGACCGCGAGACGGCGCAAGTGCACGTCAGCCCTGCGTGGATCCCGAGCCCGATGTCGGGCCCGCGTGGTCGCCCGGCGCACCGGACGGCCCCGCGGCCCGGACCGCGTGGCCGCCGAACTGCTGGCGCAGCGCGGCGACGGCGCGCATCGCCGGCGAGGAGTCCTGGCGCGACGCGAATCGGGCGAACAGTGCCGCCGAGATCACCGGGAGCGGCACGGCGTGCGTGATCGCCTCCTCGATGGTCCAGCGACCTTCGCCGGAGTCCTCGACGTAGTCGTCGAGCGACGTGAGCCCGGGGTCCTCCTTGAGCGCGAGAACCATCAGGTCCAGCAGCCACGACCGCACGACCGTGCCCCGCGACCACGCCTGCAGGACCGCGGGCACGTCGGTGATCAGGTCGGCCGCCGACAGCAGTTCGAAGCCCTCGGCGTAGGCCTGCATGAGCCCGTACTCGATGCCGTTGTGCACCATCTTCGAGAAGTGGCCCGCACCCACCGGCCCGGCGTGCGCGAAGCCCTCCTCGCGGGGGCCCTCCGGGCGGAGCGTGTCGAAGATCGGCATGGCGCGCTCGATGTGCTCCGCCGCCCCGCCCGCCATCAGCCCGTAGCCGTTGTCCTTGCCCCAGACCCCGCCGGACACCCCGCAGTCGATATAGCCGATCCCCTGCTCGTCGAGCAGCGCGGCGTTCGGGCCGTCGTCGGTGTAGCGGGAGTTGCCGCCGTCGATGACGAGGTCACCCGCGTCGAGGGTGTCGGCCAGCGCCCGCACGGTGCTGCGGGTCGGCTCGCCCGACGGCACCATCACCCAGACGACGCGCGGCGCGTCGAGTGCCGCCGCCAGCGCCTCAAGGGACTCGACGTCGCTGACCTCGGGCCGCGGGTCGTAGCCGACGACCTCGTGCCCGGCCGCGCGCAGCCGGTCGCGCATGTTGCCGCCCATCCGGCCCAGGCCGATGAGTCCGAGTTGCACCGTTCCACTCCTGACCGTCGTGACTCGCGTTGCCGCCCGCGTCCCGCCGGTGGCTCGGCGCGGAGGTTCGCTCCGCGGGCGCCACTCAGCCCGGAAGGCGGACGGGCATCAACAGGTGCAGGTACCCCGGCACCGGTTGATCAGTCTGCTCCGCGGCCTCCTCGTCCGCAGCCGGGACCGGTACCGGCCGGACCAGCGCGGGCCGGTTCGGGGTGGTGAACGTCAGCTGGGCCCGTTCGGTGTGCAGCGCCGCGAGGGCGTCGAGCAGGTACCCGGGGTTGAACGCGATCGTCAGCGGCGCGCCGTCGAGCTCGAACGGGAGCTCCTCCTCGGCGCTGCCCACGTCGTCGCCGCCCGCCGCGAGGCGCAGCCCGTCCTCGCCGAACTCCATCCGGACCTGCGCGACCCGATCGGTCACCAGCGCCACCCGCTTGATCGCCTCGACGAGCGGGGCGACCTCCACGACCGCGGCCGTGGTGTGCTCGGCCGGGATCAGCTGGCGGAACCGGGGGAACTCCGCGTCGAGCAGCCGGGTGGTGGCGCGCCTGCCCGCGCCGGTGACGCCGAGCATCCCGTCGCCCGCCGACAGGGCGAGCTCGACGGTGCCGGCGCCGGCGAGGGTCTTGGCGACCTCGGCCAGGGTGCGCGCCGGGATCAGCACGGCGGTGGACTGCGCGTCGTCCTCGGGGGTCCAGTCGAGCTCACGCACGGCGAGCCGGAACCGGTCGGTGGCGGCGAGCGTGAGCTGCGCGCCCTCGATCTCCAGCCGGATGCCGGTGAGCATCGGCAGCGTGTCGTCGCGCCCCGCCGCCACCGCGACCTGGGCGACGGCCTGGGCGAGCCGGTCGGCCGCAACCGTGCCGGCGAGCTGCGGCATGGCCGGCAGCTGGGGGTAGTCCTCGACCGGCATCGTCGGGAGGCTGAACCGGCTGTTCCCGCAGTTGATCGTGGCGCGCGCGCCGTCGACGACGAGGTCGACCGGCTTGGGGGGCAGGGCCCGCGTGATGTCGGCGAGCAGCCTGCCGGAGACCAGCACCCGGCCCGCATCGCCGATCGTGGCGTCGAGCTCCACGCGCGCCGACGTCTCGTAGTCGAAACCCGACACCGTGAGCCGGTCGCCGTCGGCCCCACCCGTTGCCTCGATCAACACGCCGCCCAGCACCGGGACCGGCGGGCGTGCCGGAAGGCTGCGTGCCACCCAGGCGGCCGCATCGGCCAGGACGTCGCGTTCGACCCGGAACTTCATGACGGGCACCTCTCGCGGGGGCGGATGTGTGGACAGCTCTGGCGATCGGCCGGCGACGGAGCCGACAGGTCGGGGTGGGTGCGGCGCGGTCGGCGCCTCCGGTTCGGCTCGGGACGGCCCGAGCCGGGGAGCCCACCGTAGAGCCTGCCGTCGGCGAGTGTCATCCCGCCCGGGGGGTACCGATCCGGGTGGCCCGTCCGCTCCATCCACCCCGCTTGTTTCTAGGAAGTTCTTCAAAGAGAGATCTCCAGCAGTAGTACCAGGGCCTGTGCGCAGTGTGGATGGACAGCGTCGCCGCAGGTGAGAAGGCGCGGCGGAATGTGGACCCCGCCCATGGACGGACGGTGGGCGGATCGCGGCGGCCGTGGATGGACACCGATCAGGCCGACCTGTCCCCGAGATGAACACCGGTTGTCCACCGCCGGTGCACGATTCGTCCACCGGTCGCGCGCGCTGCATCCACAGAGTTGTCCCCAGATGTGGGTGGAGAGTGGTCGGGTGGGGACGCAGCGCGACCGCTTTTCGCGTTCGAACCGCCGTCCGACGCCCCCACAACAACTCACAATGTTCCCTCCGGGCACACATCCAGGGACGCTCCGTGATCGGTTCGGGGGATGCGCGGACTGCCTCGGCTCGCGCGGAGCGACGAACGCCGGGCGCCCCGCGGTGAACGGCGACGGGGCGGGCGCAGCGCGTATCGGCCCGACGACGGCCTGTCGCCGCCGCCTGTGACGGCCCCGTCGGACTCGACCCCTCGACGCTGCCTCGGTCCGCGCCCCCCGTGTCGGTCGGTGCGCCCCGTGTCGGTCGGTGCGCCCCGTCGACGGGGGCGCGTGGGCGGAGAAGAGGCGCGTGGGCGGAGAAGGGGTGCATCGGCTGCCGCGGCGGTGTGCGTCTGGTCGGTGCGCCCGGTCTCGGGCGGAGCTCCCCGTTTCGGGCGGCGCGCCCCGTTTCGGTCGTGGTCGGCGCGCGTCAGTGCCGTGCGCGCTGCTTGATCCGCGCCGTCAGCTCCTGGACCTGCTCGAAGGTCTTGCGGCGCTGCGCGATCTCGTTGCGGATCTTCTTGTCGGCGTGCATGACCGTGGTGTGGTCGCGGCCGCCGAACGTCTGGCCGATGCGCGGCAGGGAGAGGTCGGTGAGCTCGCGGCACAGATACATGGCGATCTGGCGCGACTGGGCGAGCGCCTTCGTCTTCCCCGGGCCACACAGCTCGTCCATCGTGACGCCGAAGAAGTCGGCGGTGACCGCCATGATCGTGGGCGCGGTGATCTCGGAGGTGGCCGAGTCGGGGATGAGGTCGCGCAGCACGATCTCGGCGAGCTGGGTGTCCACCGGCTGCCGGTTGAGCGACGCGAACGCCGTGACCCGGATCAGTGCGCCCTCGAGCTCGCGGATGTTGCGCTCGATGCGCTCGGCGATGAACTCCAGCACGTCGCCGGGGACCGCGAGCCGGTCCTGGGCCGCCTTCTTCCGCAGGATCGCGATGCGGGTCTCGAGCTCTGGCGGCTGGATGTCGGTGATGAGGCCCCACTCGAACCGCGTGCGCATCCGGTCCTCGAGGGTCTCCAGCCGCTTCGGCGGCCGGTCCGAGGAGACGACGATCTGCTTGTTCGCGTTGTGGAGGGTGTTGAAGGTGTGGAAGAACTCCTCCTGGGTGCCTTCCTTGCCCTCCAGGAACTGGATGTCGTCCACGAGCAGCACGTCGACGTCGCGGTAGCGGCGCTGGAACGCCACCTTGCGGTCGTCACGCAGCGAGTTGATGAAGTCGTTCGTGAACTCCTCGGTGGAGACGTACCGCACGCGCATCCCGGGGAACAGCCGCTGGGCGTAGTGCCCCACCGCGTGCAGCAGGTGCGTCTTGCCGAGGCCGGAGTCGCCCCAGATGAACAGCGGGTTGTACGCCCGCGCCGGCGCCTCGGCGACCGCGACGGCCGCCGCGTGGCTGAAGCGGTTGGACGCCCCGATGACGAACGTGTCGAAGGTGTACTTCTCGTTCAGCCGGGTCTGGGAGCGCGGCGTGACCTGGTCGGGGGCGGGCGGCGGGGCGGAGTACGTCGGCCAGACCTCGGGGGCGCGGGTTTCGGGGCGCGCGCTCTCGGGGTCGGCGACCGGGAGGGGCCCGGTGGCGGGCAGGGACCGGCGGTCACCGCCGTCGGTGCCGGGCAGCTCCCCCGGGCGCGGCTCGTCGAGGCCGATCCTGTTCGGGGGCATGCCCGCCGGCACCTCGGAATCGGCGATCGCGACCGGCGCTCCCGCGCGGGGAGCGGCGCCGGGCGGGTCGGGCACCTCGGTGCCGCCGGAGGCGGCCGACGCGTCGACGACCACCGCGAGGTTGACGGTGACCCCGAGGTGCCGCCCCAGTGCGTCGCTGATGGGCCTGCGCAGGATGCGTTCGATCGCGTCCTTGGCGAACTCGCTCGGGGCGGCGAGCAGCGCGGTGCCGTCGATCAGCCCGAGCGGGCGGGTCAGCCGGAGGAACGCGCGCTGCTGCGACGAGAGCGACTGACCGGATCCGGCCGATGCCCCCGAGAGGTCGGCGATGACCCGGTTCCAGACCTGGCCCAGGTCCCCTGGTTGGTCGGCCACCGGTCCGCGCTCCCTCCGGTCGTCGCCCCCCGGATTCTCACCCCGAAGGGTGGATCATCCCCAGACTTGTCCACACCTGTGCGCAAGACCGTACGCGGGCCTGCCGCGACGAGCGCGTGCGGGCCCGTGAGCCCGTGGTCGGTGATCCCCCCGGATCGCAATCGTGGAGGCGGCAAACTAGCAACACGGCGAGAACGCGCTCAAATCGGGCCGTTCGCCCGACGATGTAGAGATGCCTGCGAGGGCGGTTTGACCCTCTCTCGAAGGCCTGCGTACCCTGGACGCAACCGTGCCCGCACCGGTGGGCTGATTGCCGTCCCTCGACGGCCGTCCGCGCACGTGGGCACCAGAGCACCACAGCACGACCCGTCCGTACTAACGCAGGATGATCACCGACGGCCGGCTCAGACCGCCGTCGATCAGGAGAGCCGACCGTGAGCAAGGGCAAGCGCACCTTCCAGCCGAACAACCGCCGCCGGGCCCGCACGCACGGCTTCCGGCTGCGGATGCGTACGCGCGCCGGGCGCGCCATCATCGCCGCCCGTCGCGGCAAGGGCCGCTCCCGGCTCTCGGCCTGACCGCCGGCCCGGTGTTGCCGGCCGGGTCCCGGCTCACGCGCCGGGATGAGTTCGCCTCCGTCGTCCGACGGGGTCGACGCAGTGGCCGGTCCCGGCTCGTCGTCCACCTGAACCAGGCGCCCGCGACGGGGGTTCCCCGCGCGGGCTTCGTGGTGAGCAAGGCGGTCGGCGGTTCCGTCGTCCGGCATCGCGTCACCCGGAGGCTGCGGCATCTCGTCGCGCCCCGGCTCGAGGCGCTGCCCGAGGGCGCGCTGCTCGTCGTCAGGGCGTTCCCGCCTGCCGCCACCGCCACCTCGGCCGAACTGGCCGAGGATCTCGACGCCGGCCTGCGCGGCGCCCTGCAGAAGTTGACAGGGCAGAAGCCGGCCGGGCGCCGGTCGAGTGGGGTGCGCGGTGAGTGACGCCCCGCGGCGGTCCCCCGTGGCCCGGCTCCTGATCGCGCTGGTCCGCATCTACCAGCGCTGGATCTCCCCTGCCCTGCCTCCCACGTGCCGCTTCTACCCCACGTGCAGCGCGTATGCGGTCGAGGCGCTGCAGCTTCACGGGGTGCTGCGCGGCACTTGGCTGACGCTGTGGCGGCTGCTGCGCTGCGCGCCATGGCACCCTGGCGGTATCGACCCGGTGCCACCGCGCCGTATCCGCCCGGCTCGGAACCACCACGAGGAGCAAGCGTCGTGCTGAACTTCATCTACTACCCGGTCTCGTTCATCCTCTGGGTGTGGCACGAGGTCTTCGGCTCCCTCCTCGGGCCGGCGAGCGGCGTCGCGTGGGCGCTGTCGGTGGTGTTCCTGGTCTTCACGCTCCGGGCGCTGCTCTACAAGCCGTTCGTGAGCCAGGTCCGCTCCATGCGCAAGATGCAGGAGTTCCAGCCGGAGATCGCGAAGATCCGGAAGAAGTACGGGAACGACCGGCAGAAGCAGGCCGAGGAGATGCAGCGGCTCCAGAAGGACCACGGCGTCAACCCGCTCGGCGGCTGCCTCCCGATCCTCGTGCAGGTCCCGGTGTTCATCGGCCTGTTCCACGTCCTCCGTGAGTTCGGCCCCGTACTCCGCAACGGCCAGCCCCGCACCGAGAACTACGTCTTCGGTGCCGAGGAGGTGCAGTCGTTCAACGAGGCCAGCCTTTTCGGGGCGAAGCTCGGCGCCTGGGTCACCCAGGGCGAGGAGGCGCTGAACGCGCTCGGGACGTCGATCCCGCAGATGCTCATCGTGATGATCCCGCTGATGATCGCGGCGGGCGTGTTCACCCACATCACGGCCCGGCACTCCGTTGCTCGGCAGACCGCGGCGCAGGGTGAGAACCCGCAGACCGCGATCATGAACAAGCTGATGCTGTACGTGTTCCCGATCGGCGTCGTGGTCGGTGCGCCGTTCCTGCCGCTGGCGGTGCTCCTGTACTGGGTGTCCAACAACCTGTGGACGCTGGGCCAGCAGTACGTGGTGTACCGGCGGATCGACCGCGAGGAGTCGGCCAAGCGCGAGGAGACCGCCGTCACCCGGCAGGCGCGTGCCCCCCGTCCGGGACAGAAGCCGGTTCGTCCCGAGACGACCGCCGAGGAGCCGAAGGCGAAGACCCCGGGCGCGAAGCCGATCACCCGTAAGCCGGTGGGCTCCGCCGGTAACGGCGGGGCGAAGGCCGTCGACGAACCGGGCAAGGGCGGGTCCGCGAACGGTGCTGCGAACACGAACGGCAGTGGTGGGAGCGCGAAGAGCGAGCGCAGCGGCGGCGGTGGTTCCCGCCCGGCCGCGCGACGCCCGCGCAAGCGTCGCTGACACACGAGCCATCCGCGGTCGCCCACGCGGGCGGCCGCAGCGGCGTGCTGGGGTGCGCCGCAACTGTTTCGGAGAGGAGACGCATCGTGCCGAAGACTGCGCAGGACGGGGCCACGGGGAGCGTCACGGCGAGCAGCGCCGAGGACCAGCTGGTGCGCGAGGGCGACATCGCCGGTGACTACCTCGAGCGCCTGCTCGACCTGCTCGACTACGACGGCGACATCGATCTCGACGTCGAGGCCGGGCGCGCGATCGTGAGCATCGACGGCGGCGATGACCTGGAGAAGCTGGTCGGCGAGCGGGGCGCGGTGCTCGAGGCGCTGCAGGAGCTCACCCGGCTGGCGGTCCAGCAGGAGTCGGGTAACCGCAGCAGGCTGATGCTGGACATCGCGGGCTGGCGGCAGTCCCGGCGCGACGAGCTGACGAAGCTCGGCACCCGCACCGCCAAGGAGGTGCTGGAGTCGGGCGAGTCCGTGCGGCTGCGGCCGATGACCCCGTTCGAGCGGAAGGTCGTGCACGACGCCGTCGCCCGCGTCAAGGGCGTGTCGAGCGAGAGCGAGGGCGAGGAGCCGCGGCGGCAGGTCGTCGTCTTCCGCAGTGCCTGATCTCCCCGGGGACGCCGGCGCTCCCTCCGGTGCGGGTGGGAGCGGAGCGGGCGACCCGGTCTTCGGAGAGCGACTGCCTGCGGCGCGCAGGTTCGCCGAGCACCTGGCGACGTCCGGGGTCGAGCGCGGGCTGATCGGCCCGCGCGAGGCACCGCGGATCTGGGAGCGGCACGTCCTCAACTGTGCCGTCGTCGCCGAACTCGTGCCGCACGGCGCGCGTCTGGTGGACGTGGGTTCGGGAGCGGGCCTTCCCGGGATACCGTTGGCGCTGGCCCGGCCGGATCTCACCGTCGTTCTCGTCGAACCCCTCGCCCGTCGCGTCGACTGGCTTCGTGAAGTCATCGCGGATCTCGGCGTGGCGATCGAGGTGGAGCGGGGTCGGGCCGAGGAGAATGTGGTGCGGCGGCGATGGGAGGGGGCCGACGTGGTGACCGCTCGTGCCGTGGCGCCCCTGGCCCGCTTGGCCGGCTGGAGCCTCCCGCTGCTGCGACCCGGCGGGATAATGCTCGCCGTCAAGGGCGCCAGTGCCGCGGAGGAGATCGAGCGGGACGCGGCCGCCGTCCGCAAGGCAGGCGGTGGCGCACCGCGCATCGCACGGTGCGGCGTGGGCGTCATCGATCCCCCGAGCACGGTGGTCGTCGTCGAGCGGGCCCGCGGCGCCGACCGACCCGACCGATCCCGGCGCAGGAGAGGGCAGGCGTGACGTTCAACGTGTCCCAGCACCATGTTTCACGTGAAACGCCGGAGTGGACCCCCATCGCCGAGGAGGCGGAACGGGCCGCCCGGGTGCTCCACCCCGACCGGCATCGCATGCCGCGGCCGTCGCACCGACGCATTCTGACCGTCGCGAACCAGAAGGGCGGGGTCGGCAAGACGACGACCACCGTCAACCTGGCGGCAGCGCTCGCCATGCACGGGGTCCGGGTGCTGGTGATCGACCTCGACCCGCAGGGCAATGCGAGCACGGCCCTGGGCGTCGAGCACCGGCTGGGTACGCCCTCGGTGTACGAGTGCCTGCTCGGCGAGATCCGCGTCGCGGAGGCGGCCGTGCCGAGCACCGCGTCGCCCAACCTCCTGTGCGTGCCGGCCACGATCGACCTGGCGGGCGCAGAGATCGAGCTCGTCAGCATGGTCGCCCGGGAGAACCGGCTCAAGCAGGCGCTGTCCGACGAAGCGCTCGACGAGCTGGGCGTGGACTACGTCTTCGTCGACTGCCCGCCGTCGCTCGGGCTGCTCACCGTGAACGCGCTCGTGGCCGCCCGCGAGGTGCTGATCCCCATCCAGTGCGAGTACTACGCGCTGGAGGGGCTCGGCCAGCTGCTCAGCAACATCGATCTCGTGCGGTCGCACCTGAACACCGCGCTGCACGTGTCGACGATCCTCCTCACGATGTACGACGGGCGCACGAAGCTCGCGGACCAGGTCACCACCGAGGTCCGCAGCCACTTCGGTGGCACCGTGCTGCGCACCGTGATCCCCCGCAGCGTCAAGGTCTCCGAGGCGCCCGGGTACAGCCAGACGGTGCTGGCCTACGACCCCGGCTCCCGGGGCGCGATGAGCTATGTGGACGCGGCCCGCGAGATCGCCGACCGCGGGGCGAGGATGGACCGGCCCGCAGGCCAGGACGGACGGTAAGCCAGCATGGCGGAGCTCGGAGCACCCGCGGAGCGGCCCTCGGGGCAGCGCGCGGGATCGACGGAGCGCACCATTCCCCGCAAGGGCGGACTGGGGCGCGGACTCGCCGCGCTCATCCCCACCGCCCCGAGCGTCCCGGCCCCGTCCGCGGCGGGTGACCCTCCCCTGGCCCGGCCGAGTTCTCCGGCGCCGTCCGCGCCGTCGTCGGCGCCCGCCCCGACGAACGACCCGCAGCTGCAGCCGCCTGCGTCGCCGGCCGTCGAGGTGGCCGGTGCGGTGTTCCGCGAGATCGAGCTCGCTGCGGTGCAGCCCAACCCGCAGCAGCCGCGCACGAACTTCGACGAGGAAGCACTCGCCGAGCTCGAGCACTCGATCCGCGAGTTCGGCCTGCTGCAGCCGATCGTCGTCCGCGAGGTCTCCCCTGGCTCGTACCAGCTGGTGATGGGCGAGCGCCGGTGGCGTGCGGCGCAGCGGGCCGGGTTGACGCGCCTGCCGGCCATCGTCCGCAACACCGGCGACGACATCATGTTGCGGGACGCGCTGCTGGAGAACATCCACCGCGTGCAGCTGAACCCGCTCGACGAGGCCGCGGCGTACGAGCAGCTCCTCGCGGAGTTCGGCGTGACGCACACTGAACTGGCCGACCGGCTCGGACGCAGCAGGCCCGTCGTCACCAACACCATCCGGCTCCTGAAGCTGCCGGTGTCGGTGCAGCGGCGGGTGGCGGCCGGTGTGCTGTCGGCCGGCCACGCGCGTGCCCTGCTCGGCCTCGAGGACGCCGGGCAGCAGGAGGAGCTGGCAGCTCGGATCGTCGCGGAGGGCATGTCGGTCCGCGCCACCGAGGAGGCCGTCGTGCTGCTGCGCCGCGAGGCTCCCGCGTCGAACAAGCCGGCCCGCCGTCGCCCGATGCACGCGCCCGGGCTGCAGGATCTGGCCGAGCGACTGTCCGACACGTTCGACACGCGGGTCAAGGTCGAGCTCGGTCAGCGCAAGGGACGCATCGTTGTCGAGTTCGGGTCGGTCGAGGATCTGGAGCGCATCGCCAAGCTGATGGACGGCTCCCCCCGCGAGTGACGGGCTCCTGTTTCACGTGAAACAGGAGCCGCCGTCGCCGCGGCTGTTTCACGTGAAACGCGGTCAGCTGCGCGCGATCGCCTGTTCGACCAGCGTGGCGTAGAGCTCGCCGAGATCCATCCCCGCGGTGCGAACGGCGGTCGGCAGGAGCGACGTCTCGGTCAGTCCGGGCGACACGTTCACCTCCAGGACCTGGACGCGCCCGTCCGTGTCGACGACGGCGTCCATCCGTGAGACATCGCGCAGCCCGAGGAGGCGGTGCGCGGCGAGCGCGGTGTCCTCCAGTGTCGCCAGGGTGGTGGCGTCGAGCCGGGCGGGGCAGTGGAACGTGGTGACACCGGGGGTGTAGCGCGCCGTGTAGTCGTAGATGCCGCCTGCTGCCTCCACCTCGACCGGCGGCAGCGCTCGTGGCTCGTCCCCGTCGTGCACCACGGCGACCGCCACCTCGGTACCGGCGACGAACCCCTCCGCGAGCACGCTGTCGGCGTACGCCAGGCAGCTGACCATCGCGGCGGGTAGCTCGGACCGCTCCCGGACGACCTGCGCCCCCAATGCCGACCCGCCCTGATCGGGCTTGAGCATCAGCGGCAGGCCGAGCCGGTCGACCATCGCGTCGAGGACGGCCTGCGCGCCGAGCGCCCGGAACGTGGTGTGGGGCAGCGCCACCCAGTCCGGGGTGTCGAGCCCGGCGCGGTCGAGCTCGGCCTTGGCCGTGGGCTTGTGCCATGCGCGCCGGCAGGCAGGAGCAGGAGTTCCCACGAACGGCACACCGAGGAGCTCGAGCACGGCCTGGACGGATCCGTTCTCACCCTCTCCCCCGTGCAGGGCGATCGCGACGGCATCGGGCGGGTCGGTACGCAGCCGCTCGACGAGAGCGCCGTCGACGTCCCACTCGCGGACTGAGGCGCCGGTCTCCCGCAGCGCCGCGGCCAACCGCCGTCCGGAGCGCAGGGACACCTCGCGCTCGTGCGAGAGGCCTCCCGCCAGTACGGCCAGGGTTCGTTCGTTCACGGCGGCATTCTCCGCCACGACGATCACGAGGCGGACGGCGCCCAGCGCGTGTTTCACGTGAAACAGACCGCCGCTGTTTCACGTGAAACAGCGGAACGCGAAGCGGCCGCGCCCGGGATCCGGACGCGGCCGCCTGTGGAGGAAGGGATCAGGGCGTATGCGGGCTCGGCGCCTGGAGTCCCGCCTGGCCCGCGCCGCCAGGAGACAGCCGTGCGGGCGAACCGAACGTCCGCATGACGTCCAGCTCCGCCTCCAGCACTCCGGCGAGCCGTCGGACGCCCTCGGTGATGCGCTCAGGTGTCGGGTAGCAGTACGACAGCCGCAGCTGGCGGCTCCCGAACCCGTCGGCGTAGAAGCCGGTGCCCGAGGCGTACGCCACCCGCGCGGTGACGGCTCGGGGCAGCATCGCCTTCGTGTCGACGCCCTCGGGCACGCTGAGCCAGACGTAGAAACCGCCGTCCGGGACGTTCCAGCTGCAACCGTCCGGAAGGTAGGTCTCGAGCGCGGCCAGCATGGCGTCACGACGCTCGCGATAGGCCTCGGTGTAGCTCTTGATCTGGCTGCGCCAGTCGTGGGCCGCGAGGTAGCGCGACACCAGCATCTGGTTGAAGTTCGGCGGGCACAGCGCCGCCGACTCGGCCGCGAGCACCAGCCGGTCGCGCACCGCAGGCGGCACGAGCGCCCAGCCGACGCGCACGCCGGACGCGAACGTCTTCGAGAACGATCCGAGGTACACGACGTCGCGGTCCAGGGACCGCAGGGCGGGGTACATGCGGCCGCTGAACCCGAGCAGGCCGTACGGGTTGTCCTCCACCACGGCGACGCCATACGACGCGCAGATGTCGAGCACCTCGGCGCGGCGCTCCACGGCGAGCGTGACGCCGGCCGGGTTGTGGAAGTTGGGGATCGTGTACAGGAACTTGGGCGTGATCCCCTGCGCGGCGAGTGACTGCAGCGCCTCGCGCAGCAGGTCGGGCACGAGGCCGTGCTCGTCCATGGCGACGTGGACGACGCGGGCCTGGTACGCGGCGAAGCTGCCGAGCGCGCCGACGTAGGACGGGCCCTCCGCGAGCACGACGTCACCCGGGTCGCAGAAGATCCGTGTGACGAGGTCGAGCGCCATCTGTGAGCCGACGGTGACGACCACGTCGTCGGGGTCGGCCCGGATCCCCTCCTCCGCCATCACCTCGCAGATCTGCTCACGCAGCGCGGGCACACCCTGCGCGGAGCCGTACTGCAGCGCGACCTGGCCGTCGCGGGCGACCAAGTCGGCGACCTCGGCGGCGAGCGCGTCGAGCGGAAGCGCGGCGAGGTTGGGCATGCCACCGGCCAGGGAGACCACCTCGGGCCTGCTCGCCACCGCGAACAGCGCCCGGATCTCGGATGCCTTCATTCCCGACGTGCGGGCGGCGAAGCGCTCGGCAGGCACTGCTGCTGCTGCCGCTGCGGCGATCGCTGGTCGGGACGTGGGCGCGGCCGGATCGGTCACGGAGATCCTCCCTGGATGCGTCGACGCGGGCTCGCGGGCAGCGCGAGTCGTTCGAGTTTAGGCCACGGCCTAACCGGGATGGGGGAAAGACCTGCTCGTCGTCGCGGGTGAGACACCGGTCGCAGCATCGAGGGTGTCGCTCCGAGCTGGATCGATCTATCGTCGATGGCGGCCGACGCAACGGGCGGCGGCCTGTCGTGCGCGTGCTCGTCGCCGGAGGTTGGCTTGTCCTGGCATATGGCGGCCCTCACTCTGGACAATCTGGACGACCTGCCCAAGCGCTGCCGTCGGTGCGTGTTCTGGGAGCTGTCCGAGCACATGGGCAAGCAGGCCGTGGACCTCGGGTCCCCGGAGCTCGAGAAGGAGGCATGGGTCTCCGAGGTGCTCCTCGAGTGGGGCTCGTGCGGCCGGATCGTCCACATGGGCGGCGTCCCCGCCGGTTATATGATCTACGCGCCGCCGTCGGCCGTGCCCCGTGCCGCCGAGATGCCCACCGGCCCGGTGAGCGCCGACGCCGTCCTCCTCACCACGATGCAGGTGATGCCGGAGTTCTCCGGGGAGGGGCTCGGCCGCATGCTCGCCCAGGCCGTGGTGCGCGATCTCACCCGCCGCGGCGTCAAGGCGATCGAGGTCTTCGGGGACCAGCGCGCCGGTTCCGAGCCCGGGTGCCTGGTCCCTGCCGACTTCCTTCGCGGCGTCGGCTTCAAGACGATCCGCCCGCACCCGCGGTGGCCACGGCTGCGCATGGAACTGCGTTCCGCGATCACGTGGAAGGAAGACGTGGAGGCCGCGCTCGAACAGCTGCTCGGCGCGATCACGATCCCGATGCAGACCAGCGGCGCCGGGATGGAGAGCTACCGCCAGGTACCCACCCGCGGGTGAGCGGTCGGCAGCGGCCGTTTCAGGGCGCCCTGAGGAGCCGGCTGAGCGCCTCCCCCGGGCACCCGTGCTAGATCGCCTGCGCACCGCCGCGTTCGAGCTCACGGGCCAGCACATCCGAGAAAGTGAACGTTCCGGTCGGCTGATCGTCCTGACCGAGCAGGTAGAGCCGCTTCACGGCGACGAGAATGCCCTCGGCGACCACATCGCGGAACGCGGGATCGAGGAGACGCATCCGATCGCCGACATGGGTGAGGTAGCCGATCTCGACACGTACGGTGGGCATCCGGGTGAGGCGGAGCAGCTCCCAGGTGCGTGCCTGCGTGTGGCAGTCGAACATCGGGGTGCGCGTGAGCAGCTCCCGCTGGATGAAACCGGCGAGGGCCTCCCCCACCGTGGACGTGGCGCCCGAGCCGTTGCCGAAGTGGAACGTGGCGAGCCCCTGCGCGTGCATGCTCGAGTTGGCGTCGGTGTGCAGCGAGAGCACGAGGTCGGCGCCGGCGCTGTTGGCGAACGCGGCCCGCTCGGTGTCGGGGGGGCAGGTGTCCTCCTGCCGCGAGAGCATCGCGTCCATGCCGGTGGCCGCCATGCGGCCGACGAGGCGGCGCGCGAGGTCCCACATCAGGTCGGCCTCGCACACGCCCTTGACGCTGACGCCGCGGTCGGCGCCACCGTGGCCGGGATCGACCACGATCCGCTTGCCGCGCAGCCGCGGGCCGGCCTGGCGCAGCAGCTCCTGCTCGCGCAGGAGGTGCGGGCGGCCGCCGGTGACCTTGCGTCCGAGCTGACGGAGCGCGCGCAGGGTGGCCGGGCCGCACAGACCGTCGGGCACGAGGCCGTACTCGCGCTGGAACTTCCGCAGCGCCGCCTCGGTCTGCTCGTCGAACACGCCACCGGGGCGGCCCGGGTCATAGCCCAGCTCCAGCAGCCGCTCCTGCAGCGCCACGACGTCGTCGCCGCTCATCGGCGCCGAGATCATGAGGGCGAGCATCCGGTCGCCAAGGCTCCAGCCCGCCTCGCGCAGCGCGCGGTACGTGGCGGGCCCGACGATCCCGTCGGTGATCAGGCCGCGCTGTTGCTGGAACGCACGCACGGCGTGCTCGACCTCGGCGTCGAACCGGTCCTCGCCGGCCCCGGCCGCGGTGTCGGCGAGCAGGCCGAACCGTCGCAGCGTGGACCGGATCTCGACGACGGCCGGACCGCTGTCACCTCGGCGCAGCAGCTGCATGCACCCCTCGCTCGCTGTTCGTCGCACGGTGACGACGGGCGCTGGTGTTGGCGTACGCGCACCGCCGCGGCGGTGTCCCCGCCCCGTGCCATTGTGCCTTGCCCGATTGTGCGCGCCCGGCATCGGGCCGTGTCCGAATGTGTTCGTGTCGTGATACAGCAGTGCCCCGCCCCGTGACCCGGGGCGGGGCACCAGCGGATGATCTGCGTCAGCCCAGGTAGTCGGCCAGGTCCGAGAGCAGGGCGGCCTTCGGCTTGGCGCCGACGATCTGCTTCACCGGCTTGCCGTCCTTGAACACGATCAGCGTGGGGATCGACATGACCTGGTAGTCGCGCGTGGTCGACGGGTTGGCGTCGATGTCCAGCTTCGCGACGGTCAGGGTGCCCTGGTTCTCCCCAGCGATCTCGTCGAGCACCGGCGCGACCATCTTGCACGGGCCGCACCAGGTGGCCCAGAAGTCCACGAGGACGGTCTTGTCGCTCTTGAGGACGTCCGCCTCGAAGGTGGCGTCGGTGACCTCGACAGTGTTTGCCATGGTGATCTCCGTTCCTCGAACTCCTGGTAGGGGGTGTCAGCCGGTGACTGCGGCGACCTGCTCGGATGCGTGGCCGTAGCCCCCGCCGGCGAGCTCGCTGGGCACGGGGCCCTCCGCGAGCCACCGCTCGGCGTCGATGGCGGCGGAACATCCGGACCCGGCCGCCGTGATGGCCTGCCGGTAGGTGTGGTCGACGAGGTCGCCCGCGGCGAACACGCCCGGGATGGCGGTGCGCGTGCTCGGGGCCTCGACCTGCAGGTACCCGTTCTCGTCGGTGGTCAGCACGTCCTTGACGAGCTCGCTGCGCGGGTCGTGCCCGATCGCCACGAACATCCCGGTGACGTCGAGGGTGGACTCCTCACCCGTCGCGGTGTCGCGCAGCCTCAGCCCGGACACGCTGCCCTCGCCGAGCACCTCGACGACCTCGGCGTTGGTGCGCCAGTGCATCTTCGGGTCGTTCTTCGCGCGCTCCAACATGATCCGGGACGCCCGGAACTCGTCGCGCCGGTGCACGATGGTGACCGATCGGGCGAACCGCGTGAGGAAGGTGGCCTCCTCCATAGCCGAGTCACCGCCGCCGATCACGGCGATGTCCTGGTCGCGGAAGAAGAACCCGTCGCAGGTGGCACACGCGCTGACGCCGCGGCCGAGCAGCGTCTGCTCGCCGGGCACGTGCAGGTAGCGCGCTGCGGCGCCCATGGCGAGGATCACCGCGCGGGACCGGTAGGTGACGCCGTTGGCCACCACCGTCTTCACGTCACCCTCGAGCGAGACCTGCTCCACGTCCTCGGCGCGCAGCTCCGCGCCGAACCGCTGAGCCTGCCCGCGCATCTGCTCCATGAGCTCGGGGCCCATGATGCCGTCGGTGAACCCGGGGTAGTTCTCGACCTCGGTGGTGGTCATCAGGGCGCCGCCGAACTGGGTGCCCTCGAAGACCAGCGGCCGCAGCTGGGCGCGGGCCGCGTAGACGGCCGCGGTGTAGCCCGCAGGCCCCGACCCGATAATGATCAGTTCGCGCACCTCGTCGGTGGTCACTGGTGCCCATCCTTCCTCGTCCGCGTACGCGCTCTGCAACACCATCCCAGCACCGCGAATTCCACGCGGAGGCCGGGCCCGATCCGGAAGTGATCCGGCTCACCAGCCGGCGCGCTGCGAGGCGAGCAGGTGTCCCCCTTCGGGGCCGCAGGCCGGGTCGACGACCACCACGTCGAACACCCCGAGCTCACCCGTCGCGAGGACGAGCAGCACGCCTGCCCGCCCGTCGAGCTCCACCGGGAGCCCGCCGAGGAGCAGCGCGTCCGGTGCGACGCCGGGCGGGTCGACCGCGGCCAGGCAACCCGCGCGATGGGCCGGGTCGGCGAGTGCGCCGATGTCCCGGGTGTTCAGCGCCGTGCGTGCCAGCGCCGCGAGGTCGATCGGTCCCGGATCCGCGGGACGCCAGATCCCGGCCGCGGCGATGAGCGCGGCGAACAGGATGCCCGCCACCAGCGCGGGCCGGCGTCGCCTGGCCGCGGGGCGCAGGGCACCCGATCGTCCGGGTGGGCGCGAGCGGGTGCGCGAACGCTTCGTCGGACGGACCTCGCCCGCGGCCGCGGTGGGCGTGGCCTCGGCCTCCAGCGCCGCCGCCCATCGGCGCGAGATCTCTGCCGGCACGGCGGGCGCGGGGTGCGCCGCGAGCTCGGCCCGGGTGGCCGCGAGCGCGTCCAGCACCGACGCCGACCGCGGGTCGGCCAGCGCCGCCGCGCGCACCCGTTCCGCCGTCGACGCGTCGAGGACGCCGGCGTCGAGGTCGGCGAGCACGTCGAGGTCGGGTGGGCGGTCGGTCATCTGTCCTCCTCCTCCCGCAGATGGCCCAGCAGCACCGCGAGGCGGGCCCGGCCGCGCGCGCAGCGGCTCTTCACCGTGCCCACGGGGATCTCCAGGACCTCGGCCGCCTCCGCCACGGGCCAACCTTCCACGTCCACCAGCACCACCGCCACCCGCTGCTCCGGCGGCAGCAGCGCGAGCGCGTCGTCCACAGCCAGCCGCGTGGCGAGCTCGGCCGCCGGATCGGGGCGCCCGGCCGGGAGGTGGTGCTCCGCGAGCGGGACGAGCACGCGCCTGCGCTCCCGGCGCATCCGGTCGATGCAGGTGTTGACGACGATCCGGTGCAGCCACGTGACCGAAGCCTCACCCCGGTACGACCCGGCGCGGCGGTACGCCGCCACCAGCGCTTCCTGCACGGCATCGGCGGCGTCCTCGGGGTGGCGGAGCGTGCGCAGCGCCAGGCCCCACATGCGGTCGGTGTGTCGCCCGGCCAGCTCGCCGAACGCCTCCCGGTCACCGTCGCGATGGGCCGCGAGCAGCTCCGCGTCGGTCCGGCCGCCCACGATCGGAGAGTAGGCGGGGGACCCACCCGCGCGGGGGCGTTCGGGAAAACCTGCGGCAGGCCGCCGCTACGCGCCCGCCCTCCGGAACTCGATCTCGCTGATCTCGCTGGCGTACCCCTCGCCGACATCGGCGAGCGTGGTGATCCACAAGAGCACGTGGTTGACCGGCTGGCTCTCGGCCAGCGAGACCGGCGTGCGCCCGCGCTCGAGGGTGACCTCCGTGATCGGGGTGGTCTCGGCGAGCGGGGCGTCGGCCGATGGGGCGGACCGCACCTCGACCACGGTGCCCGCGCTCGGCGACTCGATGGCGAGCCCGGCCAGCTGAACCGCCGACTCGAACGACACCATGATCCCGATGCCGGGCTTGAGCGCGGGAAACTGCTGCTGGTAGGTGGACGTGGCCCACGCGGTTCCGCCGTCGCCGTCGAGCACCCGGGCCACCTGGTCGGCGTTGTCGCGGTCGCCCACGTTGTCGTAGACGTCCACGCCGGCGACCTCGACCACGGCTCCGGCGGCCGCAGGTGGAGTGACCGGCCCGGCCTGCGACGGTTCGACGGGAGCGCCCTGCACGACGATCGGCGGCTCGCCGCCGTCGGTGAAGACCGAGGTCAGCTGCACCCCGAAGTACCCGAGCACCATCAGCACGGCGGCGCCGAGCGCAGCCACCCCGATCATGAGCTTGCGCCTGCGCTCCGGGTCCGGCGGCGTGGTGGCGCGGCCTCGGTCCTGCCACACGTCCCCCGGCGCCGACGGGACGCCGTCGTGTGCCGGCGGGAACAGCGCGAGCCGATCGTGCTCGGCGACGACCTCGGTGAGCAGCCGGTGGACCGCGGCCGCGGTGTGCACGTGGCCGGGAACGCCGTCGGGCCCGAGCGCTCCCCTCGTGAGGGCGTCGAGCTCCACCGGCACGCCGGGACGCTGCTCCGACGGCGGGATGAGCGTGCCGGCGAACGTGCGGTCGGCGGCGGCCAGCCCGGCGCGGGCCGCGTCGGCGTCCGACAGCGGCCACCGTGACGTGAGGAGCGTGTAGAGGACGGCCCCGAGGCCGCGGACGTCGTCGGCGGGTGTGACGTCGGGCCTGGGCAGCGCGAAGCACAGCTGCGCCTGCCCGTCGGGGGTGATCCGGACGCGCTGCGGGTGGTCGCAGCCCAGCACCAGGCCGTGCCGGTGGGCGGCCTCGGCGGCGGCGGCGAGCGGGGCCACCGCGCGCGCCGCGGCCAGCGGCTTGATCAGTCCGTCGGCGACGACCTCGGCGAGGCTGCGCCCGGGCACCCACTCGGTGACCGCGGCGCCCAGCACGTCGGCGGGCAGACCGGCCGCCCCGAGGGACAGCACGTCGAGCAGCCGGGCGCACCCGCCGTGCTCGAAGCTGCCCGAACGCATGGCGCGGACCACCATCTCGCCGGCCCGCGCGGCCACGACGGGGTCGTCGTTGCCGGTGGGCCTGCGCAGTACGGTGATGGCGACGTCCCGCTGCAGGATCGAGTCCTCGGCCCGCCAGAACTCCGCGGCGGCGGCGGGATCGGAGCCGACGCGCGTGCGCAGCCGGTAGCGCCCGGCGAGCTGGGTGCCGGCGGTGGTGCCGGAGGAGGTGGCGGGAGCGACCGCCGGTGCCGTGGCCGCGTCCGCGGCGGGAGGGGTGCGTACGGTGGGGGTGTCCTGAGGGGACATCTGCTCGGGTACAAGTGGACGAGACGCCGGGTCGGAGCCCTGGGATGACGCCCGTCGTGGCGCCGCCGCACCTGATGGTGGGCTCGCCAAATCACTCACTGCTCCGACCTCCCCCGGGACGCCCGCAAACCGCTTCCCCCGGCGCTCAGCCTACGTCAGCGGCTGCCCCCACGCCGAGGTTTCGCCCGGTCGACGAGCCGTTCGAGTCTACTGATCACGGAGTCGAGTTCCCGTACCCGCAGCAGACGCATGGCGAGCACCGTGGCGGGTACGAACACCGCCGTCGCCACCGCGAGGACCGTCCAGGCGCGGGCGAGCGGCGAGAGTCCCGCGAGCAGCAGTGCGTCGAGCAGCGTGACCGCCCCGAGCGCCAGCAGGCCCGCGGCGACCGATCCGGCGAGGGTGCGTCCCGTCGTGCCCAGCACCGCCGCCGTCGGGAGCGCGCCGAGTCTGCGGCGCAGCAGCACCTGGCCGAGCACGGCTCCGGCCACGAACGAGACACTGTTGGCCGCGACCAGCCCCAGCACGACGTCCTCCGGCGGCAGCAGCACGGGGCACAGCAGCAGCAGCGGGATCTTCGTCGCGACCGTGACCAGCTGGATGAGCGTGGGCGTGCGGCTGTCGGTGAGCGCGTAGAACACCCGCAGCTGCAGCATCGTGATCGCGTACGGCAGCAGCCCGAACGCCGATACGGCGAGCGCGGTGCCGAGCTGCTCCGCGCCGTCCAGGGTGGCCTCGCGGAGCCCGAACAGCGCGATGCCCACCGGCGTGCCGAAGATCGTGAGCAGCACCGAGATCGGCACCAGGAACACCGCGGCGAGCCTGCTGCCCAACGCGAGGTCGGCCACGACGTCCTGGGTGCGGCCCTCGGCGGCGGCCCGGCTCATCCGCGGCATCAGCGCGGTGAGGATCGACACCCCGAGCACCCCGTAGGGCACCTGCAGCAGCAGCCACGCATTGCTGTAGATCGCGTAGGCCCCGCCGTCGGCCGCGGTGGCCACCTGCGAGGTCACGATGAGCCCGGCCTGTCCGACCAGGACGTAGACCACCGTCCACAGCGCGAGCCCGCCGGCCTTCGTCAGCCGCGGGTCCCAGCCCCACACCGGCCGGTACCGGAACCCGATGCGCCGCAGCGCAGGCACCAGCACGACCGCCTGCACGACGATCCCGAGCGTGGTCCCGACGCCGAGCACGAGCAGCCGGACGTCCTGCGGGACCACCAGGTAGACGCCGACCACGCCGATCACCACGACGTTGTTCAGCACGGGCGCCCAGGCGAAAGCACCGAAGGCGCCGCGGCTGTTGAGGATCGCACCGAGCAGCGCCCCGAACCCGTAGAACAGGATCTGCGGGAGCAGCATGTAGGCGAGCGTGGTCGCCAGCTGCGGGTCGGCGGTGCTCGTGGTCTCCCCGCCGATGTAGACCCGCACGAGCAGCGGCGCCGCCGCCATGGCCACAGCGGTGGCCAGCAGGAGCGCCACGCCGGTGAGCGTGAGCAGCCTGCGGGTGTAGGCCTCCCCGCCATCGCCGTCCTCGCTCTGGGCCCGCACGAGCAGCGGGATCAGCACGCTGCTCAGCACGCCGCCGAGCAGCAGCTCGTAGACGATGTTCGGCAGGGTGTTCGCGATCGTGTACGAGTCGTTGAGGATCGTCGCGCCGAGCACGGCGAACAGCGCGATCTGCCGCAGGAAGCCGGTGATCCGGCTCACCAGGCTGGCCACCGCCATGAGGCTGGTCGACCGCCCGATCGACGGCTGCTCCTTCGCGCCGCCCACGGCCGGGAGCTGCTCGGTCACCGCCTCGTCGGGGACCGGGTTCGTCAGCGGCTGGGGACGCGCGGCGGCGGCGGGCCGGGCGGCCTGCGATGGCGGTGCGGGGTGACCGTGGGGAGGCGGTCCGTGGCCGCGTCCGGGAACGGGTCGCCCGCCTGGTGGGAGGCCTCCCGGTCCGGGCCGGGGTCCTCCACCCCGGTCGCCGGCTCCTCCTGGCCCGCCCGATCCGCCGGGGGGCCCTTGGCTCAGCTCCCGCCGCTGGTCCGGCCGGTTCTCCGCGTGCCTGCCCGGCTCGCCGCGGATCCGGCGCAGCACCCGACGGACCGCCAGCACCACGAGCAGGACGCCCGCGCTCCCCGTCAGCCACACCGTGATGGTGCCGTAGGCGGTGGAGCGCACCTGCAGCCGGCTCGGCGGGCCGAGCAGCTCCCCCGCCGGAGCGCGCACCGCCGCCTGCACGGTGAACCGGCCGGACCGCAGCACCTCGGCGCTGACCTGCACCTGGCGCCGCCCCAGCGGCGGCACCTCCTGGACCGGGATCGGAGCCACCCGCAGCCCTGGTGACGGCGCGATCTCGACCTGGACCTGGACGGTGAACGGGAGCCCGTTCGCCACCGTGATCAACAACGGCGCGTCGGACGTCCCCAGCGAGTACGGGCCGGGCGGCTCCAGAACCCGGACCATGTTGCGCAGCTCGTCGATCCGCAGGTCGGCTGCCGTCGCCGCGCCGATCGCCGCCTCCGGTCGGCCCCGCCACGCCGCCGAGGTGGGCCACACGAGCCCGCGCTGCAACGGGGCGAAGACCTCGTCGGGGCTCACTCCGACGGCCGAGTCCTCCACGGCGGCCGACCGCAGGTCCGCGACGTCGTCGGCGGTGGCGCGCACGATCTCGACGACCGACGCGGGGACCTCGCGGCCACTCGCCGGGATCGGGTACGCAACGGGCTGCGCGCCCTCGTCCGCAGGCGGTCCGGTGGTCAGCACGGCCCCGAGCCGGGCCGGGGTGAGCCGGCCTGAGTCGATCAGCTCGTCGACGGCGACGAGCAGCGAGCGCGCCGCCGCGGTGCCCGCGGCCCAGTGGTGGGGCGGGGCGAGCACGCGCGGGCCCTCCGCCGACCCCGGCGACGCCTCGCCGGTGCGGAAGGCGAGCGCGCCGATGACGTCCTGGGCGGCCAGCGGCCCGACGGTGCCCGCGAGCGTGGTGGCGGGTGCCGCGGCCCCGCGCTCGATGACGGGGGTGGTCCCCACGGCCGGACCGCCCGCCGCCCGGGCGAGCAGCGGATCGGTCAACACGGCGAACTGGGGCTGCCTGCTGCCGGCGATCGGCAGCACCCCCCTGCTCCGCGTCGAGCCCGCCTGCTCGACGGAGTCCGCGGACAGCAGCAGCGAGCGGCCGTCGGCCTGCGCGATCTGCTCCAGCGTCGCCTCGTCGACCACGCCGTCGGCGGGCCAGATGCCGCCGTCGACGACCGGGGTCTGCAGCAGCCGGGTCAGCACCTCGCGCCCGTCGGTGACGGCCCGGGTGGCGAGCTCGCCGAGCTCACCGCGGGTGAGGGCCACGAGGTCGGCGTCGGCGTAGGGCAGCGCGATGACACAACTGCCACGCGCCACCGCGACGAGGTCGGCAAGCCAGCGCCCGGCGGCCTCGGCCCCGGTGCCGGGCACCCTGGTCCCGTCCGGGAGCAGGACGTCGTAGCCCGCCGTCATCGCCTCCGCCGTCTCGACGAGGTCGGGGTCGATCGCGAGGCAGGTGGCGTCGCGCACCCGCGAACCCACCGGGGCGGTCTGGGCGAGCGCCGCGACCAGCCCGCCGAGACGGCCGTCGGGGGCGAAGGAGGCGGCGAGGTCGTCGTCGGTGAGCAGGGTGCGCTCCCCCGGGACGGTCGGGAGCCTGCGCGGGGTGTCGGCGATCGGGTAGAGCAGCGCGAACGGCGTGGCGGGCCCCGCGTTCGCCGGCGCGTCCCGGATGGCGTCGGGCGTGGCCGGGTCGGCCGGCAGCGACAGCACCGGCAGCAGCATCCGCGCCGCGGCGAGCCGTGCCCGGTCGCCGTCGCCCGGCACCCCGTTGACGTTGACGAGCAGCTCGTGGACGCCGGTCGCGGACAGGGCGAGGGTCGTCTCGGGTGCCCCGCGCAGCGGCACGGCCAGCTGGATCGGCAGTTCGGCGCCCGGGGCGAGCACGCCGGGCAACGGGATGAACTGCGGGGTGACCGCGTCCGTGCGCGCGTTGCCGTCCAGGGCGTCGCGCACGTCGCCCTGGGTGTCGAGCGGGTTGCCCCGCTGCACCCGAATCACGAGCTCGTCCACCGGGACGTCGCCGGTGTTGGTGAGGGTGCCGGTGACGGTGAGCGTGCCGGGCCCGGTGGCGGTGACGATCCGCGGCACCATCTGCGTGAGCTCGAGTCGCAGCGGCCCGCCCGTGGCGACGGGCACGTCCTGGGCAGGCGCGGACGGCGCCGCGAGCGCCGCCCCGCCGAACGGCGCCGCGAACAGGATGAGAATGATCGCGACCAGGGCCGCGACCCGGTTCACGCGGTGTCCTCCAACAGCTCGGTGGCACGCCGGATCAACCGGCGCTCGTCGGCATAGGCGAGCCGGGACTCCAGCTCGTCGAGCGGCACCCACGCCACTTCGGCGACCTCGACGTCCTCGTCCGACAGCTCCCCGCCGAGCGCGCGCAGCAGGAAGTGGTGCACGGTCTTGTGCACGCGGCGGTCCTCCGCGACGAACCAGAAGTCGATGGTGCCCAGTGGCGCGACCACCCGACCGATGATGCCCGTCTCTTCCTCGACCTCGCGCACCGCCGCCTGCTCGGCCGTCTCCCCGGCCTCGATGTGGCCCTTCGGCAGCGACCACAGGAGCCTCCCCCTGCGGTCCAGCCTGCCGATCACGGCCGCGGTGCCCGTGACGTGGTCGACCACCAGCCCGCCGGCCGAGGTCTCGTCGACCGTGCGCAGGCGACGACGGCGGTCGGGCGGGCGACCCGCGCGCCGCCCCCCGGAGCGGCCGCGGGATGTGGACATGTGGCGATCGTAACGAGCAGAACGGTCCGACACGCGTCAGTGCCGAGCGGAGCGCGCCGCGCGAGCGGACCGCCCGGCCGCACCAGCCCGAACTCCCGCCCGAGGCCGCGTCCCGCGGGTCATGAACGCGGTCTTCGCGCCCAGATGGCCCCTGGCTGCGTTGTCGGCAGGCCCGGGTACGCCAGGTACGACGGCGCTTCCCCTCACCCACCCCGCCGGCTCCGCCGGCTGCCGTCCCCCGGTCCTCCGCCTTGCCAGGAACCATCTGGATCACGAAGCCCATCGCCCCTGACCCACGGGACACGGCCTAGGTGGCTGGTGTCGAACGGCTGGTTCGGGAGCGGGACCGGGTCGGCGTGTGGTTCATGCGGGCTCCTGGGTGGGGATGGGGCCAGGTGTCAGGCCAGGCCGGGATGCGGTTCCGCGGAACCCC
>NZ_JAHKRK010000598.1 GCF_019396355.1 Pseudonocardia nigra
GCCCGGCCCAGCAGGCCAGCTGCGCGGGCGTGCTGAAGCGGGTGATGCCGCCGATCTCGGCGAGGAACACCGCGGCCAGGATCGGCCCGATCCCGGGGATCTGCCCGATCGCGACGGAGCCGGGATCCTCGGGTAGCCGGCCGGCGACCAGCCGGGCGAAGGTGTCGATCTCGACGTCCAGCGTGGTGATCAACCGCAGCAGCGAGTCCACCCGCGAGCGGGACTCGAGCGCCAGCGGACAGCCGGCGAGCAGCCGCTGCCCACCCGGACCGAACAGATCGCTCATCGCCACCGTGACTCCGCCACCCTGACTCCGCCACCGTGACTCCGCCACCGTGACTCCGGCGGCGGCCAGGACGGCGTGCACCTGGCACTTGAGGTTCGAGCGCACTTGAGGTTCGAGCGCACTTGAGGTTCGAGCGCACTTGAGGTTCGAGCGCAGCCCGACCAGCTTGGCCCGGTGCCGCACCCAGCCGCGCAGCTCCCGGCTGGCCGGAGGGGCGATCCAGGCCTC
>NZ_JAHKRK010000599.1 GCF_019396355.1 Pseudonocardia nigra
TAGAGGATGATCGCGGCGATCCGCGGTCCGTACTGGGTCGGCGCGCTCACGCCCTCCGGCGCCGAGCCGCACGTCGTGATCCCGCAGGCGCAGCGCCGCGCGACGAGCTGGTGCTCGCTCACCCGCACCGTCATCGGCGGCAGATCGAACACCTGCCGCCGCTCCACACCCACCTCCGGCGCATCCACCAGGTTCGCGCCGCAGCCAGTGCACGGGCCAGGCTCGTGCCGGCGCCGCTCATCGGGGTCAGCGACCAGCGCCAACGTCGACCCCGGATGACCAGGCTGACCGCCCGGCTTCTTGCCGCTCTTGCGCCGCAACGAGCGCGGCGCCGGCTTGACGAACGGCGAGTCCGACGACGGCGGCTTCGATGAGTTCCGCGAGTTCATCCCCAGGCGACGCTTCAACTCCGCCACCTCGCCCCGCAGCTGCGCGATCACCTCATCCCGCGCCGCCACCTCGGCCGCCAACCGCTGCACCAGGGAGGCAAGCTCGTCATAAGACGGACGCC
>NZ_JAHKRK010000600.1 GCF_019396355.1 Pseudonocardia nigra
TCGCGTTCTCCCGATCATCCCCACTGGCGGTGCTGTCCCGGGCGGGCGGGGTGAGCCACCCCGGACAGCGATGATGTACCCGAAACGCCGGAGATCGGGTGCCTACGAGGCGGCGCGTCGTCGACAGTTCGACGGGGGTCGTGTCGGGGCGGCGGGTGGCGGGCGCCGACGGGACTTTCGTGGCGCTGGCCTGCTGGTCGCCAGCACCGAAAGAGCAAGACCGGCGGGGCCTGGCGCCACGAGGATCCTGCGCTGCGCTGGCTGCCCACCGGTTCCTGCCCGCGCGGGCCAGACAATACTCTATTGTGCGATTGTGCGGCGGCCTTAAGGTTCGTCTAATCTCATCCTATGCTTGCCGCTAAGCATGCTCCCCGCACCTACCTAGTAGTACTTTGTTACGTGTGTCGTTCCCGCTGATCCGGCTCGTCGTGTGATCTTGTTCTGAGCTGTGACGCCGGAGGAGATGGACCAGGTCAGGCCGCGGCTGGAGGCGTTCGCCGCCGAGATGC
>NZ_JAHKRK010000601.1 GCF_019396355.1 Pseudonocardia nigra
GAGTTCGCGGTGGGCGAGGTCAATCAGAAGGGGCGACCACGCCGCGGACGGGGGTCATGACACTCACGACCTGCACCCACCGCGGTCCGAGGTCCCCGGGCTCATGCCGCGGGGGTTCGGGGCGGCGCGGCCAGGCAGCGGATCTGCCCGTCGCGCAGCCCGTAGAAGACCAGCTCGACCAGCTCGGCGGCGGCGGCGACGACGCCGATGTTGCGGTTGCCGCGGCGGGCGGCGACCCGGTCGCGGACCTGCCCGCGGCGGGTGTGCGCGGGCACGCGTTGCACGGCCTCGACCACGGGCCCACCGGACCAGCCGGCAGCCCTGCTTGCCTGATCCGGCCGCGGTGCACGGTGGTGTCGGACTCGTGATGTTTCGGGGTCAGCCCGGCCCAGCAGGCCAGCTGCGCGGGCGTGCTGAAGCGGGTGATGCCGCCGATCTCGGCGAGGAACACCGCGGCCAGGATCGGCCCGATCCCGGGGATCTGCCCGATCGCGACGGAGCCGGGATC
>NZ_JAHKRK010000064.1 GCF_019396355.1 Pseudonocardia nigra
CCGACGTCGTCCTCCCGCACGCCGGTGGCCACCGGCAGCCGCTGGCCGCGGCCTACCGCACGGCGCTCGCGCCCGTCGTCGCCGAGCTCGTGGCCGACGGGCGGCTCAAGCTCGCGATGCTGTTCGACCATTGCCGAGTCTGCCGCGTCGACGACGGCGCCCTGCTCGCCGACGGGCGGCTCGCGGCCGTCGACCCCGCGCTCGACTCGGTGCTGAACGTGAACGAGCCCGGCGACTACCGGTCCGCCCGGGAGCGGCCGGCGCCCGAGGTCACCGTGCAGCGGTACGGGGCGCTGGCGACGGGCGGCGGGCAGCGCGGGCGGGTCACCGTGCGGGCGGCGACGCTGGCCGCGGCCGCCGCGGCCGTCGGGCTGGCGCTGGACCGGCACGTCGTCGCGGCCGTCGACGGCGACCAGATGACCCGCGACCCGGAGACGCCCCTCGCGGCGGGCGACACCGTGGCCTTCCTGTCCGCAGACGCCGGCGGCTGACGCAGCGGCGCGGCCTACGCTGGGCACCGTGGCAGGTGGGTACTTCGGCAGGGCGCTCGTCGTCGACGTCGACGGAGCGGGCGCGACCGGTGGCCCGCTGCCCCTGGACGAGCGGGTGCTGCGCGCCTACCTCGGCGGCGCCGGGCTCGGCACGTGGCTGCTGCACCGGCTGGCCCCGGCCGGGGTCGACCCGCTGGCCCCAGAGGCGCCACTGACGTTCGTGTTCTCCCCGCTGGTGGGCACGCCGCTCACGACGAGCGCGAAGTTCGCGGTCGTGGCCAAGTCCCCGCTGACCGGGCTCATCACCGACGCGCTGGCGTCGTCGCAGTTCGCGATCTCCGGCAAGCTCACCGGGCACGACGCGATCGTGGTCCGCGGGCGGGCCGACACGCTGTCGGTGCTGCTGGTCGACGCGTCCGGCGTGCGGCTGGAGCCGGCTCCCGAGCTGGCCGGGCTGCCCGCCGCCGAGGCGGAGACGGCGCTGCGGGAGCGGTTCGGGCGCGGCTGGCGCAGCGCCGCGATCGGACCGGCCGGGGAGCGCGGCGTCCGGTACGCGACGATCAGCCACGACGGCAGGCACGCCGGCCGCGGTGGCCTCGGTGCCGTGCTGGGCGCGAAGAACCTCAAGGCCGTGCTGGTCAGGGCCGGCGCGCGCGTCGACGTCGCCGACCCGCCCGCCGTGCTCGCCGCGGCGAAGGACCTCCGCGGGCGCAGCTTCGGCCCGGCCACGGCCAAGTACCGGGAGCTCGGCACGCTGGCCAACCTGCTGGCGTTCAACGCCGTGTCCACGCTGCCGACCCGCAACTTCACCGCTGCCACCTTCGAGGACGCGCCCCGGCTGGCCGCCGAGGAGCTGCACGAGCTGCGCGGCGTGGCCCGCAACAGCTGCGCGTCGTGCTCGATCGGCTGCGAGCACATCTACTCCCGCAAGGGCGGCGGATCGCAGCGGATGGAGTACGAGAACGTCTTCGCGCTCGGCCCGCTGTGCGGGGTGTCCGACCCCGACGACGTGTTCGCCGCGAGTTCCCGCTGCGACGAGCTCGGCCTGGACACGATCTCCGCGGGCGGCACGATCGCGTGGGCGATGGAGTGTGCGGAGCGCGGGCTGATCGACGCGCCGTGGCTGCGCTTCGGCGACGGTGCCGCACTGCTGCGGGCGCTGGACGAGATCGGCGCGCGTTCCCCCGGTCTCGGGGAGCTGCTGGCCGAGGGCTCGCGCGCGGCAGCCGCCGTCGTCGGGCAGGGGTCGATCGACTTCGCGCCGCAGGTCAAGGGCCTGGAACTGCCCGGGTACGAGCCGCGGTCGCTGCAGGCGATGGCGCTCGGGCTCGCGGTGAACGCCCGCGGCGCCGACCACAACCGGTCCGGGGCCTACGAGGCCGACCTGTCCGGGGCGGTGGACCGGCTGGCCGGCGGGCAGGCGCACGTCGCGGCCGCGATCGGCACCGAGGACCGCGCCGCCGTGATGGACTCGATGATCCTCTGCAAGTTCCTCCGCGGTGTGTTCGAGGAGCCTTTCGTCGAGTGGGCGGCACTGCTGCGGCCCGTCACCGGCTGGGACGTCACCGCCGACGAGCTGCGCGCCACCGCCCGCCGGATCGTGCTCGCCAAGCGGGTGTTCAACCTCCGCGAGGGCGCCACCGCCGCCGACGACACCCTGCCCGCCCGGATGCTCGAGACACCCCTGCAGCTCGACTCCGGCCGGACCGCCGCTCTCACTGCCGAACGCCTGCAGTCGATGGTGCACGCCTACTACGCGGCCCGCGGCCTGGACGACACGGGCCACCCGGACCCGGACGCCCTCCCCGACCTCCTCCTCACGCCCTGACCGGTCTTCGCCCGGGTCAGAACGTCAGCAGCGGGTCGCCGAAGAAGTCGGCGACGAAGTTGACGAAGAAGAAGCCGAAGAACAGGAAGTTGAGCACCAGGATGACGTAGTGCCATGGCCGCGGACGGGCCGCCTTGGGCAGCCGGCTGTTGAGGTACATGAGCAGGAACGGGTAGATCAGCGCGCCCAGGTTGGACATGTTCGCCGAGAACTGCACGAGCGTCACCGGCACCGCGAGGTGCAGGATGATCGAGATAGCCACCAGCAGCACGACCATGAACGGGTAGTAGAAGCGACGCGGGTCGCCCTCGATGAGGACCTTCATCCGCGGGCTGACCGCGGGGGCCGCGTCGGTCACCACGCGGACCATCGCCTCGAAGATGCCGAGCTGGGTGGAGAACAGGATGAGCACGCCCATCACGAGCATCAGGTAGAACATGCCCGTCCCGTACTCCGTCTGCATCGCGCTCGCGATGAACGTGGGCACGTTGGCCGCGGTGGGCTGCTCGCCCGACAGCGCCACGGCGTGCGACATCAGCACGGTCGGCAGCAGCATGCCCAGCATCGCGCCGACGAAGAACACGCCCCACATGTCGACCATCAGCAGCCGGTACCAGCGCCGCCAGCGGCCGGTGTTGCGCTCGTCGTCGGGGAACGTGACGCCCACCGAGAGCAGCTCGCGCTGCTCACCGCGCATGCCGGAGATGAATCCGGTGCGGTAGCCCATCCCGTAGCCCTTGTCGCGGTAGTGGCCCATGACGTACCAGTTCAGCCCGGACGCGAGTGCGGTGAACCCGGCCAGCCCTCCGATCTGGGTGGCGGTGATACCCGCGGGCGGGGCGGCTGGGGTGACGAACCCGCGGATCCCCTCCCACCACACCTCCCACGGCACGACGATGAGGTTGACCACCACCAGCGTGATCAGGATCGAGCCCACCATGACCCAGTTGGACAGCTCGAGGGCGCGGCTGACCCGCCGCGCGGCCGCGGTGATCAGGAAGACGACGACCAGCAGGCCGATCGCGTACCACCGCGTCTGCTGGACCTCGGCCGCCTCCGCGACCCGCCCGTTGACCAGCGCGAACAGGCCCTGCCCTGCCGAACCGGCCCACCCGCCCGCGATGAACGCGAAGATCACGACGAACACCGACAGCGGGATCCACAGCATCTTGCCCGGTGGCACCCGCCCCCAGCCGACGACGGGCGTCTCGCCGGTCGCCATCACGTACCGGGCGCACTCGACGTTGTAGAACGTCTGGAGCAGCGCCGAGACGAGGATCACCCAGCCGACCCCGACGAACCCGAACTGGCCCACCGCCTGCGGGCCGAGCAGCCACTCACCGCTGCCGATCGAGATACCGAGCGCGATGAGGCTCGGGCCGATCACGAACATGACCAGCTGCCGGGGACCGATCCGGGAGACCGCGAACGCCTCCTCCGGCGTCGGCAGGTCCGCCAGCTCGAGGTCGGGCCGGCTGGTGCCGAGCGGGTAGTTCCGGCTGGGCTGCACCTCGGTCATCGATACCCCCGACTATGAGGTTGATCACAACAGGATGACCGCGCCCCCCATCCGGGTCAAGTCCCCGCTTGCGTGCCCATCGGTCGACCGGCGATCCGTCCTTGACCTGTACCTCACTTCAACTCCTAGCCTCGCCGACGACGGCCGCGGAAAAGCGGACGAGAACTGTCGGTCCCCCTCGCCACACTGATGTCCGCCGAGGGGGAGGTGCCCCGCACCGATGAGTTCCGGCCGCCGCGGCCGTCTTCAGATGCAGGGTGCACGAGCGAGGGAGCAAGCGATGAGCATGGAGATGACGGCGTGGACCTCGATGTACCACGCCATGCACGCGGAAGAGGAGCGGCGCGCGTTCTCCAGAGCCACGCTGCGCCGCATCCTCACCTTCGCGCGCCCGCACCGCAGACAGCTGGCCGCGTTCCTCGCGCTCAGCGTCGTGGGCGCGGTGCTCGTGGTGGCCACGCCGCTGCTGGCCGGCCGGGTCATCGACGCGATCACCGGGCGGGAGGACGTCGGCCTGGTCGTCGGGCTCGCCGCACTCATCGCCGTGATCGCGGTGGCGGAGGCCGGGTTGAGCGTCGCCACCCGCTGGTACTCCGCCCGCATCGGCGAGGACCTCATCCTCGACCTGCGCGCCGCGGTGTTCGACCACGTCCAGCGCATGCCGGTCGCGTTCTTCACCCGCACCCGCACGGGCGCGCTGGTCAGCAGGCTCAACAACGACGTCATCGGGGCGCAGCGCGCGTTCAGCGACACGCTGTCCGGCGTGGCGGGCAACCTCGTCACGCTCGCGCTCACCCTCGGCGTGATGCTGAGCCTGTCGTGGCGGATCACGCTGCTCGCGCTGGTGCTGCTGCCCGTCTTCGTGGTGCCCGCGCGGCGGATGGGCAAGCGGCTCGCCGGGCTGGAGCGCGAGGCGGCCGACCACAACGCGGCCATGGGCACGCAGATGACCGAACGCTTCTCGGCGCCGGGCGCCACGCTGGTGAAGCTGTTCGGCAGGCCCGCCGACGAGTCCCACGAGTTCCGGCTGCGCGCCGCCCGCGTCCGCGACATCGGGGTGCGCACCGCGATGGTGCAGTGGGTGTTCGTCACGGCGCTCACGCTCGTGTCGGCGCTCGCGCTGGCCCTGGTCTACGGGCTCGGGGGCTGGCTCGCCATCTCCGGCACCCTCGCCGCGGGCGACGTCGTCGCGCTGTCGCTGCTGCTCACCCGCCTGTACGCCCCGCTCACGGCGCTCGCCAGCGCCCGGGTCGAGGTGATGAGCGCGCTCGTGAGCTTCGAGCGGGTCTTCGAGGTGCTCGACCTGCCGCCGCTGATCCAGGAGCCCGCGGAACCGGCCACCGTGCCCGACGGCCCGGTGTCGGTCGAGTTCGAGAACGTCCGGTTCAGCTACCCGTCGGCCGACAAGGTGTCGCTGGCGTCGCTGGAGGACGTCGCCCAGCTCGACAACCGCGGGGGCGTCGAGGTGCTGCACGATGTGTCGTTCCGCGCCGAGCCCGGGCAGATGGTGGCGCTGGTGGGGTCGTCCGGGGCGGGCAAGTCCACGGTGGCGCAGCTGCTCCCCCGGCTCTACGACGTCGACGCCGGGGCCGTGCGGCTGGGCGGCGTCGACGTCCGTGAGCTGTCCTCCGACACGATGCGCGCCACCCTCGGGCTCGTCACGCAGGACGGGCACCTGTTCCACGAGTCGATCCGCTCCAACCTCCTGCTCGCCCGGCCCGAGGCCGACGAGGCCGAGCTGTGGGACGTCCTGCGCCGGGCCCGCCTCGGCGGGCTCGTCGCGTCGCTGCCCGACGGGCTCGACACGGTCGTCGGCGAGCGCGGCTACCGACTGTCCGGCGGCGAGCGGCAGCGGCTCACGATCGCCCGGCTCCTGCTCGCCCGCCCGCGGGTGGTGGTGCTCGACGAGGCCACCGCACATCTCGACTCCACGTCGGAGGCCGCGGTGCAGGAGGCGCTCGTCGAGGCGTTGGAGGGGCGCACGGCGGTGGTCATCGCGCACCGGCTGTCCACGATCCGCGCCGCCGACCTCATCCTCGTCGTCGAGGACGGCCGGGTCGTCGAGCGCGGCACCCACGGCGAGCTCCTGGCCTGGGGCGGGCGCTACGCCGAACTGCACCGCACGCAGTTCGACCAGCCGGTCGACGCCGAGGCGGTGGCGCTGGCCGGGAGCTGACGCCCGCGCCGATCGGTCGGTCGGTCGACGTTACTGTCGGTCCGTGCGGGTCCGAGGGTGGGAGAGTTGAGCGGCCGGGAGTTCTTCGCCACGCGCACGGTCGCCGAGGCCCTCGAGGGCTTCCGCCCCGCCCGCCGCACGCGGATCGAGCCGGTGCCGCTCGCGGCCGCCCTGCACCGCGTCCCGGCGGCGGACGTGCCCGCCGGCGCACCGCTGCCCGGGTTCGCGAAGTCCACGGTGGACGGTTACGCGGTCAGGGCGGCCGACACGTACGGAGCGTCGGAGGGCCTGCCGTCCTACCTGGACCTGGCGGGCGCCGTCCGAATGGGCGTGGCCCCCACCGTCGCCGTCCCGCCCGGCGGGTGCGTGGCGGTGCCCACCGGCGGGGTCCTGCCGGACGGGGCCGACGCCGTCGTCATGGTCGAGCACACGGCCGAGAGCATGCCCGGGACGATCGAGGTCACGCGGCCCGTCGCCCCCGGCGCGGGCACCGTACGGGCCGACGAGGACGTGGCCGCCGGCGCGTCGCTGGTGCCGGGCGGGCGACCGCTGCGGGCCCCCGACCTCGGCCTGCTCGCCGCCGCCGGTGTCACCGAGGTCGAGGTGCACGCCCGCCCGGTGGTCGCGATCGTGTCCACGGGCGACGAGGTCGTGCCACCGTCCACTGTGGCCCTGCGGCCGGGCCAGGTGCGCGACGCCACCGCGTCGGCGCTCGCCGGGCTCGTCCAGGACGCCGGCGGGGACCCGGTGCTCGCCGGCATCGTCGGAGACGACGCGGAGGCATTGGAGGCCACCCTGCGGGAGTGCCTGCGCGACGCCGACCTCGTGGTTGTCTCGGCGGGCTCGTCGGTCGGTGCCCGCGACGAGACGGCGGGGGCGGTCGAGCGCCTCGGCACGATCTGGTGCCACGGGCTCGCGGTGAAACCCGGCAAGCCGACGCTGCTGGCCGACTGCGCGGGCGTCCCGCTGATCGGCCTCCCGGGCAACCCGCTGTCGGCGCTCGTGGTGTTCCGGCTGGTCGGCGTGCCGCTGCTGTGGCGGCTCGCCGGCTGCCCCGCCCCACCCCCGGAGCCGACGTCCCGCGCCCGGCTGGCCCGTGACGTGGCGTCGGCGGCGGGCCGGCTCGACATCGTGCAGGTCGCGCTGCACGACGACGTGGCCGAGCCGGTGTTCGGGCCGTCGGCCCTGCTGTCGGTGCTCACCCGGGCCGACGGGTACGTGCGGATCCCCGAACCCGCCACCGGCCTGGCGGCAGGCACCGAGGTCGAGGTCGTCCGCTACCGCTGAAACACCCCGGCGGGATCGTGGGCGGCCGCGATCTTCGCCAGGCGGTCCCGCGCGTCCGGCGCGTACCCCTCGGCGAGCCGCTCGGGAGTGCGGGCCGCGCCGAACAGGAAGTTGGGCGACCGCCCGAGGGTCCGGGATGCGACGGCGTCCATCAGCCGTCCGTGCGCCGCCTCGACGATGTGCGCGGTGGCGGGCTCCACCGGCGAGAGCACGCGCAGCAGGTACCCGGCGTCACGGTGCCCGACCGCGTTCGCGACGGCCGGCGGCCGCGCGAGCGCCCCACCCAAGTGGTTGATCTTCACGTAGCTCCAGACGGGCGCGTCCGGTCCGGCGGTGTCGAGGGCGGCGGCCTGCACGTCGGCGTCGAGGTCCGACACCAGCGCGTTGGTGCCCGTGTACGCGTGGGGCTCCGTCGGGGTCGTTGTGGATCGACGCGCTCGCGGCGAAGGGCATCTCGGCGAGCGTGTCGCGCAGGACCGGGCCCGCCGCCCACAGCGGGGCGACCAGCCGCTCCCCCTCCGCCGCGGCGCCGGCGAACGCGAGGTGGACGCTCGCGACGAACCGGCCGCGCAGTGACTCCGGCGCGCCGGGCACGTCGGGGAACGTCATCATCCCGACCGACGAGGTCAGCTCCTCGGGCACCAGCGCCGTCCACTCCTGGAAGGCGGCGAGCACGTCGGGTCCCGCGGCGAAGAACAGCGTGCCGCCGTAGATCGTGGCGACCGGAACGAGGTCGATCTCCAGCGCCGTGACGACCCCGAACCCGCCGCCCCCGCCCCGCAGCGCCCAGAAGAGGTCGGGGTCGGAGTCGGCGGTGACGTGGCGCGCCTCGCCGTCGCCGGTGACCACGTCGATGCTCCGGACGTGGTCGGCGGCGTAGCCGTAGGTCCTGGCCAGCAGCCCGAGGCCACCGCCGAGGGTGTAGCCGACGGCGCCGACCTCAGGCGAGGAGCCGCTGAGGGGCGTGAGCCCGTGCACGGCGGCCGCATCGATCACCTGCCCCCACCGCACGCCTGCCTCGATCCGGACGGTCCGACCGGCCGGATCCACGCTCACCCCGGTCATCCGCCGGGTCTGGATCAGCACCCCGCCCAGGGCCGGGACGGCCCGCCCGTGCCCCGTGGCCTCCACCGTCACCGGCAGGCCGCGCTCGGCCGCGAACGTCACGGCCGCCCGTACGTCCTCGGCCCCGGTCGCGCCCACCAGCACGTCCGGCTCGTGCCGGGACGCGGTCTGGAACCCGGCCCGTTCCCCGTCAAATCCCTCGGCGCCCCGCCGCAGCACCGGGCCCCGCACCCCGCTGATCGACTCCACGTCGTTCTCCTCTCGATTGACTCGAGAGCGACGCTAGAAGCCCTTCCGGACAGCTCCGGTCCGCAACGCGTGCGACTCTCACGGCGTGACGAGGAGCATGCCGGCGCGGATGCTGCGCCTGCTGTCGCTGCTGCAGAGCAGGCGCGAGTGGTCCGGCGCCGAGCTGGCGCACCGGCTCGGGGTCACCGACCGCAGCGTGCGCCGCGACGTCGATCGGCTGCGCGAGCTCGGCTACCCGGTCGACGCCACCACTGGCACCGCCGGCGGCTACCGGTTGGCCTCGGGCCGCGACCTCCCGCCGCTGCTGCTGGACGACGACGAGGCCGTGGCCGTCGCGGTCGCGCTGCTCACCGCCGCCGGCGGTGTCACCGGCATCGACGAGACCGCGGTGCGAGCGCTCGCGAAGCTGCAGCAGGTGCTGCCCGCCCGCCTGCGGCACCGCGTGGCGACGGTCGGCGACGCCACCGTCCCGATCGGCGGGCCGGCCGGGGCACCGGTCGACCCGGCCGTGCTCACCGTGCTCGCCGCCGCCTGCCGCGACCACGAGCTCGTGTCCTTCGACCACCTCCGCCGCGACGGCGAGGCGACCTGGCGCCGCGTCGAGCCGTACCGCCTGGTCACCGGCTACGGCCTCTGGTACCTGCTGGCCTACGACCCCGAGCGCGCCGATTGGCGCACCTTCCGGGTGGACCGCATCACCGACCCGCGCCCCACCCGGGCCCGCTTCTCACCGCGCGAGCTCCCGGCCGACTCCGCGACGTTCGTCCGGCGCGCGATCGGGGCGGCGCCGTACCGCTTCACCGCGACCGCCGTGGTGCAGGCACCCGCCGAGGTCGTGACCGCGCGCCTGCACCTGCCGATCCCGGGCAAGGTGACGCCGGTCGACGCCGCGAGCTGCACCGTCGCCCTGCGCGGCGACACGATCGAGTCGATCCTCGCCGACGTCGCGGCGTTCGGCGCCGACTTCACCCTCGACGGCCCGCCGGAGCTGCTCGAGCAGGTGCACGCGCTGGGCAGGCGCCTGCTCGCGGCCGGGCCTCCCGGCGCACCGGGCTGACCGGGCCGGGGCTACCGTCCGGGCGTGGTCGCCGACTCCCCGTTCGTCTCCGACGTCCCGGCCGCGGAGGCCCTCGCGGCCTGGCGGGAGGCCTGCGCGGCGACCGGCTGCCCCGCCCGCGTCGCGGCGGTGCGCGTGCCCGTGGCCGACGCGGTCGGCCGCGTCACCGCCGAGCCCGTGTGGGCCCGCCGCTCCTCCCCCGCCTACGACGCCGCGGGCATGGACGGGATCGCCGTCCGGGCGGCCGACACCGTCGGGGCCACGGAGACGACCCCGGTGCTGCTGGCCGATGTGGCGGTGGTCGACACCGGCGACCCGGTGCCGGAGGCCTACGACGCGGTCGTGATGCGCGAGCACGTGCACCGCGGCCCGGACGGCGTCGCCGAGGTGCGCGCCGCGGTGCCGCCCTACCAGCACGTGCGGTCGATCGGCGAGGACATCAGCGCCGGCGAGCTGCTGCTGCCCGCCGGGCACCGGCTGCGCCCGGTCGACGTCGCCGCCGCCGCGGCGGCCGGCGCGACCGAGCTGGTGGTCCGGCGCGCCCCGGTCGTCGTGATCGTCCCGACCGGCGACGAGATCCGGCCGATCGGCACCGACCCGGCGCCGGGCGAGATCGTCGACACGAACTCCCTGATGCTTGCCGCGCAGGCCCGCGAGGTGGGCTGCACCGCGCGGGTGACCCCGATCGTCCCGGACAAGCCGGCGTTGATCACCGAGGCGCTGGTGGATGCCGCGGCGGACGCCGACCTGGTCGTGCTGATCGCCGGCTCGAGCGCGGGTCGCGACGACCACACCGCGGCGGTCATCGGCAAGGCGGGGGCGCTCGCCGTGCACGGCGTCGCGGTGAAGCCGGGCCATCCGGTCGTCCTCGGCGCCGTCGAGGGCACACCGGTGCTCGGCGCCCCCGGCTACCCCGTGTCCGCCGCGCTGACGTTCGAGATCTTCGCCGCTCCCCTGCTCGCCGGGCTGGAGGGCGCGGCACCGCGGGAACGGCCGGTCACCACGGCGAAGCTGGCCCGCAAGCTCGCGTCGAACGTGGGCGTGGACGACTGGGTGCGGGTGCGCCTCGGCCGGGTCGGCGACGAAGTCGTGGCCACGCCGCTGCCGCGCGGCGCCGGCGTGCTCACCTCGCTGGTGCGCGCCGACGGGCTGCTCGTCGTGCCGGCCGGGCTCGAGGGCCACCACGCGGGCGAGCGGGTGCGGGTGGAGCTGCTGCGCGGGTCGGCGGAGATCGACCGCACCGTCGTCGCGATCGGCTCGCACGACCTCGTGGTGGACGTGCTCGCGTCCGCGCTGCGCGCCGCCGACCCGCTGGTGACGCTGGCGTCGTCCAACGTCGGGTCGCTCGGCGGGCTCGTGGCCCTGCGCGACGGCCTGTGCCACCTCGCGGGTTCGCACCTGCTCGACCCGGCCACCGGGGAGTACACCCTTCCCTATGTGGACCGGCTGCTCGGCGGGTCCGACGTGGCCGTCGTCCGGCTGGTGCACCGCGACCAGGGGCTGATCGTCGCGCCGGGCAACCCACTCGGGCTGTCCGGCGTGGACGACCTCGCCCGCCCGGGCCTGCGGTACGTCAACCGGCAGCGCGGCGCGGGCACCCGGGCGCTGCTCGACCACGAGCTCGGCGGGCGCGGGATCGACCCGGCGCAGGTCGACGGGTACGCCCGCGAGGAGCACACCCACCTCGCGGTGGCCGCCGCGGTCGCCGCGGGGCGCGCCGACACCGGGCTCGGGATCCTCGCCGCGGCCCGCGCGTTCGGGCTGGACTTCGTGCCCGTCGCGCGCGAGCCCTACGACCTGGTGCTGCGGGCGTCCACCCTGGACGACCCGCGGCTCGCGCCGCTGTGGGCGCTGCTGGAGCAGCCGGAGTTCCGGGCATCGGTCGAGGAGCTCGGCGGGTACTCGTGCGCGGAGACCGGCCGCCGCATCCGGTGACGATTGAGGACGGGAAGTGGCCGGTGGCGGCCATAGCGTCGCCGGCATGACCACTACCGAGCACGGCATCCGCCCCTTCACCGTCGACGTCCCCCAGGCGCACCTGGACGACCTGCGCGCGCGGCTGGCGAGCACGCGGTGGCCGGACGAGCCGCCCGGCGTCGGCTGGAGCCGCGGTGTCCCGGTCGGATACCTGAAGGAGCTGGCCGAGTACTGGCGCACGGGCTTCGACTGGCGGGCGCAGGAGGCCGCGCTCAACGCGTACCCGCAGTACCTCGCCACGGTCGACGGGCAGAACGTGCACTTCCTGCACGTCCGCTCGCCGGAGCCGGACGCGACCCCGTTGCTTCTGCTGCACGGCTGGCCCGGCGGCGTCACGGATTTCCTGGACGTGTTCGGTCCGCTCGCCGACCCGGCCGCGCACGGGCGCGCCCCGGCGCAGGCCTTCCACCTCGTCGTGCCGTCGCTGCCGGGATTCGGGTTCTCGACGCCGCTGGCCGGGCCCGGGATGGGGACCGGGCGGATGGCGGGCGTGCTGGCCGAGCTCATGTCCCGGCTCGGCTACGAGCAGTTCGGCGTGCACGGCTACGACACCGGTTCGTGGGTGGGGCCGGAGATCGGCCGGCAGGTCCCGGACCGCCTGCTCGGGGTACACGTCCAGGCACTGCTCACCTTCCCGGTCGGCGCCGAGGGCGAGCTGGACGGTCTCTCCGAGGCCGAGCAGAGGCGCTGGCAGCGGATGCAGGACTTCAACGACGGCTACCTGCAGTGCAACTCCAAGCGCCCCCAGACGGTGGCCTACGGGCTGCACGACTCACCGGTCGGCCAGCTCGCCTGGATCGTCGAGAAGTTCAAGGAGCTGACCGAGCCGGCCGACGGCCTGCCCGAGGACGCCGTCGATCGCGACCGCATCCTCACCGACGTCTCGCTGTACTGGTTCACGGGGACGGCCGGGTCGGCGGCGCAGATCTACTACGAGGAGATGACCGCGAACGCGTGGACCGACCCGGGCGACGGCTGGGATGACTCCTCGACGGGTCGGCCTGCCTCGGTGCCGACCGGGGTGCTCGTGTCCGCCCACGACGTGACGATCCGGCGCTGGGCCGAGCGCGACCACGACGTCGTCCGGTGGACCGAGCTCGACCGCGGCGGGCACTTCCTCGCGATGGAGGCCCCGGACCTGCTGGTCGCCGACCTGCGCGCGTTCTTCGCAGCGCTCGCCTGAGGTGTCCGTCGACGTGCCGGGCCCGCGGGCGCTGGGCCGCTCCGCTCGCTCGATGCATGATCGCCGTAGGGTTGGGCCCCGTGCCCGTCGACGCCCGTCCCGAACATCGGCAGCGCCGTCACGAGATCCGGCTGGAGTGGGGGCCGGAGGGCGCCGCGCTGCTGGCGGCGAAGTGCGCCGTGGTGATCGTCGTCGACGTGCTGTCGTTCAGCACGGCGGTGGACATCGCGGTCGGTCGGGGCGCGGCGATCCTGCCCCAGCGGCGGGTGGGCCGCGCCGATCGCGCCGCCGAGGAGGCCGAGGCCCGCGCGCTCGGTGTGCAGCCGGCAGGCCCGCGCGGTGGCACGCGTCCGTCGCTGCGCCCGTCGTCGCTGATGGAGCTGCCGGCCGGCACACGGCTGGCCTTGCCCTCGCCGAACGGCGCCACGCTCTGCGCCGCCGTCGCCGGGAACGGGCCCGTCCTGTTCGCCGGCTGCTTGCGCAACGCCTCGGCCGTGGCCGCGGCCGCCCGCGCGATCGAGGGGCCGGTCGGGCTGGTCTCTGCGGGCGAACGCTGGCCGGGCGGGACGCTGCGGGTCGCGATCGAGGACGCGATCGGCGCCGGCGCGATCGCGGCTGCGCTGCCGGCCGCGGACCGTTCGCCGGAGGCCGAGCAGGCCGTGGCGCAGTTCGCGGCGGCCCGCGACCGCGGGCTGGCCGACGTCCTCGCCGCCTGCGCGTCCAGGCAGGAGCTGATCGCCGACGGCTACGGCGCCGACGTCACGCTGGCCGCCGCGCTCGACGCGAGCACCGCGGCGCCCCGGTGGCGCGACGGGCTCCTCCAGGCGGGCTGACCGGTGGACGGGCGCTGGGTCGAGGTGGGGGACGGGGTGTTCGCGCGGCGGTACGCGGAGCTGGACCTCACGGTGGGCCTGGTGGTCGGCGCCGAGCGGGCGCTGGTGGTGGACACGCGCGGCGACGAACGACAGGGCGCCGAACTCGCCGCCGCGGTGCAGGCGGTCACCGCGCTTCCGCGGACCGTCGCGCTCACGCACGCCCACTTCGACCACTGCTTCGGCACGGCCGCGTTCGCGGGCAGCCCCGTGCACGCCCTCCCGCGCTGCCGGGAGGTGCTCACCACCACCGCGGCCCGGCAGCGGACGGTGTGGGCGCAGCACTACCGCGACCGCGGCGACCACGTCACCGCCGACGCGCTCGCCGGCACCGATCCGCCGCTGCCCGATGCCACGGCGCCCACCGCGCTCGACCTCGGCGGCCGCATCACCGAGCTGCGCCACCTCGGCCGTGGGCACACCGACCACGACCTCGTCGTGCACGTGCCCGACGCCGGCGTCGTGTTCGCGGGCGACCTCGTCGAGCAGGGCGCCCCGCCCGACCTCGGCGACGCCGACATCCCCGCCTGGCCCGCCACCCTCGACGCGCTGCTCGGGCTGCGTCCCCGCCTCGTCGTGCCCGGGCACGGCGAACCCGTCGACGCCGCGTTCGTGGCCGGGCAGCGGGACGAGCTGGCCGAGGTCGCCGCGCTGTACGACGCCGTGCGGCGCGGGGAGCTGGACGCAGCCGAGGCGGCCCGGCGCTCGCCGTACCCGGAGGTTCCCTGGCCGTAGGCCGTCGCGTTCGGACCGGCCCGACCCGCCGGAGCGAACTAAGGTCGCGCCGTGACGTTCAGCGCGCAGCTCCGCGAGCAGACGGCGACCACCTGGGACGCCGCCGTCGGGCACCGGTTCGTCGACGAGCTCTGGCGGGGCGAGGTCGACCCCGCGGCGCTCACCACCTACCTCGTGCAGGACCACCAGTTCTTCGACGCGTTCGTGGCGCTGCTCGGCGCGGCCGTCGCCGGCGCGGACCGGCCCGGGTCACGGGTCGTGCACGCCCGCCAGGTGGGCCTGGTGGCCGGCCCGGAGAACGACTTCTTCGCCCGCGCCCTCGACGCCCTGGACGTGCCGCTGACCGAGCGCACGGCCCCGCACCTGACGGAGCCGACCCGCGGGTTCCTCGCCCTGATGGACGAGGCCCGGCGCAGCGCGGACTACGCGTCCTGCATGACCGTGCTCCTGGTGGCCGAGTGGCTCTACCTGGACTGGGCCACCCGCCCCGGCGTCGACCTCCCCGAGGACCGGATCTGCGCCGAGTGGATCGAGCTGCACCGCGGCCTGGCGTTCGAGGAGTGGGTGGCGTTCCTGCGCGCCGAGTTCGACCGCGTCGTCGCGGGGCTCGACGGGGCCGGGCGCGAGCGGGTGGCGGCCCTGTTCACCCGTGCCGTCGACCTGGAGCTCGCCTTCTTCGACGCCGCCTACGCATGACCGGCCTGCCGCGGATCGGCGTGGAGGAGGAGTTCCACGTCGTCGACCTGGAGACCCGCTGCTCGGCCCCGCAGGTCGACGCGCTGCTCGAGCGGCTCGACGGGCCCGAGTTCGTCCCGGAGCTGCAGCGCTCTGCGGTGGAGACCAACAGCCCCGTGTGTACCGGCCTGGACGAGCTGCGCGAGCACCTCCGCAGGCTGAGGGCCCGGCTGGAGGGGGCCGCGGAGCCGCTCGGGCTGGGCGTGGTCGCGGCGGGCACCGTGCCGCTCGCCGATCTCTGCAGCGACGCGATCTCCGCGGGCGCCCGCTACGAGAAGATGCAGCACGAGTACCAGTTGCTGGTGCGCGAGCAGCACATCTGCGGCGACCAGGTGCACGTCGAGGTGCCCGACCGGGACGTGGCCGTGCAGGTGGTCCGCCGAGTCGCCCCCTACCTGCCGATCCTGCTGGCCATCTCGGCCAGCTCGCCGTACTGGCGCGGCAACGACTCCGGCTACGCCAGCTTCCGGTCGATGGTCTGGTCGCGCTGGCCCACCGCGGGCCCGCCTGCCTCGGTGGAGACGGCCGCGGACTACGACGCGATGGTCGCCGACCTCATCGCCTCCGGCACGATCAGCGACCCGGGGATGGTCTACTTCGACATCCGGCCGAGCGCCCATCTGCCCACCGTCGAGCTGCGGGTGTGCGACGCCTGCCCGCACGTGGACGACGTCGTGTTCGTCGCCGGGCTGTTCCGCGCGCTGGTGACGAAGGCCAGGGTCGACCTCGACGCCGGGTTGCCGCTGCCGGGCTACCGCAACGAGCTGGTGCGGGCCGCGAGCTGGCGCGCGGCCCGCTCGGGGCTGGAAGGCGACCTCGTCGACCTCATCGGGCCCGCGCTGGTGTCGCCGCCGCTGCTCGTCGGCCAGCTCATGGGGCAGCTGCGCCCGCAGTTGGAGGAGCACGGCGACTGGGAGCAGGTGCTCGAGCTGTCGCAGGCCGCGCTCGCCCGGGGCAGCTCGGCGGCGCAGCAGCGCCGGGCGTTCGGCCGCCGCGGCGAGCTGACCGACGTGGTCGACGCCCTGCTCGCGCACACCCAGGGCCGGGCCCCGCGGCACGAGCCGGCCGCGACCGTGCCGGCCACGCCGGACCTGCTCGTCGGCTACCACGGCGGCGATCCGGAGAACGCCGCGGTCGACGAGGCCGTCAGCGGGGGCGGTACCGTGCTCCCGCAGTACGGCTGGATGTTCCGGGCACTCGACCGGCTCGGCGCGCGCGGGATGGTGGCGGCCGAGTCGGCGCTGCACACCGAGCAGCGAGCCCGCGGGGTGACGTTCCGGGTGGGCGACGGGGAGGACGACCGGCTGTTCCCCCTCGACCTGGTGCCGCGCATCGTCACCGCCGAGGACTGGGCCGGGCTCAGCGCCGGGCTGGTGCAGCGGGTGCGGGCGCTCGAGGCGTTCCTGCGGGACGTGTACGGCGAGCGCGCCATCGTCGCCGACGGGGTGGTCCCGGCCCGGGTCGTCGACGACGCCCCCGCGCGCAACCCCGCGGGCGAGCGCCTCGCACCGGACGCCGTGCGCATCGCGGTGGCCGGCATCGACCTCGTGCGCCACCGCGCCGACCGCTGGCTGGTGCTGGAGGACAACCTGCGCGTGCCGTCCGGGATCGGGTACGCGCTGATGAGCAGGCGCCTGATCCGCAGCGTCATGCCCGATCTCGAACCGCCCACCGGCGTCGTCGGGCTGGAGCGCGTGCCCGGGCAGCTGCGCGCAGCGCTGCTCTCGGCCGTGGCGGACGACGGCGAGGTGGCGGTGCTGTCGGCCGGGCCTGCCGACTCGGCGTTCTTCGAGCACCGGCTGCTCGCAGAGCGGATGGGTGTGCCCCTGGTGACCCCGGCCGACCTGCGCGTGACGGCGGACGGCGTGCAGGTGGCGGACTCCGGCGGCCGGCTGTCGGCGCTCTACCGGCGCATCGACGAGGAGGTGCTGCGCGACGCGGTGGACGCCGACGGCCGCACGCTCGGCCCCGGGCTCGCCGACGCGGCGGCCGCGGGCACCGTGGCGCTGCTCAACGCGCTGGGCAACGGGGTGGCCGACGACAAGCTCGTCTACGCCTACGTCGCGCAGATGATCCGCTACTACCTGGGCGAGAAGGTGCTGCTCGACAACGTTCCGACCTACCCGTGCGTGGACCCGGAGCGCTGCGCCGAGGTGCTCGACCGCCTCGACCAGCTCGTGCTCAAGCCGGTGGACGGGTTCGGCGGGCGCGGCATCGTGATCGGGCCGCAGGCGAGCCGGGCCGAGCTCGCCGAGCTGGCCGATGCCGTGCGCGCGGACCCGGCGCGGTGGGTGGCCCAGGACCCGGTGATGCTGTCGACCCACCCGACGTTCTCGGGGCGCAGGCTCGAACGGCGCGCGGTGGACCTGCGGGCGTTCGTGCTGCAGTCCCGCACGGCCGACGGGGCCGCCGTGGAGGTGCCGCCCGCCGCACTCACCAGGGTGGCCCCGGCCGGGAGCATGATCGTGAACTCGTCGCAGGGCGGCGGGGCGAAGGACACGTGGGTACTGCGATGAGGTGCTTGGCCAAGGGGACTTGGTCAGGTAGCCTAGCCGCATGACGGTCCAGGTGAACGTGCAGGAGGCGAAGACACGGCTCTCGCAGATCCTGGCGCAGGCCGAGGGCGGCGAGGACGTGATCATCGCCCGGGACGGCACACCGGTCGTCCGGCTCGTTCCGGTCGGGCCACCGCCGCCGCGGCCGGTCGGATTCGTGACGGGGTCGGTACCCGACTCCTTCTTCGATCCGCTGCCGGACGACGAGCTGGAGCTGTGGAGTTGACCTCACGGCTCCTACTCGATACTCATGCGCTGCTCTGGACGCTGCTCGACCCGGACCGGATTCCTGCTCGCACACTCGATCGCATCCGCGCGGCGGACACCGATGTGCTCGTGTCCGCCGCCAGCGCCTGGGAGATCGGTACGAAGTACCGCCTCGGGAAGCTCGGCGAGGCCCACGCACTGGTCTACGGCTACGGCGATCACCTCCGACGCCTGCGCGCCACGGAACTCCCGATCAGCTCTCGGCACGCGCTGGCTGCCGGCATGCTGACTTGGGAGCACCGCGACCCGTTCGATCGGGTGATCGCGGCACAATGCATGATCGAGTCGCTTCCCCTCGTCACGACCGACCGGGCGTTGGCTGCATTCCCCGGCGTGCAGGTGGTCTGGTAGTCCTCTGCCCTCACGCCCTCTCCGCCAGCGCGGCGATCAGCGGCTCCGGGTCGGGCGCCTCGCCGGTGCCCTGGAAGATCAGTGCATCGGCGCCGGCGGCGCCGAGCTCCTCCACGGATTTGTCGATCTGCGCTGCGAGCGCGGGCGACGTGGCGTCGACCTCGACGTAGACCAGGATGCGGAAGGGGTCGGTGCGCTCCGCGGCGGCCCGGCCCTCCTGCACGCTGCGCCGCGCCGCCCGCACGCCGTCGGCGGTGATGCCGCTGTCGAGGATGACGCCGTCGGCCAGCTCGCCCGCGAGGTGCAGCGTCTTCGGGCCCCTGGCGCCGATCAGCAGCGGCGGCACCTGCTCCGGCGGCCAGTCCAGCGCCACGCCGTCGAGGTGGACGTAGCGGCCGTCGACGTGGAGCGTCTGCCCGTGCAGCAGGTCGCGGACGGCCGCGGTGTGCTCGCACAGCAGCCCCATCGGCGACGCGGCCCGGGCTCCGACCTGCGCCATCCAGTCGAGGACGCCGTGGCCGAGCCCCGGCAGGAACCGCCCGGGGAACATCCGGGCGAGGGCGGCGATCTCCATCGCGGTGACGGCCGGGTTGCGCAGCGGCACGGGCAGCAGCCCGATCCCGACCCGCAGCCGCCGCGACCACGCGAGCGCCGCCGCGGAGGTGGTGAGGCCACCCTCGAGGAAGCAGTCCTCCCACAGCCAGAGCTCGGGCACCCCGGCCGAATCGGCGGCCAGCACGATCTCGCGGAGCCGCTCCGGAGGCGACTGCGGTCGGAACACCACGCCCAGCGTCGGTTCGGTCATGCGGGCAGTCCATCACAGCCCACCGACAGGGTGAGGCTGCGAAGCGTCAGGAAAGCCACGTTCCTGACGTTTCAGGAACGTGGCTTTCCTGACACCTGCTCCTCGGCTTGCGCCGGGCCGCCACCGCGTCGTCCACTCGTCGGTCAGGACACCAACCGGCCGGAGGGCGTTCATGTGCGGTATCGCGGGAGAGATCCGGTGGGACGGCGCCGGCCCGGATGTGGCGGCCGTCGCGCGCGTCGCGGGCGTGATGCGCAACCGTGGCCCGGACGGCTCCGGACTGTACGCGTCGGGGGCGATCGCGCTCGGGCACCGCCGCTTGAAGATCATCGCCCTGTCGGAGCGCGGCGGGCAGCCGATGGTGGACGCGGAGCTCGGGCTCGCCGCGGTGTTCAACGGCTGCATCTACAACTACCGGGAGCTGCGCGGCGAGCTGGAGGCCGCCGGCTACCGGTTCTTCTCCACCTCGGACACGGAGGTGCTGCTCAAGGCGTTCCACCGCTGGGGCCCGCGCTGCGTCGACCACTTCTTCGGCATGTTCGCCTTCGGCGTGGCCGAGCGCGACAGCGGCGTGCTCACGCTCGGCCGGGACCGGCTCGGGATCAAGCCGCTCTACCTCGCCGAGGCTGCGGGCAGGTTGCGGTTCGCGTCGTCGCTGCCCGCCCTGCTCGCGGGCGGTGAGGTGGACACGTCGATCGACCCGGTGGCCCTGCACCACTACCTGACGTTCCACTCGGTCGTCCCCGCGCCGCGCACGATCCTGGCCGGGGTCCGCAAGCTCCCGCCCGCGACCGTCCGGACGGTCCGCCCCGACGGCACGTCCACCGACCGCGTCTACTGGCGCCCTCCGCACACCCGCAGCCCCGAGCACGCCGGGATGTCCGCCCGGGACTGGGCCGACGCGGTGCTCGTGGCGCTGCGCCGGGGGGTGCAGCGGCGGATGGTGGCCGACGTCCCGGTGGGCGTGCTGCTGTCCGGCGGGCTCGACTCCTCGCTGGTCGTCGCCCTGCTCGCCGACGAGGGGCAGACCGGCCTGCAGACGTTCAGCGTCGGGTTCCACGCCACGGGCGGCGAGTCCGGCGACGAGTTCGCGTACTCCGACCTCGTCGCGGAGCACTTCGGCACCGACCACCACCAGATCCTCGTCGACCCCGCCCGCATGCTGCCCGCCGTCGACGGGGCGATCGCCGCGATGGCCGAGCCGATGGTCAGCCACGACTGCGTCGCGTTCTACCTGCTGTCCGAGGAGGTCCGCCGGTCGGTCACGGTGGTGCAGTCCGGGCAGGGTGCCGACGAGGTCCTGGCAGGCTACGACTGGTACCCGCCACTCGCGGACGTGCCGCGCGAGCGCGCCGTCGCCGCGTACGCCGAGGTGTTCACCGACCGCCCGCACACCGAGCTCGCCGGTATCCTGGAACCCGAGTGGCTGCTCGACCACGACCCCAGCCGCGCGTTCATCGCCGAGCACTTCGCCGCGCCCGGGGCCGAGGAGACACTCGACGCCGCGCTCCGCCTGGACTCCACGGTCATGCTCGTGGACGACCCGGTGAAGCGCGTCGACAACATGACGATGGCGTGGGGCCTCGAGGCCCGGGTGCCGTTCCTCGACCACGAGCTGGTGGAGCTCGCCGCCGCCTGCCCGCCGGAGCTCAAGCTCGCGCACGGCGGGAAGGGCGTGCTCAAGGACGCGGCGCGCGGCGTGGTCCCGGACGAGATCATCGACCGGCCGAAGGGTTACTTCCCGGTACCGGCCATCCGCCACCTGGAGGGCCCGTTCCTGGAGCGGGTGCGCGCCGCCGTCACCGATCCGGTGGCGAAGGCCAGGGGGCTGGTGCGTCGCGACTGGCTGGATGCGATGCTCGCCGACCCGAACACGCAGCGCACCACCCTCGGCTCGAACGCCCTGTGGCAGGTGGCGCTGCTGGAGATGTGGTTGCAGGAGAGGGGGATCTGACGTGAGCGAGCGCGCGAGCGCAGCATCGACGACGCCCGACGCGCTGCGGTGGGCGCCGTACCCGGACGTGCTGTCCGCCCTGCTGTCGACGCCGCGCTACGCCGACCCCGTCCCCTCCCCCGACGGCACGACGCTGGCGTGGATCTCCGACCGCGACGGCAGGCCACGAGCCTGGCTGGCCCCGCTGCCGACGGACGGCGGGCCGGTCGTCGAGCCCGACGGCCCCCTGCCGGTGCCGTCCGACGTGCAGGCGCTGAGCTGGTCGCCCGACGGCAGCAGGCTCGCCTGCCAGGTGGCACCCGACGGCGGCGAACGCACCCAGGTGCACCTCGTCGACCCGGCCGGCACCCGGGTCACCCGGCTGGCCCCCCGCGCGGCCGCCGTCACCCTCGGGTCGTGGTCCCCCACGGGACGCCGGCTGGGCGTCACGATCTTCCCGGAGGGGTCGGGCGACGGGCAGGCCTGCCTGCTCGACGTCCGGGACGGGACGTCCACGGTGCTCGCGGCCGGACCCGCCGCCCGCGTCTGCGCGGTGAGCAGGGACGGCAGGCGCGCGGTGGTGCGGCTGGGCAGGCGCGGGGCCCGGCGCCTGGAGCTGGTGGACCTGCACACCGGGCTGCGCACACAGCTGCTGCCCGGCGGCGGTGCCACGGTCGCCGACGCCCGATTCGGCGGCGGCGGGCGGCTGCTGTACGTGCACACCGACGCTGGCCGCGAGCGCGTGGCCCTGCTCGCCGTCACCCTGGACGGCAACGGCGCGGTGTCGAACCTGCGTCCGGTTGCCGAGCGCCCCGACGACGACCTCGACATCGCGGCGCTCGATCCGGCGGGCGCGCGAGCCGCGCTCGTCTGGAACGTCGACGGGCGGAGCGAGGTGGAGCTGCTCGACCTGCGCTCCGGCCGGGTGGAACCCGTTGCGCCCGCACCGGGCGACGTCGTCACCGCGGTGGCGTTCACCCGCGACGGGCACGCCCTGCTCGTCGGGTGCGAGGGGCCCGCGGCTCCCCCGCAGCTCGCCCGCATCGGGCTCGGCGCGCCGGGCGAGGCCGGCCCGCTGCTGCCCGCCGTCCCCCCGGACGGGGGCGACCTCGTCGAGCCGACGCTGCACGAGTTCCCGGCCGAGGACGGGCTGCGCCTGTCCGGCTGGCTGTTCCGGCCGCGCGCCGCGCTCGGTCCGCTCCCCACGCTGCTGTGGCTGCACGGCGGGCCGGAGGCGCAGGAGCGGCCGACGTTCCAGCCGCTGTTCCAGGCCCTGCTCGCGGAGGGCGTGGCCGTGTTCGCGCCGAACGTGCGCGGCTCGGGGGGATACGGGCGCAGCTTCGCCGCCGCCGACGACCACGACCGGCGGTTCGCCGCGATCACCGACGTGCGCGCCGCCGTCGACTTCCTGGTCACGGGCGGTCTCGCCGACGCGGAGCGGGTCGGCGTGGCGGGCCGCTCCTACGGGGGCTACCTCACGCTCGCGGCCCTGGCCTGGTTCCCCGACCTGTTCGCGGTGGGCGTCGACGTGTGCGGGATGGCCGACTTCGCCACGTTCTATGCGGCCACCGAGCCGTGGATCGCCGCCGCGGCCGTCGGGAAGTACGGCGATCCCGACGCCGACGCCGGCCTGCTGCGCGAGCTCTCCCCGCTGCACCGGGTCGATCGGATCGCGGCGCCCCTGCTCGTGGTGCACGGCGCCCACGACACGAACGTGCCGCTCGTCGAGGCGGAGCAGATCGTGGCCGCCCTCCGCGACCGCGGCGCCGCGCCCGGCTTCCTGCTGTTCCCCGACGAGGGGCACGAGGTGCACGGCGTCGCCAACCGGGCCGTGTTCGTCCGCGAGGTGGTGGCGTGGGTGACCGCCCACCTGCTGGGGCTCGCCGAGCGGACGGCCTGAGCGCTACAGCCGGCTGAACGACTGCAGGATCGGCTCCCCGTCGGACCCGGTGCCTACCACGAACTCGTAGGGCTCGTTGGTGGTGTCGCCCTCGCGCCGGTCGAAGACGACGGTGGCCTCCACGGTGTTCTCCCCGGTCTGCCGCACGTTCTGCAGCGACACCGACTCCATGCCCCCGTAGAAGTTCTCGAAGCCCGACCGGCCGCCGGATGCCGCCTGGGCGGACGGGCTGAGCAGCGCGAACGCGGCGTCGGTGTTGCCCGGCAGCAGACCGTAGTAGTTCTGCACGAACGCCACCGGATCAGTGGCGGGCGGCGGCGGGGGCGGGGGCGCGCTGGTGGGCGCCGGGGTGGGCGACGGCGCGGCCGAGGTCGGCGCGGGCTGGGTGGTGGTGGGCGTCTGTGTGCTCGTGGGAGGCGCCGTGGTGGCCTCCGAGCTCGTGGGTGCCGGCGGGCTCGTGCTCGTGGCCGCGGGCGGCAGGGCCTGGTTCTCGCCCGGGTCGCCGCCGCCGCTGTTCGCGAGCGCCAGCGCCGTGATGGCGCCCCCGATCAGCAGCACCGCGAGCACCGCCGCGATGAGCAGCGGGGCGCGCCGACGGCGGTCGTCGGCGGCATCCCGGGCGGGCGCGGGCGCCGGGCGGGGTATGTCGGCCACGGTCGCGGGGCCGGAACCGGCAGCGGCAGCGACGGACCCGCCCATGACGGCCGTGGTGGCCGGGGCCGCCAGCCCGGACTCGCGACCCGAGGCCACGGCGGCGAGCGCATCCCTGGCCTGCGCGGCCGACGGCCGGTCGTCCGGCTCGATGCTCAGCAGCTTCATGATCACGCCGGTGAGCGGCCCGGCCTGCTCCGGCGGCCGGATCACGCCGGTGGCGACCTTGTGCAGCAGCGCGTACGCGTTGTCGTCCAGACCGAAGGGCGGGGTGCCCTCCACCGCGGCGTAGAGGGTGGCGCCGAGGGCGAAGACGTCGGACGCGGCGGTGGGGTCCTGCCCGCGCGCCACCTCCGGGGAGAGGAACGCGGGCGTGCCCGCGATCAGCCCGGTGCGGGTGAGCTGCACGTCGTCGACGGCGCGGGAGACCCCGAAGTCGGTGAGCTTGACGCGTCCGTCCTCGGCGATCAGCACGTTGCCCGGCTTGACGTCGCGGTGCACGACACCCGCGACGTGGGCGGCCGCGAGCCCGTCGGCCACCTGCCGGCCGATCTCGGCGACCTCGCGCGGCTCGAGCGAGCCCTTCTCCCCCAGGATCGCCGCCAGCGACCGGGACGGCAGGTACTCCATCACCAGCCACGGCCGGTCGTCGTGGACGACGACGTCGAACATGCTGATGACGTGCGGGTGCTGCAGCCGCGCGCCGATCCGGCCCTCCCGCAGGATCCGCTGGCGCGACTCCTCCAGGGCGGCCTCGGCCCCCGCGGTGGGCGTGACGGCGGCCGCGAGCAGCTCCTTCACCGCCACCGTCCGGTTCAGCAACTCGTCGGTGGCGCGCCACACCGCGCCCATGGCACCAGCACCGATCCGCTCGTCGAGACGGTATCGGTCTCCGACGCGGATCGGGCTGTCCTCGGGCGCGCTCATCACCCGCCAGGGTAGCGAGCCGGGGCGGGCCCCCGGTGCACACGGTGCGACCACGCACGCCGCGGGGATGTGGTGCTGGGCACGTTCGGCCCAACGGCGTCACCCAGGGTCAGCGCGGGAGGCCGAGTCTCCTCGCGCAGGCGGGCCAGGAGCCGTAGCCGCCGCGGTCGTCGCGCACCCGGGTGGCCACCGCGATCTGCTCCTCCCGGCTGGCCTCGTGCGCCTGCGGCGCGAACTCGGTGCCCCCGTACGCCCGCCACGTGGCGGCGTCGAACTGCAGGCCCCCGGAGTAGCCCTTGCCGGTGTCGATGGCCCAGTCGCCGGAGGACTCGCAGTCGGCGAGCCGGTCCCACACCGGGTCGACGGCGGCCGGCTCCGACTGCCCCGACGGCTCGGCGGCAGGCGCATCGTCCGCGGTGCCGGGACCGACCTCGGTGTCGGGATCGTCGAGGTCGCGGCCGGAGGCCCCGGTGAGATCCGGGTCGGCTGCTTCGTCGGAGCGCTCGTCGGCATCGTCCGAGCGCCCGGCGGGAGACCCCGCGGACCCGGCGCCGGGCGGCCCGAAACCCTCGTCGGCGTCGTCCACGACGAGCACCCAGTCGGCCTCGTCGCCCTCGGCCGAGGGCGGGGTGAAGGTCTGCGTGCCGCCCGCGTCGACGGGGTCGAGCTCCACGCTCTCGCCGGTGCGCGGGTCGTACCACCACGGCTGGGCGGTGTCGCCGGCGAGCACACCGAGGTCGACGGTGACGTCCCAGCCGCCCGCCGTGTACGCGATCAGCGTCGACCCGTCCTCGGCTGCGGCGGCCTGGATGCGCTCGGCCCCGCCTCCCGCGTCGGCGACGAGGTCGGCGGCGGGCTCGACCCGCGGCCGCGACTCCACCAGCGCCCGCACGTGCCGCATCTGCCCCGCACCCGGGAAGCCCAACGCCTCGGTCCAGCTGCCGCGGGCGCCCAGCGAGGCCGAGCGCCCGTCGGCGAGGAACTGCCAGACGGCGTGGTGGCCGTAGGTGTGGCCTGCGGCGCCGCCCAGCACCGCCCACCAGGCGTCGCGGCGCACGTCCTGGGCCGTGGAGAAGCCATCCTCCGGCTTCCAGCAGTACGGGTGGTCCTCGTAGATCGACTCGCCGTCGAGGAACGGCCTGCCCGCGGCGTAGGTGCTGCGCACGAGCTCCTGCCGGACGTCGTAGCGCAGGCAGTGGCCGCCCTGCAGCATGTGGAAGTCGATCCAGTCGTCCTCGGCGAACCACGTGATCGAGGTCTGGTCGCCGCGCGGGTGGTAGGTCATCAGCTGCTCGCCGCCTCCGGCTCGGATCCCCGCGGCGAGCTCGCGCCAGACGTCCTCGACGCCGTCTGCGGGCGAGTCCCCGCCCATCACCCACACGATGTTCGACCGGCCGCCCAAGCGTTCCCCGAGGAACTCCCCGTACGCGCCCGCGTTGCCCTCGGTGACCAGGCTGCCGGCCTGCTTGTCGGCCCACACCGGCAGGATCGCGACGACCAGCCCCCGATCGGCGGCCTGTTCCACCACGAACTCGACGTGGTCCCAGTAGTCGTACTGCTCCTCGTCGTCCCCCGTGTCCCCCTCGGTGACCGCGAGGTCGTCCAGGCCCGAGCCGAACGGGTCGTCGCCGTACTGGTTGGGGCCGGGCCCGCCGGCCTGCGGGAAGATCGCCACCGCCTGGATCACGGTGAAGCCCTGCTCGGCGCGGGTGTCCAGGTACTCCTCGGTCTCGGAGCGGTTGAGGTTGACGAACAGGCTCCAGGCCGTGTCGCCGAGCCAGAAGAACGGCTCGCCACCGCGGGTGAAGGTGCGGCCGTCGGCGGCCACGCGCACCTCGCCGGACCCGCCGCCCTGTTCCTCGCCGTCCCGTTCCTCGTCGGGCCGCTCCTCGTCGTCCCGGCAGGCGCCTTCCTCGGCCCCGATCACGCCACCGATCACCACCCCGGCCGCTCCGCCCTGCGCCCTGGTGGACGCCCCGGTGACGTACCCGTCGCACTCGGGGACCACCGCGGCGCCGGGGACGAGCGTGCCGGCGACGAGGAGCACGCCGCCCAGGACCGCGGCGACGGCGACCACGGCCAGCAGCGGCGACGGGGCGGGACGCGACGGACGGGACACGGCGGCGGACGCTAGGCACGGGAGCCGCTTCCGGGGGCCGAACGGCCGGATCGGCCACCGGTCGCCACCCCTGAACGATCATCCGGTCGGCTGCGGCGCTGGTCAGACCGGTGGTTCCGGTGAGGAACCCCGGTCGAGGGGAATTCACGACCGTGTACGCCGAACCCGGGTACGACCCTCGCGGAGCGCGCGGCATCGGAGGACCATGGGGGCACGGTCAGCGCAGCGAGCACCAAGGGGAGAGCGAATGAAGATCGCAGACATCCTCGGCAGCAAGGGACGCAACGTTCACACCGTTCTGCCGTGGCTCACGGTCGCGGAGGTCGTCGACCGGCTGAATCGGCACCGGGTGGGCGCTGTCCTCGTGTGCGACGAGAACCGGGCGATCCGCGGGATCGTCTCCGAGCGCGACATCGTGCGCGCGCTCGGCAAGTACGGCTCCGACCTGCTCGGCAAGCCGGTGAGCGAGGTGATGACCCCGCACGTGGAGACGTGCGAGCCGGACGAGACCGTGGCCCACGCGATGGCCCGGATGACGTTCGGTCGCTACCGCCACCTGCCGGTGGTGGTGGACGGCGCGCTGGTCGGGCTGGTCAGCATCGGCGACCTCGTCAAGCACCGGGTGCGCGAGATGGAGCTGGAGACCGGGGTGCTGCGCGACCGGGTGATCGCCCGGTACTGAGCGGCGCACCGATTGCAGCAAAGCCACTTTCACGCAACGGGATGGCATGAAAGTGGCTTTGCTGCAACGTGGACGGGCTCAGTCGAACTGCGGGTCCTCGGTGCGCGTCCGCTTCAGCTCGAAGAAGTGCGGGTAGGCGGCGAGCAGTCGCGCGCCGTCGAAGACCTTGCCCGCATCCTCGCCGCGGGGGATCCGCGACAGCACCGGCCCGAAGAACGCCACGCCGTCGACGTGGATCGTCGGCGTGCCGACGTCGAGGCCGACGGGCTCCATGCCCCGGTTGTGGCTCGCGCGGAGCTCGTCGTCGAACGCGGTGCTCGTGGCGGCGTCGGCGAGCTCGGCGGGCAGGTCGAGCTCCGCCAGCGCCTCCTTGACCACCACGTCGAAGTCCTTGTTGCCCTGGTCGTGGATCCGGGTGCCGAGCGCGGTGTAGAGCGGCTCGAGGATCTCCGGCCCCTTCTCCCGGGCGGCGGCGATCGCGACGCGCACCGGTCCCCAGGCCTTGTCCATCGTCCTGCGGTAGTCGTCCGGCAGGTCCCGTCCCTCGTTGAGCACGGAGAGGCTCATGACGTGCCAGTTGATCTCGACGTCGCGCACCTCGCGGACCTCGAGCATCCAGCGCGAGGTGATCCAGGCCCACGGGCACAGCGGGTCGAACCAGAAGTCGACGCGGGCGGTCTCGGTGCTCGCCATTGGCACTTCCCTTCCTTGAAGACTCATGAATCGGCTCTCCGGTGCAACCCGCCCCCGCCGCGCCGTGTTCCCGCGGCGGGTTTTCGTCGGCGTCCGGCACGGGCACGTGGTTGGATCGGCAGCCATCCCCCCGGAAGAAGGAGTCCCGAGACCGCATGGCCCCGCCCAACCTGACCCGCACCGACGCCGAGCGGCGGGCCGCGCTGCTGGAGGTCGCCGACTACGCGGTCGAGCTCGACCTCACCGACGGCGGCAAGCCCGGCGACGCGACGTTCGCCACCATCACGACCGTGCGCTTCCGCTGCACCGATCCCGGTGCCGCGAGCTGGATCGACTTCGCGGGCGCCGAGGTCGCCTCCGCCACCCTCAACGGCCAGCCGCTCGACGTCTCCGGCTACCGCGAGGAGGACGGGATCGCGCTGCCGGCCCTGGCCGCGGAGAACGAGCTGCGCGTCGAGGCGACCGGCCGGTACATGAACACCGGCGAGGGGCTGCACCGGTTCGTCGACCCGGTCGACGTTGCCGTGTACCTCTACTCGCAGTTCGAGACGGCCGACGCCAAGCGCCTGTTCGCCTGCTTCGACCAGCCCGACCTCAAGGCGCGCTACACGCTCACGGTCACCGCGCCCGCCGACTGGGAGGTCGTATCGAACGCCGCGGTCGCCGAGACCGGCGAGGGCACCGGCGGCGCCGCGGTGCACCGGTTCGCCACCAGCGAGATCATGAGCACCTACCTGGTTGCGCTGATCGCGGGCCCGTACGCGGTGTGGCGCGACGAGCACGACGGCATCCCGCTGGGGATCTTCTGCCGCGCGTCGCTGGCCCCCCACATGGACGCCGAGCGGCTGTTCACCGAGACCAAGCAGGGCTTCGACTTCTACCACCGCAACTTCGGCGTGCGGTACCCGTTCGGCAAGTACGACCAGCTCTTCGTGCCGGAGTTCAACGCGGGCGCGATGGAGAACGCCGGCGCCGTGACGTTCCTGGAGGACTACGTCTTCCGGTCCCGCGTCACCCGCTTCCTCTACGAGCGCCGCGCCGAGACCGTGCTGCACGAGATGGCGCACATGTGGTTCGGCGACCTCGTCACGATGCGCTGGTGGGACGACCTGTGGCTGAACGAGTCGTTCGCCACCTGGGCGTCGGTGCTGTGCCAGGCCGAGGCCACCGAGTACACGGAGGCCTGGACGACGTTCGCGAACGTCGAGAAGTCGTGGGCCTACCGGCAGGACCAGCTGCCGTCGACGCACCCGGTGGCGGCCGACATCCCCGACCTGCAGGCCGTCGAGGTCAACTTCGACGGGATTACCTACGCCAAGGGCGCGTCGGTGCTCAAGCAGCTGGTCGCGTACGTCGGGCTGGAGCCGTTCCTGGCGGGGCTGCGGAGCTACTTCGAGGCGCACGCGTGGGGCAACGCCACGTTCGACGACCTGCTCGGCGCGTTGGAGAAGGCCTCGGGCCGCGACCTGTCCGGGTGGGGCGCCCAGTGGCTGCGCACCACGGGGCTGAACCTGCTGCGCCCGTCGTTCGACATCGACGGCAGCGGGGCGTTCACGCGCTTCGAGGTGGTCCAGGGCGGCGCCCGGCCGGGCGCGGGTGAGCTGCGCACGCACCGGATCGCCGTGGGCGTCTACGACGACCAGGACGGCAAGCTGGTGCGGACCCACCGCGTCGAGGTCGACGTGGCGGGCGAGCGCACCGCGGTGCCCGAGCTGGTGGGGGTGTCGCGGGGCCGGCTCGTGCTGGTCAACGACGACGACCTCACCTACTGCGCGCTGCGGCTCGACCCGGGTTCGCTCGCCACGCTCGTCGACCGGATCGGCGACATCGCCGAGCCGCTGCCGCGCACGCTGTGCTGGTCGGCGGCCTGGGAGATGACGCGGGAGGCCGAGCTCAAGGCACGCGACTTCACCACGCTGGTGGCGGGCGGCTTCGGCGCGGAGACCGAGATCGGCGTGGTGCAGCGGCTGCTGCTGCAGGCCCAGACCGCCGTGGCGTCCTACGCCGACGAGCAGTGGGCCGCCGAGCGGGGCTGGCCGCTGCTGGTCGACGCCCTCCGGTTCTACCTCGACACCGCTCCCGCCGGTTCCGACGCCCAGCTGGCGGGAGTCAACGCCCTCGCGGCGAGCGTGCTGCCGGACAACGTGGTGCAGCAGATGCGCGGCTGGCTGCTCGACGTCGACGTGCCCGACGGGCTGACGATGGACACCGACCTGCGCTGGCGGCTGCTGCACGCGCTCGTCGCCCACGGGGCCGCCGGTGAGACCGACATCGCCGAGGAGCTGGAGCGCGACCCGACGTCCACCGGCCAGCGGCAGGCCGAGCGCGCCAGGGCGCTCGTGCCCACCGCCGAGGCGAAGGAACGCGCCTGGGTGCGGGCCGTGCACGACGACGACATCCCCAACGCCGTGCAGGAAGCGATCATCAGCGGGTTCGGCCACCCCGGGCAGCGCGCGCTGCTCGGCGGGTACGTCGAGCGCTACTTCGCCGAGGTCGCCGAGGTCTGGTCACGGCGCACCAGCGAGCGGGCCCAGTCGGTCGTGGTCGGGCTGTTCCCGTCCTGGGCCGTGGAGAAGCCGACGGTCGACGCCGCCGACGTGTGGCTCGCCGACGAGTCGCACCCGCCCGCCCTGCGCAGGCTCGTGTCCGAGGGGCGCGCCGGGATCGTGCGGGCGCTGGGGGCGCGGGAGTTCGACCGGTCGTAGGGCCGGTCGGAGACGATGGCGAGCAGCGCGACCGAGCAGCGGGTGGCCGCGCTGCCGCCTCCCGTCCGGCGCCCGGCGGCGGTGCTGGCTGGGCACCACGCTGGCGATCGATCCGATCGCCGAGCGGCGCCGCAGACCTGCCTGAGCCGTCAGGCTTTACCACCCGCTTGCCCTCGCGTGTCCTGCCGCTGACGCTCGGGTACCTACCATTCGGGGTACGCACAGACGACGAACGGGGCGATCACGATGGACCTTCGCTTCGCGGTGTTCGACCTCATCGCCCGGGACACCGGCCTGAGGGCGCTTCTGGTGAACTACGCCGACCGCGTCGAGGGCGGTCGGTCGCAGGACGGGACTGCGGCCGATGCGTGCTTCCTCGTGCTGGAGTGGACCGACAACGGGGCGGCGGACGCCCCGGCCGGCTCCCAGCTGCTGACGGCCCGTGCGCACCTGCCCCGTCATCGCGCGGGTGAACGGCTGTTCCTCGACTTCGTGCTCGAACGGCTGCGGGCGGCCCTGGCCGTGGGCGCGGCGAACGGGCCGCTCGAGATCAGGTTCCTGGGGGCGTCGCGCGAGTCCCTCGACGAGGACGCCGACACGATCACCAAGGCCGGCACGTTCGAGGTCGCGCCCGCGCCGCGGCAGTCGCCGGGCGAAGCCCTGCTCGAGCTGGCGCCGTGGCCCGCGGACGGGCCGCGTGATCCCCAGGCACGCAGGGGTGCCACCTCCGGCATGAATTGACGAGCGCCTGCGGCGGGAGTGACGCCGCTCGTGGGACGCGTCATCCTGGTGCGCCACCGAGTACTGGGGCACCACCGAGTACTGGGGCACCACCGGGCGTGGTGGCCGTGGCGGCCGCGGAACGGAGGCGCTCGTGCGCACACGAATCATCGGAGTGGCGGTCTGGGCCTCCGTTCTCGCCATCGTCCTCTTCGGGGTGCCACTCGGCATCGGCGTGTACCAGTACGCGATGCAGGTTCAGCACAACGAGCTGGCGCGCACCGCGGCGGGAGTCGCGATCAGGGTGGCCGAGGACGTCTCCGACGGCGAGCGGTTCAGGGACGTCGACCGCCCCGGGCCGACCCTGGTGACCGTCTACGACGACGACGGCGATCGGCTGGCCGGCCCCGGCCCCCGCGAGGGCGGGCCGGAGGTCGCCCGCGCGCTCGCGGGCCGGGTGGGAACCGACACCGACGGCGACGAGCTCGTGGCGGTCGTACCGGTCACCTACGAGAACGAGGTGATCGGCGCGGTGTGGGCCACCACTCCACGCAACGCCGTCCTCCAGCGCGTGGCGCCAGTGTGGGTGGCGATGGCTGTGCTCGCCGCGCTGGCCCTGGCCGCCGCGGGGCTCGTCGGACGCCGACAGGCGCGCCGGCTGGCGCGGCCGCTGGAGGACCTGGCCGTCGCCGCGCGCCGGCTGGGCGAGGGCGACTTCAGCGTGCGCACGACGCCGGGCGGGGTCGCGGAGATCGATTCGGTCGGGTCGGCGCTCGACCACACCGCCGGCCGTCTGGACGATCTGCTCGCCAGGGAACGCGCGTTCTCCGCCGATGCCTCCCACCAGCTGCGCACGCCGCTCGCAGGCCTGCGGATGCGCCTCGAAGCCGCCCTCGAGTTCCCGGACCAGGATCTCCGGGGCGCGATCGCCGCGAGCCTCGTCGACGCGGATCGGCTCGAGGCGACGATCGAGGAGTTGCTCGCCCTCGCCCACGACCGGCAAGCCGCCCGGGCCGACCGGATCGACCTGCGAGACCTGCTGGGCGAGATGTCGCCGGAGTGGCGCGGGCGCCTCGAGCTGCAGGGACGCGGCCTGGGCCTGCACGTCGAGCCGGGTGCGCCGGACCCCCGCGCGTCGGTGGCGGCGGTCCGGCAGGTTCTCGCGGTGCTGGTGGACAACGCGACGGCGCACGGCGCGGGCACCGTGACGGTGACCGTCCGCGAGGTCCCCGACGCCGTGGCGATCGACGTCTCCGACGAGGGGGCCGGCGTGCACGAGTCCGAGGGTGTTCTGTTCGCCCGGCGGGCCGACCGGCGCAACGGGCACGGGATCGGCCTGGCGCTGGCGCGCCGCCTCGCGGAGGCGGAGGACGGCCGGTTGGAGCTGACCCGGCGCACCCCCCCGATCTTCACCCTCCTGCTGCCGCAGGCGGTCGGCGACACCGCGGCTCTGCGGCCGTTGACCGGTGTCGCCGTGGCCGACGCGCCGGGCTGAGCCGCTCACCCGTGCCGGCGCAGCTCGTGGAAGAAGTCCTCGACGACGTGCAGCTCACCGGAGCGCGCCACCTCGTCGTAGACGTGTTTGCCGACCGCCAGGTCGAGCACGCCCAGACCGAACGGCGAGAACACCACCGGCC
>NZ_JAHKRK010000065.1 GCF_019396355.1 Pseudonocardia nigra
CCTCCGGCTCGGACACCCCAAGATCACACCGCAGACCAGCCGATCATTCGTGATCGACACGCCACTGCCGCCAAGAGCACACTGACCCCGACACGAGGTCACGCTCAAGATCGGGCTGAATGCTTACACGGTGAGGTGTTCGTGAACGTGCCCAGGCTGCTCATCAGCAAGATGCCGTGGGGCGAGCGGCCCACGAGCGGGAAGCGTCGGGAGAAGCTGGGCCGGCGTCGCGAGGAGGTCGCGAATCTCTACCCGTCGCGTTCGACCGCGCTGGCATTTCAGCCGGCCGGAATTGCAGTCAACGGAGCAAGCAGTTCGAGAGCCACGAGGAGAGGACCAAGATCCTGACGCCGACCATCGTGGGATCCGAGCAACGCCGGCTGAGTGAGCCGATCTTGTACAGGATGGCGGGCCGGATGCAGCCCCGGTCCGGCCTGACCGGCCTGCCGCGAGCTGGAAGTGCCTGCCCATGAGCATCGACCCGGTAGCCGCGGCGGTCGCCGCGCTCGTCGCCGCGCAACTGATGGAAGCGCCAACCTACCTGCAGCGCGCGGCGGGCCTGGACGTCAAACAGGACATCTTCGACGAGGCCGGCGCGATCCTCCGCGCCCCGCGGCGTTACCGCCGACTCGTCGGCTGGCTCGGCCACGGGGCGCTCGCCATCGCGATCGTGCTGCTGTACGCCACGTTCTTCGCGGCCGTCGCGCACAACGATCACCTGGCATGGTGGGGTGTCTTCGCCGGCGCCTTGCACGGGCTGCTCGGCGGCATCGTCGTCGGGGCCTGGCCCGACCTGCACCCCGAGATGCCCCACGCGACGGCGGCACCCGGGGTGTTCTACCGGCACTACGGTCGCCGAGACGTCGTCAGCTTCCTTCTCGGCCACTTGTGGTTCGGGCTGGTCGCCGGGACCCTCTACGCCCTGCTGCACGTCGACCTGCCGGCCGGCGCGGCCCTGTAGCGCATCCCAGAAGCCTGTCCGGGCGCTCGAGCGCCCGCGTTCAGCGCCGTGGTCCTCCTGCTCGTCGGCGGGCTCCTGCTCGGCGGGTCGCGACCGCGGCGCCGAGGAGCCCGGTCATGAGCGCGGTCTTCGCCGCCGGGCGCATGGGCTCGGCCCGCAGCGCGATCGGCCCGAGGACGGGCTTCGCCCGGCTGCCCAGCCGGCTCAGGGTGCCGATGCCGAGGCCCGCGGTGTCGAGCTCGCGGACCGCCCGCCGCCCACCTCGCGCGGGGCCGCGGTAGCCGTCGACGATCGAGGCGAGCATGTGCGGCATCCGGTCGATGCCCCCGGCGACCGGCGCGCCGGTGCCGCCGCGCGCGAGCAGCTCGTCGAAGGCCCGTTTCAGCGCCGGAGCGTGGGTCCACATGCCGTAGAACGCGACCTTGCCCTCGGCGTCGATGAGGAACGACGGGTCGGCCATCTCCTTGCTGTACTGCCGGTGCACGGTGCCGGCGTAGTCGTCGACGAGCACCGGCCAGTCGATGCCCTCCAACCGCTGGTACTCCCGTGCCGACTCGAGCTTGTCGCCATAGTCGAGGTAGCGGCCGCGCTTCTCGCCGGGGTGGGCCTGGCGGATGACCACGTCGAGGAAGGTGATCCTGTCGCCGTACCACTCGTGGAGTTGCTTCACGGGCGCAACTGCGCCGGCAGTGATCGGTCAAGTGCCGCTGCCGAAGTGCAGGAACACCAGACGCCCGCGCAAGCTGCTCAGCCGGATCCGCTTCCCATCGGTCGATTCCAGCTCGAAGTCCGGCGCCGCCTCGCCGGGCTGCAACCCCTCACCGCGCGCCGACCGCCAGAGGTCGGCCAGCAGATGCTTGGGCCGGAAATGCTCGTAGTTGTACTCCTGCAGCTGCCGGTCGTCGCCGGCGCCAGTGGCGCTCCCCACCGACGACGAGTCCCGGTCGTTACCGAGGTCACCCATGCCGTCTCCTCCTGTCGGTCGCGACGCGCTGCGCGTCGTCGAGTTTGTCCTTAGGCCATATCCGCTCCGGCCGGGACGCCTGCCGGGCCGCGCCTCGATTCCACGAATCGCCAGCGCGACTCATGTCGATTGTCGAGGGAGCGCCGGTCGTGCCAGCTCCACCTGCGGGTCGGGCCGCAGCCGCGCCTCGGGCACCGAAACGGGCGGCCGTCCGTGGCCCGCCCGATGCCCGACGACGCGCGTGAGCACGACGACGTGATCTGCGAGGGGTCGGGACATGGGCAGCTCCACGGCCGTCGTCACGTCGCCGCGTCGATCAGAGCGCGGCACGGAGGGCGAGGCCGCGGGCAGCAGATTCAAGGGCGGGCACGACGGGCAGCGCACAGATCCACCGGTCCCATCGGCGATCTTCGTTGCGGGCACCTTCGGCTGCATTCCGCCGTTGAGCATCGGTCCTCCTCACCCAGACGCAGCTCGGCCTCGTGGTAGGGGAGCTCCGAGAACTCGGGACACCGGGCCGAGCAAGCTCGCTGATCCTTTCCGCGGCTACCCGATGCCGGGCGACACAAGACCGATCAGGAATACCCCGGCTTGACGGGCGTGGACGAACATGAAGTCTGTCCACGTCCTGTGGCTCGTTCCGGCGGCCATGGGACGTCCGGCACCGCCAGCCACGATCAGCACCGCCGGGAGCAGCACCGGGGCCACCGCGACGGCAGCGAGGGGCGCATGCCACGGGCGGCCGCGTTCACCGGATTCATCGGTTCCTGGTGCTTCGGATGCACCAGCGCAGGCGATCGCGGACGCTGGCATGCCCTACGGGGCGCTGTATGTCAGCATGACGCGGTGGCCGCGGGCGAAGACGTCAGCACTGCGCGCCGCACTGCGGGCGAGGCCGTGCCCGAGGCGGGTGCGCCACGATCCGGCAGAGTACAACCACCCGTCTGTAGGGCGGCGACGGTCGCCCGGCGCGTTCAGAAGAACGCGGGTCAACGGGATCACCCGCTGCCGCCGATCTTCCGTTGCGCCCGCTGCATAGTGCTACAGCTGCCCGACGCCGACCTGCGCACTGGGGGGCTCGGTCTGGTGAGGCTGGACGATGATCCGGGCCGGAATCCGGCGGTGTCCCAATGGTGAGCCGTGGCGGCTATCTCACCGGGATGGGCAAGGCAGTGCCAGGCGAACTCGACCAGGACGTCCTGTGGAACGAGTTCTTCGCCGGGCACTTCGCGGGCAGCCCGGTGGCGAGGCGCGTCTTCCGCGCCGCCGAGGTACGACACCGTCACGCGGTAGTGAGCCCGCTGCTCGAGGACGCGTCGGGCTGGTCGACCGGCACTCGGATGCGACGGTACGCGGCGGAAGCGCCGGCGTTGGGCAAGGACGCGGTCACGGCGGCCCTGGCCGACGCGGGGATGGCCGCGGAGGACGTGGGCTTGTTCGCGGTGGCGTCCTGCACCGGATACTCCACTCCGGGGCTGGACATCCGGGTGGCCGCAGATCTCGGGATGTCGGCCGCTGTGCAACGGCTGCTGGTCGGGCATATGGGCTGCTATGCCGCGATCCCTGGTCTCGGCGCGGTCGTCGACTTCGTGGTGGCCCGGGGCCGCCCGGCAGTGCTGCTGTGCCTGGAGCTGACCTCGCTGCACGTGCAGCGCCCGACCCGCGAGGTGGACCAAGTGGTGGCGCACGCTCTGTTCGGCGACGCCGCCGCCGCCGTCGTCGTGCAGCCCGGTGTCCCGCCCGCCCGGAGCGGGCTGCGGGTGGTGGAGGTGGCGGCGCTGACCGATCCGGCCACCGCCGATCACATGACTTGGGACGTCACCGGACCTCGGCTTCCGGATGGGGCTCTCACCGCGGGTTCCCGACGTGCTCGCCCGTCACGTCGCCCCGATGATCGTCGAGCTGCTCGCTCGACACGGCCTGACACCGTCCGATGTGGACGCCTGGGCAGTGCACCCCGGCGGCCTGCGAATCCTGGACACCGTGGCCGACCGGCTGGCACTTCCGGCCGACGCGCTGGACGCGTCTCGACAGATCCTGGCCGAGCACGGCAACTGCTCCTCCGCCACCGTGCTGCTCGTGCTCGACGCGCTACGCGCCGCCGGCCGCCCGCGACCGGGCCACTACGGCGTAGCGCTGGCCTTCGGTCCGGGCCTGACCCTCTACGCCGTGCTCCTACAGGGACGGTGAACCCGGCGGGGTCCAAGGCCGCCGCGGGCCGGCCGAGGGCGCCGCCCGTGGCGATCAATGTCACCAAGCGGCGAGCCGGGTGAGCAAGGTGGGCGATGCGCGCATGCGCAACCGCCGTCCCGACAGGCCGCGCAATCCCAGGTGGAGCCTCCGCTGACCAGGGCACCTTGAAAAACTTCCTCGTCGGTCACCTGTCGATCGGCGCCCTCGTCGGGTGCTGCCGTGCGCCTGCGGTGACCGCACGCAGCAAGGAAGACCGATCCTTACAGTTTCCGAAACAGGAATGACTCACGGTTTCCCCAACCGGAATATCGGGTATCGGGTACCTAGCCGATCACTTGAGCGAGGTGCCGCATGACCCGGCTCGCCGTACGCGCTGCCGTCGTAACCGGCGCCGTCATGCGGGTCGGCCGCGAGCCCGCCGGTGCAGCTGGAGGGCCACCGGGGCAGTGTTGCGCTCGAGACGGCATCCGACCACGCCCGCAGCCACCGGGAGCGGCCAACGACCATCGGCCGGCCAGGACCAGTCGGGCGACAGCTGCCCGGACGGGGCGCAGGCCGATCCCCGGGCAGCAGCCGCGCAACCCGGAAGCGGTCGGCGTGTCGCCCGGCGGCCCGAACCCCGGATGCGCCGATGGCGAAGCCCTACTCGGGTGTGCGCGGCAGGAAGGACTCGGCGTCGGCGAGCATCCGTTCGAGAACCTCGGGCTCGGCGACGCGGTAGTAGGTGCGGCGGTTGGCGCGGCGGCGGACCAGTACGCCGGCCCTGGCCAGCGCGGTCAACTGCTTGGACACCGCGCCCTGGCTGAGCCCGACGTACTCGGTACACCGCGAGACGGAGTGCTCCTCGTGCAGCACGTAGCGCAGCAACTTCAGCCGGGTCGAATCCCCCAACGCGGCGAACACCTTCTCGACGTCGCGCCCACCCAATCCGGAATCACCGCACCCTTCATGCGACGCAACCATCACCACGAATGCCCCAACCCGTGGGCAACGACACCGGGCCGTCAGGTCTTCCTGCGTCAGCAGGTGCGCCGGCACGCGCCGCCGCCACCGGAACCGTCAACAGCCGCCTCTCGCGGGTCCGGTCCCGCCGTGACACCTGCCTTTTCGAGGTCGCACCCCGCAAGCAGCAGTGCCGGGCCGGATCCGGTCGGCCAGCGTCGCGCTGCAGACACAAGGAGGACGAGATGATCCCCATCGCAGTCTGGCCCGCGGTGCTCGCCGGGCTGATCGCCGGCGCCGTCATGGAGGGTCCGGTCTACCTGCAGAAGGCCCTCGGTCTGCGAATCAAGCAGAACATCTTCCGGACCTGGGGCATCCTGCTCGGCATGCGTGGCCCCGGCGGCTACTTCGCAGGGTTCCTGTTCCACGAGCTGCTCGCCGCCGTCATCGCCATCGGCTACGCCGTCTTCTTCCGCCTTCTCGGAGTCGAGGGCAACCTGTGGCTGTGGGGCCTGCTCGGCGCCGTCATCCACTACGCGCTCGCCGGCCCTGTCGTGAAGGTGATTCCCTCGCTCGACCCGGAGACCGGCGAGGTCGGTAAGCAAGGCTTCGCCTACCGCAACTACGGAGCCCCCGACGTCGCGACATCACTGGTCGGCCACCTGACCTTCGGCGTGCTCACCGGCATCCTCTACGGCCTGTTCCACTCCGGCGGCGGCACCGACATCGCGTTCTGAGCGGACCGCACACGCCGTAGGGGGTGTTGCTGGATGACCGAGGGGTGATCGGATGCGATCGGCTTCTTCATTGGCGGGTGAGACTCTGTGGTGGCTCGTGCTCGCCGCCGGGTCGGTTGTGGTCGTGGTCGTCGCGCTGCTGCTCGGGCTGGTGATCAACGCGCTGCGGCAGATCGACCGGCACGCGGCGCGAACGCACACGGCGGCCAAGCAGATCGCGCAGAACACCGTGGGGCTGTGGGCGCTCGAGCAGACGAACCGGGACCTGGTGGCCATCCGGGACGCGGCGCGCGCGGCCGCGCGTGACGCCCCCGGCGAGGCGGCCGCGACGCCACTGACCGCGGCGCGGCAGAAGGTGCAGGGCTGGCTGGGCAGGCCCGAGCCGGACGACGACAGGAGTTTCTAGATGTTGATGCTGGTCGTCGGGACGGCGGCGGTGCTCGCGGTGACCCTGGTCGCCGGTCTCGTCGCGATCGTGGTCTTCCTGACCGAGATCCGGACGTTTCTGGCCGACACGGCCGCGACGCTCGAGGCCGTCGACGAGGGAGCGACCCGGCTTTCCGGGCGGCTGCAGCGCGTGCAGCGGGCCACAGCGGCGGCCGCGCGCGAGCTTCCCGCAGGCCGCGGGTAGGGCGGCGGTCGTGGACGTCGTCGGGTGGGTGGGCCTGGTGGTGTCCTGGCTGCTGCTCGTGCTCATCGTGAAGCTCGTCTTCGTCGCACTACGGGTGTTGAAGAACACCCGTCGGCTCGCGGAGATGACGCGCGACGCCGCGAGACACCTGGCGGACAACGTCGGTGACGACGAGGCGCTGGCCCGGCTCGAGGTCCTCGCGGGCGCGCTGGCGCAGGCGATTCGCGGGCTGCCTGCGAACACCGATGCCCCCCGGGCGCGGGTCAGCTCGGTGTCACCGGGCGTGGGCGGGCAGACGCCGTGACCGCCCTGCTCACCACCTTGTCGGTGCTCGCCGCGTGGGCTCTGCTCGGCGTCGTCCTCGTCGGGTTGCTGCTGGTGGTGAAGTCGCTGCAGAGCATCCGGCACTGGATGGAGAAGACGACGGTGGGGCTGCGCGCGGTGGAGCACCAGACGAAGGATCTGCGTCGCAGAGGCGATGTCCTGGCGGTCTCACTGGGTGAGGCGCTCGATGCCCTCGAGGCGGCGGCGCGGCCGCTCGACGACCCCGACCCACAGCGCGGCTAGGAGAACCCGGATGGACGAGAACCTCATCTCGATGCCGATGAGCGCGCGGGTGGACCTGCCGCTCGACGGTGAGATCAGCCGCTCCCTACCGGACCAGCTGGGCAACATCGCCGGCGCGCACAGCGCCGAGCTGCACCAGCGGCTGCTCGAGACGGGCGGGCGCGCCGACACCCTCGGCCCGCTGAAGAAGGTCTACGTCTTCTGGCTGCCCGGGATGAGCTGCGACGGCTGCACCGTCTCCACGATCGGCGCAACCGAGCCGACGATCGAGGAGCTGCTGACCGGCGCGCTGCCCGGCGTCCCGGTGATGGTGCTGCACCACTACCAGTTCGAGATGGAGTCCGGCGACCACTTCACCTACACGATGAGGCGGGCCGAGGAAGGCTCCCTCGACGCTCCGTACATCCTGGTCTACGAGGGGTCGATCACCGACGAGAACCTCACCGTCGGCGCCGAGCCGTTCGCCGCGAAGGGGTCGCTGCCGTTGTGGGCGCCGGCCGAGCAGCGCCAGCGCCGGTCCACCCCCGAGTGGGTGCGCCGGCTAGCCCCGGGCGCCGCGGTCACCATCGCGATCGGCACGTGCGCGACCTGGGGTGGGATCCCGGCCTCGCTGGGCAACCCGACCGGCGCGATGAGCATGATGGACTTCCTCGGCAAGGACTACCGCAGCGCGCTGGGGTTCCCCGTGATCAACGTGCCGGGGTGCCCGCCGATCGGGGACGACTTCACCGAGACGGTGACCCTGCTGCTGCGCTACATGAACGGTCAGGGCCCGCTGCCGGACTTCGACGAGCTGGGCCGCCCGGCGTGGCAGTTCGGCGACACCGTGCACATGCGCTGCCCGCGCGGGGCGTGGTACGAGGAGGGCAACTTCGCCCGGGAGTTCGGCGGCAAGGAGTGCCTGGCCGAGATCGGCTGCTGGGGGCCGGTGGTGAACTGTCACATCACCGAGCGCGGGTTCATCAACGGCAAGGGCGGCTGCATGGTGGCCGGCGGAGCGTGCATCGGCTGCATGTCACCGGGCTTCCCGGACAAGTTCACCCCGTTCTACAAGCGCCCCCCGCAGACCACCCCGGCGACCACCCTGTCGCGGTTGCACGGCACGTTCGTCAAGCCGCTGCGCCGCACCAGCCAGCTGGAACGCAACCGCGAGCCGCGCTGGAAGAGCAACGCCACAAGCGGCTGGGCCCCCGAGTACGACAACGTCACGATCTTCCACCGGGTCTTCGAATACTTCTACGCCCGGCTGCAGTACTTCCGCTCCGAGCTGCCGGGCCGTCACGAGAAGGACGAGGAGAAATACGCCAGCGGCTATGTCGTCCCGCCGGAGGCGGCCTACGGCAAGCACTACGCGCAGTGGCTGCCCGACCGCAGGGCGCAGGAGGCCCGCAAGCGCGGCACCTACCAGCGCCCGGGGCTCACCCCGCAGGCGGACGGCTTCGACACGCCCGTCCACGACGACCAGGAGTAGGCGCGACCATGTGCTTTCAGAACCTGCCGATCGAGTTCGACGCCCAGGGCAACGCCCGGCTCAGGGACGGGGTGGCCGACCCGTACGCCTACCAGCGCCGCGACCTCGACCGCTCGCAGGTCGAGCAGCTCTTGGCGAGCAACGGGCACGTCAAGGACGTCAACCTTGACCCGGTGACCCGGGTCGCGGGCGCGCTGGCGTTCCACTGCGTGGTCGACCTCGAGCAGCGCACCGTGCACGAGGCGCACACGATCGGCACGCTGTTCCGCGGCTACGAGGTGATCCTCAAGGGTCGCGACCCGCGGGACGCGATGTTCATCTCCAGCCGGGTGTGCGGGGTCTGCGGCGGCGTGCACTCGGTGGCCTCGTCGCTGGCGATGGAGATGGCGTTCGGAATCGGGGTGCCCCCGATGGGCGGGGCGCTGCGCAACATTCAGCTCGCGCTGGACTTCCAGGTCGACAACCCGGTGCACCTCTACCTGCTCGCCGGGCCCGACTACTCCCAAGTCGTCGTCGAGCGCACCAACCCGTCGCTGTGGGAGCGGGCGAAGAAGACCGAGACACGCCACGGCGACGTCCACGGCTTTCGCACCATGGCCGAGCTCATGACGGCGTTCAATCCGCTGACCGGCAAGCTCTACCTCGAGGGCCTGCAGATGACCCGGCCGGCGAAGGAGGCCTACTCGATTCTCTACGGCAAGTATCCGCACCCGCAGACCGTCGTGCCGGGTGGGCTGTCGACGACGGTGTCGCTGGAGGTGCTCAACGAGACGCTGCTGCGGATCGTCCGGACGATGGACTACGCCAAGCGCGGGGTGTTCATCTGGGAGGACATCACCCAGTTCTTCTACGACGCCGACCCGCGCTACCAGCAGGTCGGCACCCGGGCGAAGAACCTCATCGACGCCGGGATGTGGGACGACCCGTTCGCCTACGACGGCACCTATGCCGGCGCCGCGCAGTGGGGTGAGCGGCGGTGGGCCACGCCCGGCGTGGTCCTGGACGGCGAGCTGGTGACCACCAACCTGCACCACATCAACATCGGCATGGAGGAGTTCGTCGAGCATTCCTACTACGAGGGCTGGGAGAACGACGGGGTGCGCTACCGCACCGACCCGGCCGGGAACCCGATCTCGCCGAACCACCCGTGGAACAAGGAGACCAAACCCCGCTCCGACAAGCGGAGCTGGAAGGACCGCTACACGTGGAGCACCGCGCCGCGCTGGGACCGCCGGGTGATCGAGGCCGGCGCCTACGCGCGGCTGTGGACCACCGCGGCCGCAGCCAAGATGCCGCACACCCGCTTCCTGGAGGCCACCGGCACCAGCGTCAAGATGGCCGTCCCGCAGACCGGGGCACTGCCGGCGATGGAGCTGGAGTGGAAGATCCCCGCCACGTGGAACGCGTTCGAGCGCAACCGGGCCCGCGCCTACCACATCGTCTACTCGCTGCTGGTCGGCTACGAGAACGTGCAGCTCGCCTTCGACCTGATGGGGCAGGGCGAGAACAAGATCGCCACGACGACGGAGTTCCGGGTGCCCCGCGACGAGCGGGTCGGCGTGGGATTCTGGGGTGCCGGGCGGGGCTTCCTCACCCACCACCTGGTGATGGACAAGGGAGTGCTGACCAACTACCAGGTCGTCACGCCGTCGACCTTCAACGCCTCACCGGCGGACCCTTTCGGGCAGCCCGGGCCCTACGAGGAAGCGGTGATGAACACCCCGATCCTAGAGGAGTTCGACTCCGGCGCGGAGTTCACCGGGATCGACATCTTCCGCGCCATCCGGTCGTTCGACCCGTGCATGCCGTGCACCGTGCACGTCGCCAACGGCGACAACATGATCATCCGGGATGCGACGACATGCGCCTGCGGGGCGGAATGATGGGGCGGGTGCTGATCGGCGGGGTCGGCTACCGGTGGTTCGGCGACCGCTCCTTCGGGCTGCTCGCCGGCGACGCGCTCGCGGAGCTGGACTGGCCGCCCGGCGTCGAGGTCGAGGACCTCGGCTACGGCGCGCTGCACGTGGCGCTCGACCTCGCCGCCGCCGACCCGCCCTACCAGCGGGTCGTGCTGATCGCGGTCACCGAGCGGGGCCGGGCGCCGGGACGGCTGTACCGGGTGCGGTGCGACGCGGCGGCACCCGACGCCGAGCAGGTACAGGCGCGGCTGTACGAGGCGGCCGCCGGGGTCGTCGACCTCGACCACCTGCTCGTGATCGGCCGCCACTTCGGCGCCCTGCCCGACGACGTCGTCGCCGTCGAGCTCGAGCCGCTCCCGGGCAGCACCGGGGACGGGCTCAGCGCCCGCACGCAGGCGCTGCTGCCCCGGGCCGTCGAGCTGGTGCGCCGGGAGGCCCTGGCGCCGGCACACGTCCCGGCCACCGGACGGTGAGGAGGCACGCCGATGGACGCCCCCCTGCTGTACAAGCCGCACCCGTCGCTGTTCCCGGTCGCGCTGCTCGGCGGGTTCACCGGCACCGTGCTCCTCACCGCGCTGCTGCGGCTCGCGGCCGCGCTCGGGGCCCCGGTGATCGACCTGCCCCAGCTGATCGGCAGCGTCTTCTCCCGCGACCCGGCGACGGTCTTCGGCGCGGGGCACGCGGTGTTCGTTGTTCTCGGGGTGTTCGTCCTGCCGCTGGCGCTGGCGCTGCTATGGCCGCTGACCCCCGGCAACCGGTTCACCTTCCGCGGCGCGCTCGTCAAGGGAGCGTTGTTCGGCCTGGTCCTGTTCGTTCTCGCCGGGATCCTGCTGCCGCTGCTCGGCCTCCTCAGCACGCTCCCCGACGTCGGCTTCGCCGACCCCGGACCCTTCGCACTCGGGCTCGGCCTGTCCGGCATCGCGCAGCTGCTGCTCGGCACCCAGCTCTACTCGTTGACCGCGGCGCTGGTAGCCGCAATGCCGCGCGGGCTCCAGCCGCTCGATGCGATCGGCTGGGCCTGGTGGTCACACGGCAGCGGGGAGTCCCCGTGAGCGCCGAGCCCGGCCCGCTGCCACCCGAGGTCGCCGCCGCCGTGCACCGCCTCGACGACCTCGTCCGGGCCTTCGAGAATCACCCCGACGCCACTACCCAAGACCTGTTCGTCGAGGTGCTGCGCACCGTGGACGTGCTGCACCGCGGCGCGCTGCGGCGCCTCGCCGCCCTGCTCGAAGCGCGGGGGCTGCGCGCCGAGGCGCTGGCCGACCCGCAGGTCGCACTGCTGTTCGACCTCTACGGGCGCGACGACGACGATGACGACGATGAGCGGTCCCGGGCCGAGGACGTCGTCGCACGCGTCCGGCCTCTCGTCGAGGCGCACGGCGGCCGGATCGAGGTCGTCGCGGCCGAGGACGGCGTGGTGACCATCCGGCTGCTCGGCGCGGCCGAGCCGCGCTCCGAACCCGCCGCGACGCTGCGCGGCCTGGTCGAGGAGGCGCTGCGCGCGGAACTTCCGGAGTTCGTCCGGATGGACCTCACAGCACCCCCGCCGCAGGCCGCGCCGCGACAGCGGCCCGCACCCGTGCTGATACCCCTGTCGGCGCTGAACCGCAGCGGACCGGCGGAACAGGCGCAGGGCGGCTGCGCGTCGGGGCACGGCTGCGGGTCGCAGAGCTATGGCCGCCCCAGCTGCCGGTGATGATGCGGACCGACGCGTGCTCGTCGCCTGTGTCGGCAACGTGCTGCGGGGCGACGACGGCTTCGGCGTCGCCGTCGCCGCCGCGCTGCTCGGCACGCTGCCGCCGGCAGCGGACCTCGTCGAGACCGGGATCGGCGGGCTGGGCATCGTCCATCAGCTGATGATGGGCGCCTACCAGGGCCTGGTCATCGTCGACGCCGTCGAGCGCGCCGCCGAACCTGGCACCGTGTTCGTTCTGGTTCCACAGGTCCCCGACGTCGCGAGCCCCACCTTCGAGCAGTGGCGCGCGCAGCTGTCGGACCTACACCTCGTCGAACCCTCGCGCATTCTGCGTCTCGCCCGAGCCGCCGGGGTCCTGCCCGAGCACGTCCTCGTCGTCGGCTGCCAACCCCAGACCTGCGAGGACTTCGAGGAGACGCTGAGCGGGAAGGTGGCCGCGGCCGTCCCCCTCGCGGCGCAGCGGGTGCGCGAGCTCGCTGCGCAGCTGCTGGCGTGCGCGCAGTGACCCGCCGCCCCCGACCCGGACGCAACGCCAGGATCAGCGTCGATCGCTTCAGCCGCGAACGCGAGGTCGCCCGCCACGTCCAGCAGGTCGGCGGCGACCATGACCGAGATCCTCGGGAGGCGGTATCAGGACCAGGACGCCTCCGCCGCGTCGCCGCCGCACATTGCCCACACGGCCGGGCCGTCGTCGAACTGGACGCGGTGCGCGGTCGCGGAACCGGAGAACGGATAGGCCACGGTCACCGGGACCGCGGCGATCGCGCCTCGCCCTCGCCATCGCCTGCCCTCGATGTAGCGGCGGGTACGGGCGGCACCCTTGATCCCTGGCGACCGGACCTCGACCAGATCCTCAACGGAGCAGACCCTGCGCGGCCACCGCCGGGCCCGGGGCCGAGGGCCGAGCCGCCAGCCCCGCAGAACAGTCTGCGCGGTGACGGTGTCGACGTACCGCGGGCAGCTCGCGTACCCGATGACGTTCGAGGCCCGCGGCAACACCTACGTAGCGAGGCGAGCGCCCTCGGGACCGCCGGAGGGAATGGCCTGCCAGGTCGACCGGGTCGGCCGAAGTCGGCGCACCCGGAAACGGGTTGGCCAGCGCGGAGTGCCGGGCGGCCGCGGCCAAGTATGCCGACGTGGCCGCCGCGTACGGCTGCGGTTTGGGTGGCGGATTTTTCCGCGGCGGCCCACACCCATCAGGCCGTCGCGCTCGGTCGCCACCTCCACCGGCCCGATCGGTAAGCCCACCGGGGCCGTAGGGTGGCGGCGAAGGAAGTTCTTTCGTGCCCCGGGCGGCCCGACGCGGCCGGTCGAGGTGACCCGGTGACCTCAGCTCGGCCACCACCCCGGCCATCGTGCGGCACAGCGCGCTCGCGTCCTGGTGGGAGAACCCCGGCACCGGGAGCCCGTCCGACACGACCGCGGGCGGCGCGCAGCGAACCTGCTCCCCGCAGCCGGGGCAGATCAGGTCCTCCGGGTCGACGAACCGCCCCATCACGCGGGTCGGGCTGCTGGTCTGGGTGTGCATGCTGGCCTCCCTGCTGTTGGGCCTGGTGGCCCGTCCCCTTGGGGTGGCGGGGCGTAGTTCCCCCGCCGCCGCAAGGCGTCCCAGCACGGCCGTCGAGGCTCGCGGTCAAGGGCCGCCGCAGGCGGTCGCGCAGAGACGTGGGCGTCGGTCCGGCGAAGATCGGCGCGTCGGACGTCGAACGGCTCCGCCTGATGCGCTCGACCTTCGACCGCCTCGACAGCACGTTCGGCGGGGGGCCACGCACGTGACGCACTCGTGCAGTACCTCCGCGGGGAGCTACCTCGACTCCTGCGGGCGCAGGGAAGCTCACAGGTTCGCCGGTCCTTGTACTCGGCGGCCGGGGAGTCGACTCAACTTGCGGCGTGGATGGCGTACGACGCCGGCCACCATGGCTTGGCGCAGCGGTACTTCATCCAGGCGCTCGGATTGGCCGATGCAGCGGAGGATCGGCTGCTCGCAGCGAGCATCCTCGACGCGATGAGCCACCAGGCGAGCTTCTTGGGCCGCTATCGGGAGGCGGCCAACATGGCGCGCGCCGCGCGGCTGGGAACCGAGTCGGTGGGCGTCCCGATCCTGACGTCGCACTTTCACCTCATGGAGGCGCGGGCCCTCGCCAGGATCGGTGACGCGGACGCGTGCGATCGGGCGATGGGCGCCGCGATGGAGAACTTCGGCCGGCACGTTGCCGGCGAGAGCCCGGAGTGGATCCGATACTTCGACGCGGCGGAGCTGACGGCCGAGCTCGGCCACTGCCATCGCGACCTCGGACGACCGGATCGCGCCATCGAGTACGCGACGCAGGCTTTGGACTCGGCGTCGGGTGACTACGTGCGCAGCGACTTCTTCGTGGCGATGGTCCTGGCTGACGCCCACCTTGACCGCGGCGACATCGACGAGGCATGCCGGGTCGCTATCGAGGCGTTCACGATCGGTGAGGGACTGGAGCCGTCCCGCTGCCGTGGGTATGTCAGGGAGTTCCGGCAGCGACTCCAGCGCCATCGCCGGAGCGCGGAGGTACGCGAGTTCGCCGCTCGCGTGCGGCACAGCAAGTTGTGGGCTCCGATGGCCGCCGGTCAGTAGGCTCCCCAGTCGCGGCGGCTGGCGCCAGTGCGGATGGCCCGGATTCGCTTCACGGCTTCAGCAGCGGCGGCGGATGACGTCTGAGCTCAGCCTTCTTGGCCAGCCACGACATCATCGCGATCTCTCGCATGTCCGCGAGGGCCGAGTAGCCGGCCCAATCAGTGAGGTCGTATCCGTACACCTCGACGAGGATTCGGTACTCATCGGCCGAGTGCCACCCCAGCCGATCGGCGAACAGCGCGGTCTGGATCAGGTCCCACTCCCGGGGACCCATGGCGAATGCGTCCAGGTCGATGAGCACCGGGCGGCCTTGGTCATCGCAGATCACGTTCCCGACGTTGGCATCACCGTGGACGGGTCCGCGCGGCAGCACGAAAGGCAGGAGCGGGAAGGTCTCGCGGGCCCACTCGATCCGCTGACGCAGGAAGTGCGCATCAGTGGGCGGGAGCCCCGAGAACAGCGGCAACTCCTCGTCCGGACTCCCGAATGGCCTCAACTCCGGCAACTCAATGTCAGCGGACAGGGGCAGCGCGTGCAGTCGCCTGATTAGCGCCGCCACGTCGCCAATCGGCGCATAGACGGTCGCGTGGGCGACCGACTCCCAGAACGTGACGACACGCCCCTCGGCCTCGACTGGCTGAGCCACCGCGCTTGCACGCGCGGCCGGGTAGTCCACCGATTCGAGCCACCGCGCTACCTCGATCTGCTTCTCGGCATTCGCAAGGAGCTTTACCGATGGCGCGACACGTGCGATCAAGGCCCCCTTGAGGCGGAAGACCGCATTCGAGCCCATCCGGATCAGCTCGACAGGACGAGCATTGATCCCGGCGAGTTGACAGGCACGTGTCAACGCCTGGCGCGCAGCCTGTTCAGTGAAGGGCCGCGTAAGGGGCTCCTCTTGGCTGGTTGTGGCCTTCGCCATGACGTGAGCGGCCCACCTTCGACTCGGCGCTGCGGTCCCATAGTCACGGTACTCGCGGAGTGTGGGGCCCTGCCGGGGCGGCGAGCGCCACCCGAGATCGACGACGCGCAGTGCCGAGCATCCAGGCGGTGAGCGGTGTGCTCGAGTCGGCCCCGCTCCCGCCCGCACAGCTGATCGCCCCCCCCGCCACGCTCCCAAGGCAGCCCGCCCATGGAGCCATGCGTGGAGCGAACTGACACCAGGCAACTCTTGTGGAGCCATTCAAGGCAGGCCGTCCGCCTAGGAAACCCCTGATCGCCAGGCATGCCCGGACGCATCGATCGATTCCTAAACCGTGCGTCGCAGGTTCGAATCCTGCCGGGGGCACCGGGAGAGCTCCTCGGCGCCGGCGTGGTCGCGCCTCACGGCTCCTCAATGTCCGGCACCGGTGAGATCGTTGCGCCGGCCGACAGCAGTCTCTCCGCCAGCGCGCGACAGCGCCTCCGGAGCTCCGGAGGGTCGAGTACCTCGAAGTCGTGCCCCAGCAGGAGCACGTGCATGAGCACGAAGTCGAGGCTGCCGGCGCCACTCCGTACCTCGCAGAGCTCGCTCCCTCGCGGTCGTACGACGGCCGCCGACGCCGGAATCTGCGCGCGCACCGTGTCGGTCGACGCGTGCACGAGGAAGCGCGCCTGGTGCGGGTAGACCCGACTCGCCACACCCTCCTGCACGTACGTCGCCGCGTCCGGCGCCGCGCGCGGGCGGAAACGCCAGGACCGCGGCGACACATCGGTCATCCGGTCGACGCGGAAGCTGCGCCAGTCGTCGCGAGCGAGGTCGTAGGCGAGGAGGTACCAGCGCCGGTCGGACGCGACCAGGCGGTAGGGCTCGACCCGCCGCCGTCGCACCTCGCTCCCGGACGGGTAGTCGAAGCCGGCCTCGACCTCGTCGCGGCAGGCTCTGGCCAGCGTCATGAGCACCTCCGGGTCGACCGGCGTGCGGCCTCCGCCGAAGGACTCCACCGAGCCGGCGAGCGCGCGCACCTCGTGCCGCAGCCGGGTGGGCAGCACCCGGTCGAACTTGGTCAGTGCCCGGAGTGCGGCATCGCCGGCGCCGGCGACCGCGCCACCCGCGCCGGCGAGCAGCGAGACCGCGGTGGCGATCGCCTCCTCGTCGTCGAGCAGCAGCGGCGGCAGGTCCTGCCCCGGGCCGAGCTGGTAGCCGCCGCCCACACCCTGGCCGGCATGCACCGGATAGCCGAGCGTGCGCAGCCGCTCGACATCACGCCGTACCGTGCGCGGCGTGACCCCGAGCCGGTCGGCGAGCTCGGGGCCGGTCCAGACCTGGCGCTGCTGCAGCAGCCCGAGCAGGGTGAGCACGCGCTCCGTCGTCCCCCGCTCGGCACCGCCTTTCACGCCCATGTCGCCCCATCCTGCCCGAGAAGCGGACCGATTCTGTCCGCCTGGGGTGTCAGGGTGGCCCCATGGACGCAGACGAACTCGCCTGGAACCCGATGAGCGAGCTTGCAAACGAATCATCAGCACAGCCGGCCGAGCGAAGCGAGGACGTGCGATGAGCCGACACATCCAAGTCACCTTCGACGCCCACGACCCGCGGGCGCTGTCGTCCTTCTGGCGCGAGGCACTGGGCTACGTCCACCCCGGCCCGCCCGGAGTCGACCTGCCCGAGGGCGCCGACCCGCTGGCCGCGTGGGACGACTTCCTCGCGCGGGTCGGCGTACCGGAGGAGCAACGCAACACGAGATCGGCCGTCGAGGACCCGGACGGGCACGGCCCACGGCTGTTCTTCCAGCAGGTGCCGGAGGACAAGGTCGCCAAGAACCGCGTCCACCTCGACGTCCGTGCGGCTCCCGGACTGCAGGGAGAGGAACGGATGGCGGCGCTGGAGGTCGAGTGCGACCGGCTCGTCGCACTGGGAGCCACGCGGGTACGTCGCGACGAGCCCGCTCTCCCGATGAGCGCCGGCTTCATCGTGATGACCGACCCCGAGGGCAACGAGTTCTGCCTGGACTGACGCAGCTCAGCGTAGTCACGGAAGCCGCGGCCGGTCCCGCGGCCGAGGTAGCCGGCTGACGACATCGGTGGGGACGAGGTGTTCCGGCCGCTGGTGTCCGTCTCGCTGTACCGGACCAGCACGTGCGGCGGCTACTCGCCGGTGCGCCCGTCGACCGACTCCCGGAGGAGGTCGGCGTGGCCGTTGTGCCGCGCGTACTCCTCGATCAGGTGGACCAGGATCCACCGCAGGCTCGGTGCCCGGCCGTCGGGCCAGGTGCGGCGGGCCGGCCGCTCCAGGCCGCCGTCGGCCAGCCCCTCGGCGATCAGGCCACGGGACCGGGCCACGGCGTCCTGCCAGAGGGCGTGGAGCTGTTCCGGGGAGTCCTCGGCGGCCGAGTGCCAGTCCCAGTCGGGGTCGGCTTTCCAGTCCACCGCGTCCCACGGGGGCTGCCGGTCCCGCCCGTGCAGCCACCGGGAGGACCAGTCGTCCTCGACGTAGGCCAGGTGCTTGAGCAACCCGCCGAGCGTCATCGACGAGGCGCCGACGGTTGCCCGCAGGCCGGCCGCGTCCAATCCCGCGCACTTCCACGCCAGGGTCGCGCGATGGAACTCCAGGAAGCCCAGGAGCGTGCCGGCCTCGTCGGCCGCGAGGGGAGGCTCCGGACGGCCCTGCTCGTCCACGTCGGTCATGGGCGGCGAGCCTAGGGCGTGTCTGGCGGACCATGGATCGCGGTCCTGGCGCCCAGATCGCCCCTGGCGGCGTTGTCGGCCCGGCGGCGATACCAAGACCGAGCCCATCCGAGTCCTCAAGCGCAGGCTCTTCGATGTCGTCTGCCGAGCTCCTCGACGCCGGCCGGGACGGGCGCTACACGGGACGCCTGGCCAACGGTCCGAGCATCGTGACCGAACTCGCCTTCGGCGACCTGATCGAGTTCGGGCCCGAGCACGTGATCGCGATCGAATACACGGTGGCGGAGCTCGGCTATCACCCCTCGGAGTGGGCGCACATCGACGCCCGGATCCTGCGGGACGACCGCGCGCCGGACATCGTGGTGCACGCCCAGCCGGTTGGCGCCGGGGATGAGCGACACGACGAGTGCTGCCGGAAGGAAGCCTGCCCAGTCCAGTCGCACCCGCGGGCCCGATTCGTGGCACTCGACGGGTGAACGGAACACCACGTTCCTCAGCGCAAGATCGAACAGCCGTGGTGTTCCGCTCAACCCACAGGGCTCGCGACCTGGGCCTGTGGCGGGGTCGCGTCGAGACTCCAGCTGGTTGCCGGCACTGAAACCGCGATGAATCCGCACTGAAGCCCGCGCCCCGCACCCTCTCCGCAGTCGTGGCCACCAGCGCCACAGCGAACACGACGAGACGAGGGAGCAGTGACCACCACATCACGTCAGCAGGCCATCGCGGTGCGCGGCCTGCGCAAGTCCTACGGCGAGAAGACGGTGCTCGACGGGATCGACCTGCAGGTGCCGGCCGGCACGATCTTCTCGCTGCTCGGCCCGAACGGGGCCGGCAAGACGACGACGGTGCAGATCCTGTCCACCCTGATCGGCTCGGACGGCGGCGAGGTGCACGTCGCCGGACACGATCGCCACCGTGACCCGGACGCGGTGCGGGCGGCGATCGGCGTCACCGGCCAGTTCTCGGCGGTCGACGGCCTGCTGACCGGCGAGGAGAACCTTCGGCTGATGGCCGACCTGCACCACCTGGACCGGGCGGAGGGCAGGCGGCGGATCGCCGAACTGCTCGACCGGTTCGACCTCGGCGAGGCGGCCCGGAAGCCCGCCTCCACCTACTCCGGCGGGATGAAGCGGCGCCTCGACATCGCGATGACGCTCGTCGGCGACCCGCAGGTGATCTTCCTGGACGAGCCGACCACCGGGCTCGACCCGCGCAGCCGGCGCGGCATGTGGCAGATCATCCGCGAGCTCGTGGCGGGCGGCGTCACGATCTTCCTCACCACGCAGTACTTGGAGGAGGCCGACGAGCTCGCCGACCGGATCGCCGTGCTCGACCACGGCCGGCTGGTCGCCGAAGGCACTCCGGAGGAGCTCAAGCGGCTCGTCCCCGGCGGCCACGTGCGGCTGCGGTTCGCCGACGGCGACGCGCTCGCGGCCGCCGCCCGCGCACTCGGGGACGCGCAGCGCGACGACGAGGCGCTCACGCTGCAGGTCCCGAGCGACGGCGGCGTGCGCTCGCTGCGGGCCCTGCTCGACCGGCTCGACGCCGCGTTCGTCGAGGTGGACGAGCTGTCCGTGCACACCCCCGACCTCGACGACGTCTTCCTCGCCCTCACCGGGCGCTCCGACACCCAGAAGGTGGCCCTCCGATGACCGCACCTGCCTTCGTCCTGCACGACTCCTCGACGATGCTGCGCCGCCAGCTGAAGCGCATGCAGCGCTACCCCTCCCTGACCGTGCAGCTGGTCGGGATGCCGGTCGTGCTCCTGCTGCTGTTCGTCTACGTGTTCGGCGGCACACTGGGCGCCGGGCTCGGAGTCCCTGGCGGCGGGCGTGCGGACTACGTGAACTACGTCGCGCCGGGGATCGTCCTCATCGCGGTGGTCATGGCGTCGCTGGGCACGGCCGTCTCGGTGACGATGGACATGACCGAGGGGATCATCGCCCGGTTCCGCACGATGGCGATCGCCCGCACGTCGGTGCTGACCGGGCACGTGCTCGGCAGCCTGATCCAGATGACGCTCTGCGTGGCCGCGGTCGTCGGGGTCGCGCTGCTCGTCGGGTTCCGGCCCACGGCGGGCCCGGCAGGCTGGCTCGGCGCGATCGGGGTGCTCGCTGCGCTCGGGTTCGCCCTCACCTGGCTCTCGGTGGCGCTGGGGCTGGTCAGCCCGACCGTCGAGACGGCGAGCAACCTCCCGCAGCCGCTGGTGTTCCTGCCGTTCCTCGGCAGCGGGTTCGTCCCGACCGACTCGATGCCCGCCGGGCTGCGCTGGTTCGCCGAGTACCAGCCGTTCACCCCGATCATCGAGTCGATCCGGGGGCTGCTGTTCAGCACCCCGATCGGCAACAGCGGCGTGGTCGCGCTCGCCTGGTGCGCCGGGATCGCGCTGGTCGGCTACCTGTGGGCGAAGAAGCTGTACGCCCGCGACCCCCGACGCTGATCAGTGCCGCTCCGGGGTGCGCGCCCCGAGGACGGCCTGCGCCGCGGCACGCAGCTCGTGGCGCCCCAGGCCGGCGTACGACGACACCGCGTCGTCGTACGCCGGCCGGTCGGCGTGTTCGGCCGCCCGCCGGGCTCGGGCCGAGGACATCGTCGGCTGGAACCCCTTCGCGTACCGGAACCGCTCGGCCAGGGCGACCATCCGCACACCCGACCTCGTGTCGCCACGGGCGAGTGCGGCCATCCCCAGCGCCAGCAGCAGCGCCCCGCAGATCGGGAAGTAGTCGGCGAGGTAGAGCGGCTTCACCATGGGGTCGGCGAGCAGCGCCGACACCACGTGCGGCAGCTCGTCGACGATCCCCTCGACGAGGTCGAGCCTGCTGTGCTGCACGTGCGCGACCACGGCCGCGGCGTGGTTCTCCAGCGACCAAGGCATCAGGCCGAGCACGTCGGCGCCCGCCGGGCTCTCGGTGTTGCGCAGCTGTTCGACGGCCTGCCGCCACACCCGGAGGCCCTCGTCGACCTCACCACGGGCGAGCAGGATCTCCGCCCTGGCCCCGAGGTCGACCCGCAGGGCCGCGCGCGGCCCGTCCTCGGCGGCGGGCCCCCACCAGCGCTCGGCCTCGTCGACCGCGCCGACCTGCATGTTGGCGGCAATGATCCCCCACCGCAGCCCGAACGCCTCAGCGCTCAGGCCGAGGCCGAGCAGGAGGTCGAAGGCCGCGGTCAGGTGGTGCAGCGCCTCGGCTCCCCGCTCGAGCTGCAGGCACAGCTCGCCGACGCGGGAGTGGCCCGCCATCTGCATCCACTCCGCCGTCGGCGCGGCGAACGCCTCGAGCGTCCGCCGGGCGCACGCCAGCGCCCGTTCCAGATCGCCCTGGTTCTCCCACAGGTGGGCGGCCGCGCCGTTCGCCAACCCGGCCAGCAGGGGTGCGTCGCTGTCGCAGAGTTCTTGCAGCGCGGGGTGGTCGGGGCTCGTGACGCGGGGGGCGGCCAGCAGCACGGCCGCGAGCGCCCGGGGCAGAGTGTCCGGCGGGGCGGGCGGCAACCGGCGGAGGGTGACCAGCGGGCGCACCGCGCGCGGGCCCTCGAGCATGAAGGTGCACACGGTGCCGACCGCAGCCACCGCCCGGGCGGCCTCGACGAGCTCGGGCCCCGGCCGAAAATGCGAGAGGGTCCAGGCGGTCTCCTCGGTCAGCGTCGCCAGCCGCGGGTAGTCGGAGTCGAGCAGCCAGAGCCCGGCAAGCAGTGCGCCGATCGCCGCGACCGTGGCGCCGTCTCCCGTGCCGAGCCCGTGCCGCAGACCGTGGAGGAGGTTGTCCTGCTCCAGCCGGACGCGCTCGAGGACCGGGGCGGGGTCGGAGCCGAAGAGCGCGTCGCGGTGGGCCAGGGCGAACTCGCGGGTCCACGCGACGAAGCCGCCGAGCACCCGCTCGGTCTCCCCGGCGGCTTCACGGTGGGAGGCGCTGAACTCGCGCACGGTCTCGAGCATCCGGAACCGGGCACCCGCCGGCGTGTCGACGACCTTGAGCAGCGACTGGTCGACGAGGTCCTCCAGCACGAATTCGGCGTCGGCGCCGAGCAGGTGCCGGGCGGCGTCGGCGGTGAACCCGCCGGGGCAGATCGACAGGGCACGCAGCGCCGCCTGCCCGGCCGGGTCGAGCAGGTTCCAGCTCCAGTCGACGACGGCGTGCAACGTGCGGTGCCGCTGCGGCGCGTCCCGGGCCCCGCCGCGCAGGAGCGCGAAACGGTCGTCGAGGCGCTTGGCGATCTCCGCCACCGACATGACGCGGGTGCGCGCGGCCGCCAGCTCGACCGCGAGCGGCAGCCCGTCGAGGTTCCGGCACAGCTCGGCGACGGCGTCGGGCGGCAGGTCGACGCCCGCTCGCGCGGCCCGGGCGCGCTGCTCGAACAGCTCGGCCGTGGTCGCCTCGTCGAGCTCGGGCAGCAGGTGCACCGACTCCGACGACAGGCCCAGCGGGGCGCGGCTGGTGGTGAGGATCCGCAGCTCCGCGGTCATCGCCACGAGCGCCTGCACCAGCTCGGCGGCACCCTCCAGGACGTGCTCGCAGTTGTCGAGCACCAGCAGGGCCGGGTAGGCGCCCAGCGCGTCGACGATGCGCGGCAGGAGCTCGGCGCACGCGGCGAAGGCGCCGGCCGGGGTGCGCCGCGCTTCCCGGGCGCCGAGCACGGACGCGACCTCGCTCGCGACGTCCTCGTCGTGCGTCACACCGGCGAGCGCGACGAGGTGCACGACGGGGTACTCGGCGCGGCGGCTCACCACGTGCGCGAGGCGCGTCTTGCCCAGCCCACCGGGGCCGACGATCGAGGTCACCCGGGACGTGCGCAGCAGGCGGGTGACCGCCTCGATGTCGGCGTCGCGGCCCAGCAGCGGGTTGGGTTCGTGCGGCACGCCGTTGCGGACGGGGGGTGCCTCGTCGCGCAGCAACTGCTGGTGGACGGCCTGGAGGGCGGCCCCGGGGTCGGCGCCCAGATCGTCGCGGAGCATCCGGCGATAGGTGTCGTAGCGGGCGAGGGCGGCGGCGGGTCCGGCGGTGGCCGCCTCGGACCGCAACAGCGCCGCGAGCAGCTCTTCGTCCCGTGGATACTGCCGGACCAGCCCGGTCAGCGCCTCGACGGCGTCGCCGGCCCGGCCCGCCCGGGACAGCGCCAGTGCCCGGCTGCGCACCAGCGCGCGGTGGGCGCCGATCCGGCCCGCGCGCAGCTCCACCAGCGGGTCGCCGACCGGCCCGTCCGCGCCGGTCCCGTCCCACAGTGCGAGCCCGGCCTCGGCGTCGGCGAGGGCGGCGACGGGGTCGTCGGCGCGCAGGTGCTCGGCCGCCGCGGCCGCGCGGTGCTGGATCGCGGCGGCGTCGACCTCGTCCACGGCGAGCGCGAGTCGATAGCCGGTGGGCGTGCTCGCGATGACGTCGGCACCGAGCTGGGCGCGGGCGCGCGAGACGAGGATCTGCAGCGCCTTCGTCGGGTTCGCCGGCTGCACGTCGGGCCACAAGCCGTCCACCAGCCGGCCCGTGCTGCAGCCCGTGCGCAGGTTGTCGGCCAGCAGCGCGAGAAGGCCGCGCAGCCGCGGGGCCGTGATCTCGCGGCCGCGGAAGGAGACCTCCGGCAGGAGGGTCAGCTCGGCGGCCACCGGAGCAGGCTAGTGCGGTCGGTACGGTGCGCCGCGCTCAGTCCGCCGCCGCCACCGCGCCGGCGAACTGCGTGGCGTACAGCTCGTGGTACGCACCGCCCGCCGCGAGCAGCTCGTCGTGCGTGCCCTGCTCCACGATCCGCCCCGCCTCCATCACGAGGATCAGGTCGGCGTCGCGGATCGTCGAGAGCCGGTGGGCGATGACGAAGCTGGTGCGGTCCGAGCGCAGCGCCGCCATCGCGCGCTGCACGAGCACCTCGGTGCGGGTGTCCACCGAGCTGGTGGCCTCGTCGAGGATCAGCAGGGTCGGGTCGGCGAGGAAGGCGCGCGCGATCGTGATGAGCTGCTTCTCCCCCGCGCTGACGTTCGACCCCTCGTCGTCGATCACCGTGTCGTAGCCGTCGGGCAGGCTGCGCACGAACCGGTCGACGTAGGTGGCGCGGGCGGCGGCGAGGATCTGCTCCTCGGTGGCGGCCGGGTCGCCGTAGCCGATGTTGTCGCGGATGGTGCCCCCGAACAGCCAGGTGTCCTGCAGCACCATGCCGACGCCGGAGCGCAGCGTGGCTCGGTCCATCGCGGCGATGTCCACGCCGTCGAGCGTGATCCGGCCGGCGTCGAGCTCGTAGAACCGCATGACGAGGTTGACGAGCGTGGTCTTGCCCGCACCGGTGGGCCCGACGATCGCGACGGTCTGTCCCGGCTCGGCGGCGAGCGTGAGGTCCTCGATCAGGGGCTTGTCCGCCTCGTACCGGAACGAGACGTCCTCGAACGTCACGCGTCCCCGCCGGGTGGGCGGCACCGCGGGCACGGCCGGGTCGGGGACCTGCTCCTCCGCGTCGAGCAGCTCGAACACGCGCTCCGCCGACGCCACGCCCGACTGCAGCAGGTTGACCATCGACGCCAGCTGCGTCAGCGGTTGCGTGAACTGCCGGGAGTACTGGATGAACGCCTGCACGTCGCCGAGGCTCAGCGACCCCGACGCCACCCGCAAGCCGCCGACCACGGCCACGAGCACGTAGTTCAGGTTCCCGATGAACATCATCGACGGCATGATGATCCCCGAGATGAACTGCGCCCGGTAGCTCGAGTCGAACAGCTCGTCGTTGCGGGTGGCGAAGGCCGCCTCCACCTCGCGGCGCCGCCCGAACACCCGCACCAGCTCGTGGCCGGTGAAGGCCTCCTCGATGTGCGCGTTGAGGGCGCCGGTGCGCCGCCACTGCGCCACGAACTGCTTCTGCGACCGCTGCGCGATCGCCCGCGTGACAAGCAACGTCACCGGGATCGTCACGAGGGCCACCAGCGCGAGCAGCGGCGAGATCACCAGCATCATGCTCAGCACGCCCACGACGGTGAGCAGCGACGTCAGCATCTGGCTCATCGTCTGCTGCAGGCTCTGCGAGACGTTGTCGATGTCGTTGGTGACCCGGCTCAGCAGCTCGCCGCGGGGCTGGCGGTCGAAGTGGCGCAGCGGCAACCGGTTGATCTTGTCCTCGACGTCGCGGCGCAGCGTGTAGATCGTGCGCTGCACGATCCCGTTGAGCAGGTAGCCCTGCAGCCAGCCGAACAGCGAGGCCGCGACGTAGATCGCGACGACGCCGAGCAGGACGCGGCCCAGCAGGTCGAAGTCGATGCCCTGCCCCGGCACCACGCCCGTCGCAGAGATGATGTTGGCGAAGGTCTCGTTCCCGGCGGCCCGGGCGGCGGCCGCCGCCTCCTCGGGGGTGCTGCCGGGCGGGAGCTGTCGCCCGATCACCCCGGCGAAGATGACGTCGGTGGCGTACCCGAGGACGATCGGGCCGATCACGTTGAGCGTCACGCTGATCACGCCGAGGACCAGCACCGCCACCACCCCGACGCGTTCGGGGAGGAGCCGGCGCACCAGTCGCCGCGCCGACGGCCCGAAGTCCATCGACTTCTCCGCCGGCATTCCCATGGATCCCCATTGCGGCCCGCCCCGGCGGGCGTTGGCCATGTCCCGGGCAGCGCGGCCGGTGTCGTCGACGCCCTGCTTGGTCGCGCTCGTCATGCCACTTCCTCCACCGTGAACTGGGACGCGACGATCTCGCCGTAGGTCGGGCAGGTGCCCAGCAGCTCGTCGTGGGTGCCGATGCCGACGACGGCGCCGTCGTCGAGCACCACGATCTGGTCGGCGTCGCGGATGCTGGCCACCCGCTGCGCCACCACCAGCACGGTCGCCGTCGCCGTGACGGGCCGCAGCGCCGCACGGAGCCGCGCGTCCGTGGCCAGGTCGAGGGCCGAGAACGAGTCGTCGAACAGGTAGATCTGCGGCGCGCGCACCAGCACGCGCGCGATCGCGAGGCGCTGCCGCTGACCACCGGAGACGTTGGTGCCGCCCTGGGCGATGGGCGCGGCCAGCCCCTCCGGCATCGCGCGGACGAAGTCGGCGGCCTGGGCCACCTCGAGCGCCGCCCAGAGCTCCCCGTCGCTCGCGTCGGGGTTGCCGTAGCGGAGGTTGCTCGCGACGGTGCCGGAGAACAGGTACGGCTTCTGCGGCACGATCCCGACCCGGCGCCACAAGTGCTCCGGCTCGAGGTCCCGCACGTCAACGCCGTCGACGAGCACGGCGCCGGCGGTCACGTCGAAGAGCCGGGGCACGAGCCCGAGCAGCGTGGTCTTGCCCGCGCCGGTGCTGCCCACGATCGCCGTGGTCGTGCCGGGCCGCGCCGTGAGGGTCACGTCCCGGAGCACGGGTTCGTCGGCACCCGGGTAGGCGAACCGCGCCGCGCGCAGTTCGAGCACGCCGGTGGCCTCCGCCGGGACGACCGGCCGGGCGGGCGGGGCGACCGAGGACTCCGTGTCGAGCACCTCGACGATCCGCTCGGCGCAGACCGCGGCCCGCGGGATCATCATCACCATGAAGGTGGCCATCATGACCGCCATCAGGATCTGGATCAGGTAGGTCAGGAACGCGGTGAGGGCGCCGATCTGCATCTGCCCCGCGTCGATCCGCCCCGCGCCGAACCACAGCACTGCCACGCTGGAGACGTTCAGCACGAGCATGACGATCGGGAACACCATCGCCATCAGCCGGCCGACGCGGGTCGCGACGGCGGTGAGGGCGACGTTCGCGACGTCGAACCGGGCGGACTCCTGCGGCTCGCGCACGAACGCACGCACCACCCGGATCCCGGTGATCTGTTCGCGGAGGACGCGGTTGACGTCGTCGATGCGCGTCTGCATGACGCGGAAGCCCGGGACCATCCGCACGATCACCGCGCCGATCGAGACGACCAGCACCGGAACGCAGACCAGCATCAGCCAGGACAGCTGCAGGTCCTCCTGCAGCGCCATGAGCACGCCGCCGATGCACATGATCGGTGCCGTGACGAGCATCGTGCAGGACAGCAGCACCAGCATCTGCACCTGCTGGACGTCGTTGGTGCCGCGGGTGATCAGCGACGGCGCGCCGAACCGGTTGACCTCCCGGACGGAGAACTCGCCCACCCGGTGGAACAGCGCGGCCCGCACGTCGCGCCCGAAGCCCATCGCCGTGCGGGCGCCGACGTAGACCGCAGCGATCGAGCAGACGATCTGGACGAGCGTGACGACCAGCATCCAGCCGCCGGTGCTGACGATGAAGCCGGTGTCACCGCGGGCGATCCCCCGGTCGATGATGTCGGCGTTGAGGCTGGGCAGGTAGAGCGACGCCATCGTGCCGAGCAGCTGCAACGCCACGACGAGCAGCAGCGGCCGGGTGTAGCTGCGCAGATTCTCGCGCAGCAGTCGGATCAGCATGGACCTTCCTCGGTCGGGTCGGGTGCGGGCACCGCGGCGTCGAGCAGGCCGTCGAGCAGGATCGCGACGATCTGCTCCGCGTCGAGCGTGCGCCCGTCGGCGATGAGCGGGTGGGTGCCGGAGAAGACGAGCAACCGCAGCACGTGGGCGAACTCGGTGGCCGGCACCCGCAGCCGCTGCGCGTCGGGCCCGATCAGGTCCACGATCGCGGCCCGGAACGCGTCGTTGATCGGGGCGGCCCGGGGGCGTTCGCACCGGTCGGCGTCGTCGTGGTCCGGTGGGCGGGTCCAGTCGAGGGCGGCGAGCAGCCCGAACACCTCGGACAGCCGGCGCTGCAGCACCGCGACCGCGGCGGCGAGGCGTTCGCGCAGCGGCAGGTGGCGGTCCACCTCCGCCAGCTCGCGGAGGGTGGGCGCAGGCTCGAACGCCTCCGCCACCACGGCCCGGACCACCGACTCCTTGTCGGGGAAGACCCGGAAGATCGTGCCCTCCGCGATCCCGGCGGCCTCGGCGATCTGCCGCGTGGTCACCCCGCCGCCGTGCCGCAGCACCAGCGGCAGCGTGGCCGCGATGATCGTGGCGCGGCGGTCGTCCGGTGCCATGCGGCGGGCTCGGGGTTTCGACGGCTGCACGGGTGCGACGCTAAATGAGCACGCACTCACTATCCACCGGTTTTCGCTCGGGGCGGACGGGCCCCGGCGCGGAGGAGCGGGGATCACGGGACCGGGAGCCTGGCCCGCCGAGCCCCGAGGGATCGGGCGCGAACGTGCGCTGCGCCACATTCGGGGCGCTCGGGGGAACGTTCGGGCGCGGCCCGCGTTGTACATGATGGTCGTCAGAGCTTTTCGGTGTTCGTGTGATTCACGCTCGCGGGAATGTTTTCTGGTGCAACGCGCAGGGACGGTCCCTGGTCTGCGGCACCTCGGCCGGGCGCCGCACGGTGCGGACGCCCACCATCACCTGCTTGGAGCAGAACACATGGCACAGGGAACAGTGAAGTGGTTCAACGGCGAGAAGGGCTTCGGCTTCATCTCCCAGGACGGCGGCGGCGCCGACGTCTTCGTCCACTACTCGGAGATCGACGCCGCGGGCTTCCGCAGCCTCGACGAGGGCCAGCGCGTGGAGTTCGAGATCGGCCAGGGCGCCAAGGGCCCGCAGGCCACCGGCGTCCGCGCCATCTGAGCTCCCCACGCGCCGGGTCGTCCGACCCGATGACGTGATCGACAGGGCCCGCTCCCGCTTCCGGGGGCGGGCCCTGTCGCGTCCGCCCGCCCCGAGCTCGTCGCCGGGCTGTCAGCTCGCGGACGTGCCGGTGAGTACCGCCGCCACCGGCCGCGGCGTCGACGCGAACGGCGACAGCTTCAGCCAGGTGGGCACCGCCCGCACGGCCTGCGTGTCGCCGCGCAGCACCAGCAGGCCCGCCCGCACCGTGTCGGCCCACGCGCGGTCGCCGCGCCAGATCTCGATCATCGTGCGCAGCTCGCTCGTGATCGTCATCCGCACCTCGTGACCCGGGTCGAAGTCGCACACGTCCACACCGTCGGTGTTGATCACGAGCCACCAGCTCCCCGCGGGGCCCGTCATGTCGGTGAACCGGAACAGCAGCACGGTGCGCCCGTCGGGTACGGCTTCCATGTCGATCCAGCGGTGGATGTCCCACATCAGCAGGTGCGGGTCCAGGTCGACGTCGCCGAGCTCGCCGATCCACCGCGTGCCCCACTGCCCGAGCGCCGCGACGATCGGCTCCAGCTCCCGCCCGGACGGGCTGAGGTGGTAGGTCACCCGGTTGCCCTCGCTGTGGCGTTCGACGACGCCGGCGCGGACGAGCGTGTGCAGCCGCTTGGACAGCAGCGCGGGCGACATCCGCGGCAACCCGCGGCGCAGCGCGTTGAAGTGGTGGCTGCCGGCCATCAGCTCCCGGACGATCAGCAGCGTCCAGCGCTCGTCGAGCAGTTCCATCGCCTTCGCGACGGGGCAGAACTGTCCGTAGGTGGCACCCATCTCTCCCCCTGCCGGGTCTCGTGGGTTGGAGCAGGTAGGGCGGCCCGCGCCGGGAAGCAGTACTGATGTTGTACCGGATCGCTACAGAAGCAGAACTGGCAGCGGCTGCTGCGCCGGTCGGACCATCCCCCGTACTCGCAACGAGGGGAGACGACGATGACCGCGACCATCGAGCCCAGCGCAGGTGCGCCGAGCGTGGCCGACCAGGTGCCGGTGCTGATGACCCAGGTCGCCGGCTACGTGGGCCACCGGACCATCGCGATCGGGCTGCGCGGCGGGCTGGTCCGGGCGGTGGCCGAGCGGCCCGGCAGCACGGCCGACGACCTGGCCGAGCACCTGGCGCTGGACAACTTCTACGTGTCGGTCTGGTGCCGCTCCGCGCTGGCCGCAGGCGTGCTCGTCCGGGACGGTGGCGGCTTGCGGCTCGCACCGCACATGGACACGCTGCTGCTGGACACGGGCTCGCCCGCCTACGTCGGCGGGGTGTTCACGCTGTTCGAGCAGCCCGAGGTGTTCGGCCGGTTCGCCGCGAACCTGGCCACGGGCGAACGCATGTGGTGGGACGACACCAGCCCCGAGTGGATCACCCAGGTCTCCGGGACCGGGACGCCGTTCTACACGCGCCTCATCCCCGGGGGGCTCGCCCTGGTCCCCGGGCTCACCGAACGGCTCGAGGCCGGCTGCCGGGTCGTCGACACCGCCTGTGGCGCGGGACGCGGGGTGGTGCGGCTGGCGACGACGTACCCGAACTGCGAGGTCGTCGGGATCGACGGCGACGCGCACTCGATCGCGGAGGCCCGCAAGCGGGTGGAGGCGGCCGGGCTCGCCGACCGCGTCCGCCTGGAGTGCATCCCGCTGGAGGACATGACGCTCGACGAGCCGGCGGCCGTCGTGATCAACAACATCTCGATGCACGAGTGCCGGGACATCGACCGGGTCGCCGCGAACGTGCTGGCCATGCTCGAATCGGGCGGCTGGTTCGTGATCTCCGACTTCCCGTTCCCGGACACCGACGAGGCGCTGCGCACCCCGCCCGGGCGGGTGATGTGCGGGATCCAGTTCTTCGAGGCGCAGATCGACGACCAGCTGCTGCCCCGCGCCGCCTACGACGACCTGCTGAGCAGGCACGGGTTCGCCCACATGGGTTCGGCGGCCCTCACCCTGATGCACACGCTCACCTACGGCCGGGGGCCGGGAGGCGGATCGCGATGACTCCGGCCTCTGCCGCCGTCGGCCACCGCGATCCCGCCCGGGTGCTGTGGTCGCTGACGGCGGCGGGCTGGCTGGTCCTCGTCGCCCTGGAGTTCGTGCCGCGCGGCGAGCTCACGCACGCCGCGCACGCGGTGGCCGGCCTGCGTGCTGCGGCACCGGACCTGCCGCTCCTGCTCGCCGCCTTCGCCGCCGGCTGGGTGGTGATGGTCGCCGCCATGATGCTGCCGACGACGGTGCCGATGGCGCGCATGTTCACCGTGGTCACCGCCCGGCAGCCGGGGGCATCCGGCGTCCGGTCGGCGTTCTACGGGGCCTACCTCGCGGTCTGGCTGGCCTTCGCCGCCGTCGCACTGGCCGCCGCGGTGGGGCTGCACCGGCTCCTGCCGGCCGTTCCGCCGGACCTGGCGCTCGCCGGCGCGCTCGGGCTCGCCGGCGCGTTCCAGTTCAGCCCGCTCAAACAGCGCTGCCTCACCGCCTGCCGGGAGCCGGCGGCGTTCCTGTTCGCCCACTATCGGCGCGGCCTCGCGGGCGCGTGGCACGTCGGGGTCCGGCACCCGCTGTCCTGCCTGGGCTGCTGCTGGGCGCTGATGCTGGTGATGTTCGCGACCGGGGCGGCCGACCTGGCCTGGATGCTCGGGCTGACCGCGGTCATGGTCGCGGAGAAGGTCGCTCCGTGGGGACACCGGATCGTCGCGCCGGTGGGCGTCCTGCTGTTGGCGACCGCCGGCTACCTCGTCATCGGCGACCCCGGAGCGCTGCCCGCCGCCGGGACCCACACCCATTAGGAGGAAGGAGATCGATCATGGGATACGAGCTCGAAGGACGGATGTCCGAGGTCTGCACCTGCACGAGCTACTGCCCGTGCTGGGGCGGCAACGACCCGGACGGCGGCTCTTGCGACTTCGGGTGGGTCTTCCACTTCGACCGCGGGCACATCGGCGGCACGGAGGTCGCCGGGCTGAACATGGGGTTCCTCGGGCAGCTGCCGGGCAACCCGCTCGCCGGGAACGTGCGCCTGCTCGTCATCGTCGACGACGCGGCCAGCGAGGAGCAGCAGCAGGCACTGCTCGCCGCGTTCACCGGGCAGCACGGCGGGCCGCTCGCGGACCTGGCGGGCCCTGGTCGGCGAGGTCGTCGCCGTGGAGCGCGCCCCGATCGAGTTCGACGTGACGAAGGGGTCGGGATCGGTGCGGGTCGGGGGACGCTTCGAGGCGGAGGTGAAGGGCGACCGGTCCCCGAACGGGAACCCGTCGATGCTGGTGGACACCGTGCTGTCGCCCGTGTTGGGCAGCCCCGGCTATCCGGGCAAGCCCACCCGGTTCCACCTCCCGGCGGGCGAGCACGGCTACGACTTCCCGGCCCGCAGCGCGATCCAGACCGAGTTCCACTACGCCACGGCCTAGGGTTCAGAATGTCCCGTCCGGCGGCGCCGGCGAGTCGGCGGCGGTGGCGTCGGTGACCGGGCGGGCCCCGCCGGTGAAGCGCTCCAGCGGCGGGCCGTGCTCCACCCGCCCGGGGAACGGGTCACGCCCGATCGCCGTCGTCAGCTCGGCGATCGGCAGCTCCCGGGCGCTGCCGAGCAGGATGAGGTTGCCGAAACGGCGACCCCGCAGCACGGCGGGCTCGGTGATCAGCGCGGTGTGCGGGAACACCGCCCGGGCCGTGGCCACCTGCGCACGGGCGAAGGCGAGCGAGCCCGCGCCGTCGGTGATGTTGGCCGCCCACAGGCCGCCGTCGTCGAGGGCCCGGGCCACCTCCTGGAGGAACTCCACGGAGGTGAGGTGCGCCGGTGTGCGGGCGCCCGCGAACACGTCCACCACGACCAGGTCGAACGCGCCACCGGGCGCCCGCGCGAGCACCTCGCGCGCGTCACCGGTGCGCACCTTCAGCCGCCAGGTCCGGTCCGGCGGCAGCTCCCGGCGCACGAACTCGACCAGCGGCCCGTC